>DASYYN010000077.1:0-84354 GCA_035933815.1 Acidobacteriaceae bacterium
GTGTCCGGCAAGGCCCACTCCTCGCCGGACACGCGAAGGCAAAAGGAAAAGGCCCCGCCGCCAGCGGAGCCTTTCTCGACTTTCACCTTATAAGTTCAGAATAACAAGTTCGCAAAACTCGAGTCTCAATTATTTTTGCCGAGCGAGTTAGCCGGTTAGCGAGTCAGCCAGTCAGCGAGTTAGCGAGTCAGCAAGCCAGTTCACGCGCTCACTGTATTAACGCATATGGCAATAGAAACCTGGGCAACCAGTTTTCGGAACCCACGTCGATGCAGGCGTTTGCCGCATGCCCCGGATTTTTTGCGGAGCGCCCTGGCACCCCCGGGTGTCAGGCCGCCTTCGGCTGCATGACCCGCGATCCCCGCACGCCGTACCACGCGATGAACAGGTAACAGAGGATCGGCAGGATGAAGGCGTGATGGATACCGATGCGGTCCGCCAGCAGGCCCTGCAGTTCCGGAATGATCGCGCCGCCGACGATTGCTGTGATCAGCAGCCCTGACGCCTCGCCGGTGAGCGGGCCCATCTCCGCAACGCCCAGCGTGAAGATCGTCGGGAACTGGATCGAGTTGAAGAAGCCGACGATCAGAATGCTCCACACGGCCACCGTGCTGTAGGTCAGCATCGATACGATGACCAGCACCCCGGCGCACAGCGCGAAGAAGCTCAGCATGCGGCCAGGATTGACTTTCTGCTGCAGCCCCGATCCGATGAATCGCCCCACCATCAGGCCGCCCCAGTAGATCGGCACCCAGCTGCCCAGCACCTTCCCAAGGAAGCGCAGCAGCGCCGCCGACGTCATATGGATCGACCCGCCCTGCGCCGCCTGGGCGATGCCGCCAATCTCCGGCTGCGCAAAGTAGTTGATCAGGAAGCTGCCAATCGAAACTTCGGCGCCGACGTAGACGAAGATGCCAATCGCGCCAAACACCACATGGCGATGCCGCCAGATGCTGTCCTCGATCTTGGCCATGCCCGAGGGGCGAAACTCCTTGGTGGTCTCGATGCGCGGAAACTTGAACCAGGCGATTGCCAGGCCCAGCAGCACCAGAGCGATGGCAATGGCGATGTACGGAACGTTAACCGTCGACGCCTCGTGAATGCGGTAGGCGCGCAGCGCCTCGGGCGAGAGCGTCTTCGGATCGGTGATGATGCTTCCCGCCGTGCGCAGGATGACCAGGGCGCCGAACCATGGTCCGATGACGGTGCCGAGCGAATTGAAGGCCTGCGTCAGGTTCAGGCGGCTGGCCGCCGTCCGCGCCGGGCCGAGCACTGTGACGTAGGGATTGGCGGAGACCTGAAGCGCCGTGATTCCGGCGGCGAGCACGATCAGCGCTCCCAGAAACAGCGGATACGAAGGAACCTTGGCCGCGGGCACAAACAGCAGCGCGCCGACTCCCATGGTGAGCAGGCCGGCGACCATGGTCCGCTTGTAGCCGATCCACTCGACGACCTTGCCGGACGGGATGCCAAGCAGCGCATAGGTGCCGAAGAAGGCAAACTGCACCAGCATCACTTCGGCGTAATTGAGGTCGAAGATCGACTTCAGGTGCGGGATCAGGATGTCGTTGAGCGAGGTGAGAAAGCCCCACATGAAGAAGAGGGTCGTGACCATCGCCAGCGCGCTGCCATAACTGGTGCCTTCGCCGGGTGCCACCCTGACTGCGTCTTTGTTGCTGGCGCCGGAAATTGCCATGACGGGAAAAGGCCTCGATTCTCAAAGCGAAACTGCAGCGGAAAGGGGGCTCAATTTCCGCCACTGCCGATCATATCCTGAGCGCTGCGAAGCAGGATTTGCCGCCGATGATCACGAAGGTACCGCCATGCGATACGCAAGACCCGTGTTTCTGCAACTTTGCGGGGCCATTCTCGTCTGAATGTCTGCGAGTGGTAAGCCCATCTTTCGACAATAGATAATGATGAACATGAGTAGAGCGCGGCGAAAGCTGTTCGGGTTGGTGTTCTTGGCATCGGCAGCCCTGTGGGTGGTGGCAGGGGCCTCCGCACAGCAGGCTGGCCGGGTGATCGGAACCGTGTCGGCGGTGAGCGGCAACTCGGTCACGGTGAAGACCGATGCCGGCGCGACGCAGACTGTGAGTGTGGCCGATTCGGCGCGCATCCTGAAGACGGCGCCCGGGCAGAAGACGCTGGCCGGGGCAGAGAAGATTGTGGTCAGCGATATTGCTGTCGGGGATCGGATCCTGATGGCCATATCGGGCGAGCCGCCGACGGCGAGCATCGTCGTGGTGAACAAAGCCAGCGATATAGCCGCCATGCAGCAGAAGGAGCAGGCGGACTGGACGCGCCGCGGCATCGGCGGCCTGGTCAAGTCGGTTGATCCGGCCAGCGGCACCGTCACCATTGCGGAGGGCGCGCGGACCGCCACGATTAAGACGACCCCTTCAACGGTGTTCAGGCGTTACGCGGCCGATTCGGTGAAGTTCAGCGATGCGAAGCCTTCCACGCTGGCGGCGATCCAGCCGGGCGACCAGGTGCAGGCGCGCGGCGATAAGAACGCCGATGGCAGCGAAGTGACGGCGGAAGAAGTGGTCTCCGGCTCGTTCAGGAACATCGCGGGCACGGTGACCGCGACGGATGCGAATGCCGGGACGTTCACCGTAAGGGACCTGATGACAAAGAAGACGGTGACGATTAAGACGACCCCGGATTCCGACATGCGCAAGCTCGATCTGCAGATGGCGCAGATGATCGCGATGCGGCTGCGGGGCGGCCAGGGCGGCAACCAGGCCGGCCAGGGCGGCCAGGGCGGAAACCCGTCCGGAATGGCCCGGCAAGGTGGACCGGGGGGCGCTGGAGCCGGGGGCGGCAGGCAGTTTGGCGGTCAGGGCCGTCCGGGTGCTGGCGGGCCGGGTGGCGGAGCGGGCGGAGGGTCGGGGGCGCTGGCGCGCATCCTGCAGCGTTCACCGGAGATTCATATATCCGATCTGCACAAGGGCGATGCGGTGATGATCGTGGCGACCTCAGGGAGCCCCGATGAGGCTACGGCCATCCGGCTGGTGGCTGGAGTGGAGCCGATGCTGCAGGCTTCTGCCAGCGGCAGCCAGAGCATGTTCTCGTCGGCCTGGAACCTGGGCGGCGGCTCGGCGGGAGATGACCAGAGCGGCGGCGGCGAGGGAAATCCGTAAAATATTCCTATACGGAACCGAACTCGGAAGCCGAAGTTCTCGTCTGTCTCGATAACAGAAAGCCATAGCCGCACAGCGGCACCACGGGCATCGATCCTGCTTGTCCCATATTTGGAGAATTGAGAGTCTGAAAATGCATGACCGCCGGAAGTCTTTGAGCGCGCTCGCCGCGCATTTCGCCGTACTTTGTCTGGTGCTTTTGTTCCTGACGGGGATGAGCGCGAAGCCAGCGCTCGGGCAAGCCGCCGCGCAGGGCTCTGCGACGGCCGCCGATGGCACGATCCGTGGAACCGTTGCCGACCCCACTGGGGCCGTTATTCCGAACGCGACGGTCGTGGTGATGACGACCTCGGGGAAGGTGGCGGGCAAAACCACTTCCGATGCGGGCGGCGGCTTCACGATTCATGGACTGCCTCCGGGAACCTACAGCATTACGGCGACGGCTCCGGGCTTTGCGGCGTTCAGCGAGCCGAATATCGTCATTGCCGCCGGACAGACGCACACAGTAAACCCCTCCCTGCAAATCGCCGTTGAGAAACAGGAGGTGCAGGTCCAGGCGGAGAACACGACGATCGGTACGAATCCCGATGAGAACGCCAATGCGGTGATCATCAAAGGCGAGGATCTGAATTCGCTCTCCGACGATCCGGACGAGCTGCAGAACGAGTTGTCGGCTCTGGCGGGGCCTTCCGCAGGCCCGAATGGCGGCGACATTTATATTGACGGCTTCAGCGGGGGACAGCTGCCGCCGAAGTCCTCAATCCGCGAAATCCGGGTGAATCAAAACCCGTTTTCGGCGCAGTACGACCGCCTGGGCTACGGACGCATCGAGATCTTCACGAAGCCTGGCACCGACAAGATGCACGGCCAGGTGATGGCGGCGGGGAATTACTCGGCGTTCAATTCGCAGAACCCGTTGCTCGTGGGCAAGACGGAGCCGCCCTACTACCAGTACTTCATGCACGGCAACGTGGGCGGGCCGATCTCGAAGACGTCGTCCTATTTCGTTAGCGTGTTCGAACGCAACAACCTGAACCAGAACATCGTGCGGGCGCTCGATCCGGTCGCGGTGAGCAACGGCGTTGCAGAACCCCCCTCGGTGAATGAGGCATTCGGGAACTCGAGCACGCGGTTGTCGCTGAGCCCGCGATTCGACGTGCAGCTCGGCAAAGCGAATACGCTGACCGTGCGCTGGGAGTTTAACCGCGGGGTCAGCACGAACTCGCTGGGCGGCGGCGGATCGTCGGCGTACGCGCTTCCGACGCAGGCGACCAACAGCACCAGCTACGAAAACGAGCTGCAGGTTTCAGACAGCATCATCCTGAGCCCCAGGCTGGTGGATGATCTCCGCTTCGAATACCGCAACGTGCGCGATTCCGATTCAGCGGTCTCCTCGGCGCCGTCGTACTCGATGCTGCAGACATTCTCGGCAGGCGGCAACAACGGGCAGAGCTCCTGGGATCATGAAAACGACTACGAGCTGCAGAACTACCTCTCCGGCGCATTCGGGGCGCACGCTCTGAACTTCGGCGCCAGAGTGCGCGCCTATCAGGATACGAATTACACAATTGCCGGGAGCAACGGATCGTACATCTTCGGCAACGCTTCAGATTTTGTCGGCTGCCTGCAGAATCCGCCGGCGGCAACCTGCAATCCTCAGCAGTACACCTACACGAAGGTGAATAATCCCATCGCGCGCGCGAATTTGTTCGATGCTGCGCTGTTCTACCAGGACGACTGGAAGGTGAGTCCGCGCTTTACGCTCAGTTACGGCGCGCGCTGGGAGACGCAGAACCGGATCAACGACAAGAGCGACTGGGCTCCCCGCGTTTCGCTGGCCTATGCCTTGGGCCGTGGCGGACACGGCAAGCCGGCGAAGACGGTGATCCGCGCCGGCTACGGGTGGTTCTACGAACGGTTCACGGTTCCGCATGGCTTTGGCTCGAGCGAACCGTACATCATCCAGGCGATTCATCAGAACGGGATCAACGAGCAGCAGTTCATCCAGAGCAATGCAAACGGGCGGATTCCATTCAATCCGAATCAGCCGACGGTGATTACCTCTAGCAGCGCCGGAGCACAGACGGGCAGAAACGCGCCCACAGTGTTCTCGATCGATCCGAATTTCCACGCATCGGTCGACATGGAAGCGGCGGCGGGTGTTGACCAGCAGCTCTCGAAGGCGATGACCGGCAACGTGACCTACGTTTTCTCGCAGGGCATTCACCAGTACCTCACGGATAACCTGAGCGCCGCCGCGGTCTTCCCGCGTGAGGACGCGGTGAAGGGCGTGTATCCCACGGCTCCGGTGCTTCCTCCCGCTACGAATAACCTGCAGTATCAGTCAGGCGGCTTCTACAAAGAGCACCAGATCATGGTGACGCTGCGCGCGAACTACCGCCGCTTCAGCTTCTTCACGAACTACACCTACAGCGACGCAAAGGGCGACACGAGCGGCCTCGGCACCGTGCCGTCGGTCTCCAGCTATCCGGGCCTCGATTACGGGCGAACTCAGTTCGATGTCCGCAACCGCTTCATGGCGCTCGGCAACTTCATGCTGCCCTGGAAGATCTCGGCTTCGCCGATGATCATGGCCAATTCGGGAAACCCGTTCAATGTGGTGACGGGCAGTGATCTGACCGGAAATAACCAGTTCAACGCGCGCCCAACCCTCGCTCCCGATTCCGCCTGCAGTTCGGGCAACAGCAACTACCAGTCAACGCCCTTTGGCTGCCTGGACAAGAATCCGTATGGCACCGGAGAACAGATGATTCCGTACGGGGTCGGTACGGGGCCGAGCAACGTGTCGCTGAATATGCGCCTGAGCAAGGTGATCGGCCTCGGCCCGCCGGTCGAAGGCGGCCGAGGCGGCGGCGGGGGCGGCGAAGGCGGGTTCCATGGCGGACCGCCGGGGCTCAACGGCGGCGGATTGAGCGGCAGCCGCGGCGGACCGGGGCGCATGGATCAGTCAGTCTCGCGCAAGTACACCCTGACATTCTCGGCGTTTGGCACAAACGTGCTGAACCACACGAACCTCGGCACGCCCAGCGGCGTGATGACCTCGCGTTACTTCCTGACCTCGCAGTCGCTGTCGGGCGGGTTCTTCCGCGGGGGAAGCAGTTCGGGGAACCGGACGATCATGCTGCAGGCGATGTTTGGGTTCTGAGCGGATAGCAGACAGCAGATAGCTGATAGCCTTCGCTCGGTGCTACCTGCTATCCGCTATCCGCTGCCTTATTGCTCCTTCCAGAGCTTGTACTGGCCCCAGGCGGCGATGGTGCAGATGTCCTGAATCGTCCCGTCAAGGAGCATGCGCTCGAAGTCTGGAATGGTTGCGGTGCGGACGATCAGATCGTGCTCCTCGGGATCGAGGTCGCGGGATTCCTGCGTCAAACCCGTCGCGAGAAAGACGTGCTGCTTCTGACGCGCGAATCCATAGGCGACCCACATGGTGCCGAGGTGAATCATGTTCTCCGCGACCAGGCCGGTTTCTTCGCGTAGTTCGCCGCGGGCGAGTTCCTCCGGATCAACCTCGGCGGTTTCCCACCCGCCCTGCGGCAGCTCGAGGCTCTGCTGCTGGATGGTGTAGCGGAACTGCTCGACCAGGTAGATGGTCTGGTCCTGGATGGGAATGATGACCGCGCAGTCGTCTTTCTCGACCACGCTGTAGATGCCGCGCGTTCCGTTGCTGCGTTCGATCTGGTCTTCGCGGAGGCGGAGCCAGGGATTGCGGTAGATTTCGCGGGTACCCAATGTCCGGATGCTCATCTTCCACAGCGTATCCGATGCGACTGCCGCCCTTTTCCTCCTCGGCGGTTTGCCTCCGGAGGTTCGCGTCCGTACCATAGAGAAGACAGCGTTCAGCGCATATCGAATACGCCTGAGCACAAGCGAATTTCGCCGCATCTCCCACGGGCGCACTGCACGGCCAGCGTATCCGGACCGGGGCTGCGGATCTGGAAGGCATCCATTGACATCAGCAGACACCGAGACAACTCCCGCAACGAGTGCAGAGAGCGAAGCGACGGAACACCACCACGAAGGCCATGACCACGAAGGCCATGAGCATCATGAGCACGAGCACGCGCAGGCACAGCCGACGCTGAATCCGGAGTGCACCCGCGAAGTCGAGGTCGAGGTTCCGGCCGACGAGGTGTCGAAGACGTTTCGCAATGTCGTGAAGCGCTACCAGAAACTGGCGCGGATTCCCGGATTCCGGCCCGGGAAAGTTCCGGAGACGGTGCTGCGCTCCCGCTTTGGATCGTCGATTCGCGAAGAGGTCGTCGAGGCTGTCCTGCCGCAGCACTTCCGCGAAGCGATCGCGAAGCAAAACGTCCGCCCGGTTTCGCAGCCACAGGTCTCGAACCTGGAACTCGAAGAGGGCAAGCCGTTGCGCTTCAAAGCCATCTTCGAGGTGCTGCCGGAGTTTTCGGTCGAAGGCTACCAGGATGTGAAGGTCGAACGTCCGGACACGGAGCTGACGGACGCCGAGTTCGAGGCTGAACTGGACCGCATTCGCGACGCGCACTCGAAGATGGAAGACGTGAGCGAAGATCGCGGACTCGCGGACGGCGACTACGCTCAGATCAGCTTTAAAGGCGCGCTGCAGGGCGAGGCCGAAGCGGAAGGGCAGACGCCGACGCCGATCGAGGGCTCCGATGTGAACGTGGAGATCGGCGGCAAGGATACGGTCGAGGCGTTCTCCAGCGCATTGCGCGGGGCGAAGCCGGGTCAGGAGCTGAAATTCGAGGTCACATACCCGGAGGATTTCGGGCAAAAGCGGATGGCGGGGAAGACGGTTGCCTATGACGTCGAGGTGAAGGGAATCCGGCGCAAGGTGCAGCCGGCGCTGGACGACCAGTTTGCGAAGGAACTAGGCGGCGATTACGAAAGTATAGACGACTTCAAGCAGAAGCTGCGCGAGCATCTCGCATCCGAAAAGAAGCAAAGGGTGATGATGGATACTCGCAACCGGCTGATCGATGCGCTGGTCCAGAAATTCCAGTTTCCGGTGCCGGAGTCGCTGGTGCAGAACCAGATCGACACGCGGCTGGAGCGCGGCCTGCGCGCACTGGCGGCCCAGGGCATGCGGACCGAGGACATGCGCAAGATGGATTTTGGCCGGCTGCGCGAGGGGCAGCGCGAGTCTGCACTGAATGAGGTGAAGGGAAGCATCCTGCTCGACCGCATTGCCGACGCCGAGAACATTCAGGTTCCGGACGACGAAATCGAGCGGGAACTGCAGGTTATTTCGTTGCAAACAAGGGAGCCTCTGGAAACGCTGCGTGATCGTTTGACCCGTGAGGGTAATCTGGCTAGAATCCGTGAGCAATTGCGACGTGAGAAGACAGGGAACCTTCTGGTAGAAAAGCTGGCCTGAAGGCGTGGGTGATACCTGTCACAGACGGTGAGGCTCCGCATGCCTCAGAAGTGAGAGAAGAGAAGAACATGGCGCTTGTACCCATGGTCATCGAGCAGACGAGCCGAGGCGAACGAGCCTACGACATTTATTCGCGTTTGCTCCGCGACAACATTATCTTTCTCGGTACGCCAATCGATGACCAGATTGCGAATCTGGTTATTGCACAGCTACTCTTTTTGTCCGGGGAGGATCCGGAGAAGGACATCCAGCTCTACATCAACTCGC
This sequence comes from Acidobacteriaceae bacterium, assembly GCA_035933815.1. Classification (GTDB taxonomy): domain Bacteria; phylum Acidobacteriota; class Terriglobia; order Terriglobales; family Acidobacteriaceae; genus Palsa-343. The sequence goes on from DASYYN010000077.1 coordinate 8,794, forward strand.
CGGGCGGTTCGATCACGGCGGGTTTGGCCATTTACGACACCATGCAGTTCATCCGCAACGACTGCGTCACCTACTGCATCGGGCAGGCCGCCAGCATGGGCGCGTTTCTGTTGATGGCGGGAACGAAAGGGAAGCGGTTCGCGCTGCCGAACTCACGCATCCTGATCCATCAGCCGTCGATGGGCGGACTGGCAGGGCAGGCGACCGATATCGACATTCACGCTCGCGAGATCATCCGCATCCGCGAGATTACGAACTCGCTGATGGCGAAGCATACGGGCCAAAGTCTGGACAAGATCGAAAGGGACGTGGAACGGGACTTCATTATGAATGCACCGCAGGCCCGGGAGTACGGGATCATCGACGAGATTATCGATCGTCCCCGGCCTATCAAGTAATCCCCCTCGGCACCAGCGGTCGCGCCGTACGCTGATGCCGATTTGAAGGAGTATCAGGGACATGAAGACGCGCACGGGATCGGACGAAGCTCTCCGTTGTTCTTTCTGCCACAAGTCGCAGGACGCCGTTGCCAAACTCATCTCTTCGCCAAGCGATTATCCGCGCGCCTACATCTGCGACGAGTGTGTAGCCGTCTGCAATTCGATTCTGGAAGACGACCGGACCGAGGCGTCCACAGGGGCCGCGCCGACGCATCTGCCGAAGCCGCAGGAAGTAAAGGCTTTTCTGGATGAGTACGTGATCGGGCAGGATCAGACGAAGAAGAAGCTGGCGGTTGCGGTCTACAACCACTACAAGCGCGTGCAGATGAACCGGACGCGCGGCACGGACGTCGAGCTTTCGAAGTCGAACATCCTGCTTGTTGGGCCGACTGGAAGCGGCAAGACGCTGCTGGCGCACACGCTTGCCAAGATGCTGGACGTGCCATTTGCCATCGTCGACGCCACCACTCTGACCGAAGCCGGATACGTGGGCGAGGACGTCGAGAACATCATCCTGAAGCTGCTGCAGGCTGCGGACGGCGATGTGGCGCGGGCGCAGACCGGCATCATCTACATCGACGAAATCGACAAGATCGGGCGCAAGGACGAAAATCCCTCGATCACGCGCGACGTTTCCGGCGAAGGCGTGCAGCAGGCGCTGCTGAAGATCCTTGAAGGCACGGTTGCCAATGTGCCTCCGCAGGGCGGGCGCAAGCATCCGCACCAGGAGTTCACCCCGGTGGATACGACAAATATCCTGTTTATCTGCGGGGGAGCATTCGTTGGGCTGGAGCGCGTGATCGGGCGCCGCATCGGCAAGAAGGCGCTTGGCTTCAAGGCGCTGAGCGAGAAGGAACTGGAGCCGGGCGGCGGCGTCATCCGTGCGCAGCGCGATGGCGAGATGCTGCACCAGGCGGAGCCGCAGGACCTGATCAAATTTGGGCTGATTCCGGAGTTTGTCGGCCGGCTGCCGGTCATCGGCATTCTGGATGAGCTGGATGAGGCGGCGCTGGTGGAGATTCTGACCAAGCCGCGGAATGCCATCCTGAAGCAGTACCAGAAGCTCTTCGATTACGAAGGCGTGAAGCTCACCTTCACCGAGGATGCCACCCGGGCTGTGGCCCAGGAAGCGCTGCTGCGCAAGGTGGGCGCGCGCGGCCTGCGGATGATACTGGAAGAGCTGATGCTCGACCTGATGTATCACCTGCCGAGCAATAAGAAGGTGAAAGAGCTGCAGATTGAAGCAGACATGGTGCACAGTCGCAATCTTTCGACCATGCTGCTGGACAAGGCCGGATAAAGGCGCAGGGGCCGGACCGAAAGTACGAATCGGAAGCGACCGCCAGTCCGTCTAAAGACTGGCGGTACTGTTTGCAACGGGGTACTTTTCCTCAACGGGGTACCTGCCCGGCAACTGCTAAACCCCATTTACTGAGCAGCCTGTCCGTGGATGGGTTACTCTCTTGTAAGACCACGACCCGGTCGGCACGCCGGAAGACCGCAGCAGCCGCGAAAGGAATCCCGTGACCCAATCGTCGAAAGAGACTCGGGAAAGAAACGAACTTCGCAAGCTTCCCATGATGCCCATTCGGGACATGGTGATTTTTCCCCACATGATGACCCCATTCGTGGTGGGACGCGAGTCGAGCGTCCGCGCGCTGGAAGAGGCGCTGAATGGCGAACGGAAGATCTTCCTGGCCACCCAGCACGACGCTCGCGTGGATGAGCCGCGGCCCGATGAGATCTATCAGGTTGGCACGGTAGGGAACATCGTGCAGAGCGTCCGCATGCCCGACGGCAATATCAAGGTGCTGGTTGAGGGCACCGAGCGGGCGCGCGCCGTTGAGATCAGCGACTCGGACGGATTCTTCGTCGCGACGGTGAAGATTGCCAAGGTGTCGACGGAGATGACGCCGCAGATCGAGCAGCTTGTCCAGCGCGTGACGTCGCTCTTCGAGCAATATGTGAAGCTGCAGCAGTCGCTCAACGTGGAGACGGTCGCCTCGGCCATCCGGACCGACGAGCCCTCGAAGCTGGCCGACACCATTGCGGCCAACCTGCAGCTGGAGGTTCCCGACAAGCAGGAACTCCTGGACATTTTTGATTTGCCCGAGCGGCTGCTGAAGATTGCCGACGTTCTCGACATCGAGATCGAAAAGCTGAACATGGACCGAAGCATCCAGTCGCGCGTGAAGCGGCAGATGGAGCGGGCGCAGAAAGAGTACTACCTCAACGAGAAGATCAAGGCCATCCAGAAGGAACTGGGCCGCGGCGAGAAGAGCGAGTTCGATGAGCTGAAGAAGAAGATCGAAACCGCCGGCATGCCGAAGGATGTCTTCGAGAAGGCGATTCAGGAGCTGAAGAAGCTTGAGGCGATGCCGCCGATGTCGGCCGAGTCTACCGTCTCGCGCAACTACCTCGACTGGCTGCTCGCGGTGCCGTGGAAGAAGAAATCTAAGGAGACGCGCAGCATCGATCACGCTGAGAAGGTGCTGAATGCCGACCACTACGGCCTCGAAAAGATCAAGGAGCGCATTCTCGAGTTCCTTGCCGTGCGCCAGCTGGTGAAGAATCCGAAAGGCTCGATCCTGTGCTTCGTCGGACCTCCGGGCGTGGGCAAGACCTCGCTGGGCATGTCGATCGCGAAGGCCACGGGACGCAAATTCGTTCGCCAGTCGCTGGGCGGCGTGCGCGACGAGGCGGAGATTCGCGGGCACCGGCGCACCTACATTGGGGCTCTGCCAGGCCAGATCATCCAGTCGATGAAGAAGGCGGGCACGCGCAATCCGGTGTTCATGCTGGACGAAGTGGACAAGATGGCCTCGGATTTCCGCGGCGATCCGGCGTCCGCGCTGCTCGAAGTGCTCGATCCGGAGCAGAACACCAGCTTCCAGGATCATTACCTCGACGTGGAATACGACCTGTCGCAGGTGCTCTTTGTGGCGACGGCGAATGTGCTGCACACCATTCCGCCGGCGCTGCAGGACCGCATGGAGATTCTGCGGCTGCACGGCTATACGGAAGCCGAGAAGCTTGAAATCGCGAAGCAGTATCTGCTGAAGAAGCAGCGCGAACACACCGGGCTGACGGAAAAGAACGTTACCTTCACCGATGGTGCGATCACAGAGATCATCCGCAGCTACACGCGGGAGGCCGGCGTTCGCAATCTGGAGCGTGAAATCGGCAATATCTGCCGCAAGGTCGCGCGTCGCGTGGTGAAGAACGGTCCGAAGCACAAAGAAACCATCACTGCGGAGAACCTCGCGGACTTCCTCGGCGTGCCGAAGTTCCGCGACTCCTCGGTTCACGAGAAGAACGAAGTGGGCCTGGTGAATGGCCTGGCATGGACCGAGGTTGGCGGCAGCATCCTGCAAACCGAAGTGCAGGTGCTCGACGGCAAAGGTAAGCTGACGACCACCGGCCAGCTCGGCGACGTCATGACGGAGTCGGCGCAGGCGGCGCTCTCCTACGTGCGCAGCCGAGCGCATCACCTGGGACTGCCCAGGGACTTCTATCGCAACGTGGACATCCACATCCATGTGCCGGAAGGCGCGATCCCGAAGGACGGACCGTCAGCGGGCATTACGCTCGCTACGGCTCTCGCCAGCGCGCTGGCACGTATCCCGGTTCGGCGGGAGATTGCGATGACCGGGGAAGTGACGCTGCGAGGCAAAGTGCTGCCCATCGGCGGGCTCAAGGAGAAACTGCTCGCCGCGCATCGGGCGGGGCTGCTTGAGGCGATCCTGCCGGCCGACAATCAGAAAGACCTGCCTGACATTCCGGAGAACCTGAAGAGCGCGATGACGCTGCACTTCGTCGACTCGATGGACGAGGTGCTGAAGCTGGCTCTGGAAGCGCCATTGCCGGAACTGCACGAAGAGCGGCCGGATGTGCTGGCTTCGACGGCGTTGGCTCCGGTACCGGCTCCCCCGGTGGAGCAGCGGCCACATCAGTAAAGCAGCAGCCAGTAGTCAGCGGCCAGCGCGCAGTAGTCAGCTGCCAGTCGGCTGGATGCTCTGCGATTGTCAAGCAGTAACGAAGGACTTCCTCAGCGTCCGCAGCAGGCCGTGGATCATGCGGCCGATCTCGCTTGCCTCTGCCAGGAGCGGGTCAGCCTGATTGCCCTTTATGAATCCCAGGTTCCTCGCAAGCTCGATCTGGGATTCCAGTTCATACAGTGATCCCTGCGCCTGCGTGAGAAACACTGCAAAGCTCTTGTCGGAGTTCCGTCCCTGTCCTTCAGCAATGTTGCTGGGAAATCGACACAGCCGAACGGCGCAACTGACTGGTCAATCCGAAGATTTCCTCTTTCGGAAACTGCCGAGTCAGGCTGTAAACCGCCTGAGCGAACGTCATCGAGCGTTGCCAAACCTGCAAATCCCGAAAATGCGTGCACGTCATGCCGTACATTGCACTCCGGGAAGGCAGGCCGCGCAAGAGTACCAAAGCAACTCGTCGGCTGATAGCTGGAGGCTGACTGCTGACTGCTGGCTGCTGGCGACTGGCAGCTACACCGCCGCCAGCGCCTGATCCAGATCCGCGAGGATGTCGTCGATATCCTCGATGCCGACTGAAATCCGCACCAGACCCTCGGTGATTCCGAGCCGCTGGCGCTCGTCGGCGGGGACGGCTGCGTGGGTGGTCGTTGCTGAGTGCGAGATGAGTGTTTCCACACCTCCCAGCGATTCGCCATTCGTGCAGACACGCACCGCCTGCAGCAGCTTGTCGGCATTGGCGCGCGAGCCGACCTCGAAGGACATCATCGAACCGAATCCGGACATCTGCCGCTTGGCGAGGTCGTGCTGCGGGTGATCGGGTAAACCTGGATACGAGACGTGGCTCACCTTCGGGTGCTTCGAAAGGAATGCCGCCACGGCGCGTCCGTTGGCGTCGTGTTGCCGCATGCGAACGGGCAGGGTTTTGACGCCGCGCAGAATCAGCCAGCTTTCAAACGGCGACAGGATGCCGCCGGTGCACTTCTGCACGAAGCGGAAATTCTCGGCGTGCTCCGGCTTCGTCACGACCAGCACTCCGCCCAGGCCGTCGCTGTGTCCGTTGAGAAACTTCGTAGTGGAGTGCATGACGATGTCGGCGCCCAGCTCGATGGGCCGCTGAAAATACGGCGACATGAAGGTGTTGTCGACGCTCATATCGATTCCGTGCTGGTGGCAGACATCCGCGACGGCGCGGATATCGGTCAGCGTCATCAGCGGATTCGTCGGCGTCTCGATGTGAACCAGCTTCGTCGTGGGCCGGATCGCGCGGCGAACATTGTCAGGATTCGACGTGTCGACGTAGGTGAATTCGATACCGTGGTGCACGATCACCTGGCTGAAGAGCCGCATCGTGCCACCGTAGACGTTGTCGCCGCAGATGACGTGGCCGCCCACTTTGAGCATGGTCACGAGAGCCGCGATGGCCGCCATGCCGCTGGCGAAGACATGGGCGCTGGTGCCGCCTTCGAGCGAGGCCAGGCTCTCTTCGAGCGCATCACGGGTGGGGTTGGAGACGCGCGAGTACTCCCAGCCGCGGTGTTTCTCGATGCCCTGAAGCTGATAGGTCGAAGTGAGGTAGACGGGCACATTCACAGCGCCGGTACGGGAATCGGGTTCCTGGCCGGCGTGAATCGCGCGCGTAGCAAAGCCGTGTTTCTTGTCAGTCATATCAGTGTCCAGGATATCGGGTTTGAGGGCCGGAGGGTAGGGCAGCAGGTCTGGTTCAGACGGGCGGCTGCGCGGGGTAGGTGCGGTCCTTCCAGTGCCCTCCGCGGCCGCGGTAGGAGCGAACCGCCGAGCCGCAGGTAGCGGCCAGGTAGAAGACCGCAATCGCCGGCAGCGCGACTCCCCAGAGTGGGCTCGAGCGGTATCGGCGCAGCGTGGGCTGGAAGGCAATGGCGATCAGGGTCCAGGCGACGATCCCAATCCATCGTGCCGGACCGATGGCTGCGAACGCTGCGATCACAGGGATCGCATAGAGCAGCAGCATTCCGGCACAGGTGCCGAGCAGCAGGGCCGGCGAACATCGCAGCTGGACGTATGCGGTGCGCGCGATCATCGACCAGACCTCGCCGAATCCGGAGTAGGTGCGCCGGCTCTGTGCCTGTTCGGCGTGCCCGAGCCAAATCGCGTACCCCGCACGCTTGATCTCGCGAGCCAAGGCAACGTCGTCAATCAGCGCGGCGCGAATGCGGTCGACGCCGCCGATGCTGTCGAGGGCGTGGCGTGAGACGAGCATGGTTCCGCCCGCTGCTGCCGCTGTCGTATGGCGGCGATCGCCGACCCAGCGAAAGGGATAGAGCATCTGGAAGAAGAAGACGAACGCAGGAATCGTAGCGCGCTCGGCGAAGGTGCGGCAGCGGAGACGGACCATCTCGGAGACGAGCGCGATGCCGTCTGCTTCGGCTTTGGCGACGAGCACGGCGACGTGATGCGGTTCGTGGACGATGTCTCCGTCGGTGAGCAGGATGTAATCGGCGGCCGCTGCTTCGGGATGACGGAGACCCTGGGCTACGGCCCACATCTTGCCGGTCCAGCCAGGCGGCAGCGGCTCGCCGGCTACAACGCTTACGCGAGGATCCTCTGCGCTGATGCGGCGAGCGAGATCGCCGGTTCCATCGCTGCTGTTGTCGTTCACCAGCACAACGCGGAGATCGCCGGGGAATTGCTGGGCAAGGAGCGAGCGAAGTGTCGCCGCGATGTGCTCCGCCTCATTGCGCGCGGGGACGATGGCTGTCACACGCAGGGGGCGAGCCGCTGTGGTCCCGCGAGGCAGTGTCGGCCCGGAGAGCCAGAACCAGCCGCGAAGCAGCAGCAGCCAGAACCACGAGATCAGGCTCAGGGCTGCCAGGACGAGGAGCATCTGCTGATTATGACAAGCCGCAGAAGGGTGTCAGACTGCGCCGGAGTCTTGCGGCCCGCGCGCTCTCACACATCCGCCTTGAGGATGTTCTTCGACAGGTAGCGTTCGGCGGAATCGGGAATCAGTGTGGCGACGCGCTTGCCGGGGCCGAGGCGCCGGGCTACGTCGATCGCGGCGTGGACCATGGCTCCGCCGCTCGATCCGGCGAGTAGCCCTTCCTTCCGGGCCAGGGTGCAGACCATGGCGAAGGCCTGTGCATCCGGAACAGCAACGATCTGGTCGGCGACCTCGCGGTCGAACGTCTTTGGTACGAAGGAGACGCCGATGCCTTCCACCTTGTGCGGCCCAGGCTCGCCGCCCTGGAGAATAGAGCCCTGGGTTTCGACAGCGACGGCGTGAATGCGGGGATTCTTCTCCTTGAGGAAGCGCGCCACGCCGGAGAAGGTGCCGCCGGTGCCAACGCCGGCGACGAACGCGTCGATCCGGCCCTCCATCTGCTGCCATAGCTCGCTGGCCGTGGTGTCGTGGTGGAACTGCGGATTGGCGGGGTTGTCGAACTGGAGCGCCGGCCAGACGTTCGGGTCGGCTTTGGCCATGGTCAGCGCGCGGCGGATCGCTCCCGACATGCCCTCAGACTCCGGGGTGCGGTAAACCTCGGCGCCGAAGCCGCGCATCAGGATGCACTTCTCCTCGGCAAAGCCCTCGGGCACAAACAAGACCACGCGGTAGCCGCGATTGACGCCGACGAGCGCGAGTCCCACGCCGGTATTGCCTGCTGTCGCCTCGACGATGATCGACTTCGCATGCAGCAGGCCGCGGCGCTCGGCTTCGAGAATCATGCCCAGAGCGGCGCGGTCCTTAACGCTGCCGCCGGGGTTCAGGAATTCGAGCTTGGCATAGACTTCCGCGGCTCCGTCGGGCACGACGCGCCGCAGCTGCAGCAGGGGAGTGGATCCGATCAGCTCGGTGATGTCGGAGGCGACGCGGAGGGCGGAGAGGGTGGTGGTGTCGGCCATAAAGGACTCCATAGTCTATATCAGGGTGATCAAGGCGAGCCCGGCGATCAGCGGGCCTCGGAATTCCCTGCAAAGCGCGCAGGAATGACTGCTAGAATGGGGGCGTTCGGCTCGCTCCCACCTACTCCGACGAAGCCATGCCTGCTCGCCCGGCCAATCCGGTGCCGCGAAAGCGGCATATTGTTCGCGTTCTGATGGCGTTTGTGCTGCTCGCCATCTGCGCGGGGTCGATCGTCGCACTGGTCATCTATGCGGACGCGCACAGCCTCTCCTCGCCGGTGAGCCCGGTGAACTTCACCCAGGACAACCTGCTGGACCTCTCCGAGGTGGCGGAGCAACTGGACCGGATCGAGCTGGACACCCGGCTTTTCCGGATTACCGCCAGCGACGAATACATGCGGGCCGCCCAGGGTGCCGCGGTCGACCTGAATACCGTGACGATGCGGCTCCAGGTGAGGCTGGACCGCGATCCGGCAGAGGCGAAGAACGCAGCCGAACTGACCAGCGCTGCGCTGCGCCTGACCAGCACCCTGAATCAGGCGACACCCGACCGGACGGCCGCGGTTCGCGAGCCGCTCCTGGCCTGCCACAGGATTGTCGGCCTGATGCAGGACAAGGAACGGCAGGAACTGGATGCGCGCGAGCAGCAGGAGCAGAAGAAGAACCTCTACCAGATGGGAAGGCGCATGCTGGTCGTCGCTGCCGGCGCGGCGCTGATCCTGGTTCTCTTCGGGTTCCTCGTGCGGGATATCCTGCGCCGCGGAAAGATTGAGGCCCAGGTCTCCGAGGCCAACGAGCGCCTGCGTCTCACGGTGGAGCGGCTGGAGCAGCAGGCGGCCGAATCGCGGCTCCTGATCGCGGCGCGCGACGAAGTGGGCTTGTGCCTCGAGGTCAAGAAGGCCCAGGAAGTCACGATCCGCTACCTGGCTCAGTTGCTGCCGGGGACGGCCGGGAGCCTGTGCATCATCAATAACTCGCGCCAGCTGATGGAAAGCGTGGAAACGTGGGGCGGCGTCGAGAAGGTGACCTTCGACGGGTTTGCTCCGGAGACCTGCTGCGCGATCCGCTCAGGCCGGATTCGCTGGAGGAAGCCGGATCGCTCGGAGATCCACTGCACGCATTTTGCAGGGAAGGCGCCGGAGCGCTACCTCTGCCTGCCGCTGACCGCGCACGGCGAGACGCTGGGCATCCTGACCATCGAACTGCCCTCTGCCGATGTTGCGGCCATGGCTGAGGCGCGGGAAAGCACGCTGATCTCGCTGGGCGAAATGGCGGCCATGGCGATTTCCGGACTGCACCTGCGGGAAACGCTGGAAAGCCAGTCCATCCGTGACGGTTTGACCAGCTTGTTCAACCGAAGCTTTATGGAAATCGCGCTGGAGCGGGAGCTGACCAGGGCAAGCCGGCAGGCAAAACAGGTCGCCGTGATGATGCTCGACATCGATCACTTCAAGCAGTTCAACGACACCTTCGGGCACGAAGCCGGGGACGTAGTTCTGCGGGAGGTGGCCGATGCCATGCGCCTTGGCGTTCGCGGCGAGGACATCGTCTGCCGCTATGGCGGTGAGGAATTCGTGATCATCATGCCGGAGATCACGACGCGCGCGGCGGTGGAGCGGGCAGAGCTGCTGCGGCGGCTGGTGGGTGATCTGGCATTGCGCTACCGCGGACAACTGCTGCGGCAAGTGACTATTTCCGTTGGGCTTGCCATGTACCCCGACCATTCCGACTCGCCGGAAGAGCTGCTGAGGACCGCGGATCATGCGCTGTACGCGGCGAAGCATAAGGGACGCAACTGTGTGGTGCAGGCAGACAGCGTGATCCGGGCGTAGGCGTATCGACCTAGAAACTGATCCAGCGTGGGCTGGTTTTTCGAAGGACAAACCAAATGCAGGTCCCGCGACTCGAATCTGTTGCTGTGGCCCAAAGACGGCCACAGCGATTCGGATCGCTCGCTCAGGATGACAATTCTGTTGCGAGCGGGAAGCGCTACTGCTTCTCGGCTACGCTGGTTTTGTGGGTGCCTTGTCCCGGGGTCTTGGGGTAGTAGCCGGCTTTGGTGCGGACGTAGAGCTTTCCGTGATGCGCGGCGGCCTTCGCATCGACCCGAATCACACGATAACCGCCCTGGCTCATCGGTTTCGAGGAGTGATAGCCGATGGTGTACTGGTTTCGGATGTCGCGGGCCACTTCAGCCGCGATGGTATCCACGTCGGCCAGCGAGCGTGGGAAGAAGGCCATGCCTCCGGTTTCGTCGGAGAGCAGTTGCAGCGCGCGGCGGGCACGGTGCGCTTCTCCACCGTGGGCATCCTCACCGAAGAGCAGACCGATGGAATAGACGACGGGACCCTGCAGATCCTGCACGCGGCGGATGGTTTGCTCCAGGTTCAGAGTGGAGGCGTTGTCCTCGCCGTCGGTGACGATGAGCAGCACCTGCTTGGGACGGCGAGCGCCCTGGGCCAGCTGGTCGGCTGAGGCGACGACGGCGTCATAGAGAGCCGTGCCTCCGCGCGATTCAATGTGCCCCAGGCCCTGTCGGAGCCTGTTGATGTCGGAGGTGAAGTCCTGGTCGAGGAACGCCTCGTCGGAGAAGTTGACGACGAAGGCTTCGTCGCTGGGGTTCGAGGCGCGGACCAGGTCGAGCGCGGCCGCGTTTACTGCTGCGCGCTTGTCCCGCATGGATCCGGAGTTGTCGATCAGGATTCCCATGGAGACGGGGATGTCGGAGTGCTGGAAGGCGACGATGCTCTGCGGGACATTGTCCTCGAAGACATGGAAATCGTCGCGGGTGAGGTCCTGGACCAGGTGGCCGTCGGAATCGACGACCGTGCAGTTGAGCACCACCTCATCGACGTCGCGGCGGATGGTGAAGACCCCATGATCCCTCTGCGCCCTTTCGGCACCGAGGCTGCCGGGGCTGACGGCCTCGTTGTCGGCGGCGTCGGGCGAGACAATCGGGTCGCGATCGACGTCGAGGGAAGGCTGGGTTTCGGGGTTCTGCGGGGAGATATCGGGAGCAGCCTGGGCCGGAGCGGAGGGTTTTGCTGGCGGCGCAGTATTCTGCGCCATCAGAACAATGGGGGCCGCGACGAGCAACAGAAAAGCGGGGAGGATTCGATTACTGCAAAGGCGCATAGTATCCGTTACGCGCATGCACCGTCAGCTGGGGTAATCCCGGCGGCGGCGCCAGCTTAACCTTTACTTTACGCCACTTGCCATCGAGCCTTGCATTGTTGGTCTTGTAGCCGATCACGTACTCATTGCGCAGTTCCGCGCTGATACGGGTGGCAATGTCCGCCATCTCTGAAAGGTCGTCGACGCGGAAGAGCCGGCCGCCAGTATCGCCGCTGATGTCGTTCAGGAGCAGCGGGCCGTTGCGCTCTTCCACGGTGGCGGCCTCGGGATCGAAGATGCCGATCGAGTAGATCTGGACGTCGGCTTCCTTGACCGCCGACCGCACTTCGTTCTCCGTATAGCGGCTGTTGTTGTCGCCGCCGTCGGAAACGATGAGCAGGGCTTTGCGCGGGTATTTCGCCTGCTTCATCTTCTCCAGACCGAAGTACATGGCGTCGAGCAGAGCGGTACGATGTCCGGGCTGGACCGTGGCCAGCCGCGCTTCGATGTCGTCCACGGAGGACGTCCAGTCATTGATCAGTTCGGGGCGGTCGTTAAAGCCGATCACAAAGAACTCGTCCTGAGGATTGGACGTTTTCATGAACTGGAGGACAGCGCCGCGGGCCCGGACCACCTTGTTTCCCATGCTGCCGCTGAGATCGAGAATGACGCCGATGGAGACCGGGGCATCGTCGCAGGAGAAGGTGCGGATGTTCTGCAGGCGACTGTCTTCGAGGACCGTGAAGTTCTGCTTATCCAGTCCGGTCACCAGGCGGTCCATCGGGTCGGTAACGGTGAGCGGGACGAGCACCAGGTTGGTGTCGACACGGAACTGGATTCCGTTGCGCAGTGAGGCATTGGCGGACAAAGGGATGGACGGGTCGGCAGCTTTCGCGGTGGTTGCCGGAACTGGGGGGGTGGTGACGTGGACCTGATCCAGCGGATCGTCCTGAGCCTGGGCGGGGAGGACAAAGAGCAGGAGTGCGAAGGATAGAAGCAGCGAAAGCCCCATGCCGAGGTGCTGAAACCGGAGTGAACCCGGGTACCTGCCGACAGGAATCTCGCGCCCTGGGAGGGACGCCATGGCCGTACCTCACGTGTGCAAAAATACTGGCACGACCGGACGACTTTCTGCAATACCCAATTCCCAGTTAGCCCTTACCAGGGAACCCAAGCCGCATGAGAATCACCCAGGATCATACCGCCTGCATTTACGATGCGCAGCGCGGAAAAAGGGCGACATCGATAGCGCGAATTTGCGCCGGCCCGGGTTGCAGCAGGAACCGAGAACCACTGGGATAGAATCGGTGGAACAGAAGCCGATGGCTCGTATCTATCCCTTTCGCGCGCTGCGCTATAACCCTGCCAAGGTGAACCCGCAGGACGTGGTCACGCAGCCCTACGACAAGATCACGCCTGCCATGCAGCAGGCCTATTACCAGCGCAGTCCCTACAATCTGGTTCGCATCATTCTGCGGCTGCCCGAGCTGTTTGACGAGAGCGGTGACCTCTATACAAAGGCTGCCCGCGACTTTGCCTCCTGGCGCGAAACCGGCGTCCTGGCGCAGGAGCGGCAGCCATGTATCTTCGCCTATTCTCAGCAGTTCGCGCTGCCCGGAGAGGCCGGCGTGGTGCGGGAGCGCCGCGGATTTATTGCTTTGGGCGAGCTGTACGACTATAGCCAGGGAGTGGTCTTCCGGCATGAGCAAACGCTTGCCAAGCCGAAGTCCGACCGGCTGAACCTGCTGCGGGCCACGCGCGCGCACTTCGGGCAGATCTTCATGCTGTATTCGGATCCGGCCCGCTCCGCCGAAGAGCTTCTCTTCGGTGAGGGGACGAATCAGGCTCTGCCGGAGATCGAAGTCACGGATGAATATGGGGTTCTGCACCGGGTTTGGAAGATCAGCGATCCGGCACGAATCAACCTGCTGACGACTTCTCTCGAGGACAAGAAGCTGATCATCGCGGACGGTCACCACCGCTACGAGACGGCGCTGAATTATGCGAAGGAACGCGGGGCGGGCAAAGCTCCCGAGCATTGCGAGCGGCCGACCGCAGGGCTCCCGCAGCCGCCGTATCCGGAAGCCGCGGCCATGATGACGTTTGTGAATATGGACGGGGAGGGTCTTGTGATCCTGCCGACGCACCGCGTCCTCTTTGGGCTGAAGGGTTTCGTTCCATCAAAACTGCTCGAAGCGGCCCAGGGGTACTTCGAGATCGAGAAACTGGCGGAGAACGATACGGCAGCAGCCGTAGCGCGGCTGGGGAACGTGCGAGGGGCAACGGCTTTCGTCGCGGTGATGCGAGACGGCTGGTATTTGCTGACCGCGAAAGCCGGAGCGGTGGGAGAGGCCCTGAGCCATTTGCCGGCTCGACAGCGGCAGTTGGACGTGGTTCAGCTGCACAGTCTTGTTCTCGAGAAGCTGCTCGGCATCTCGGCGGAGGCGATTCGCGATCAGACCCATCTCCACTACCTGCGGGATGCGGGAGAGGCGGCAGGCGAGGTTGCGCGCGGGGGAGCCGATGTCGCGTTTCTGATGAATCCCGTCACGCTGGAACAGCTGCGCGAGGTGGCGTTTGCCGGCGACGTGATGCCGCAGAAGTCCACCGACTTCTATCCCAAGCTCCTGAGCGGTCTGGCGATTTATGCGCTGGATTGAGGTATGGGTGCTGGCGCTGGCCCTTCAGGCAGTGCCGCAGGCCGCGCAGCCGGCTCCGGCCCCATCCACACAGGCAGCTCGGCCAGCGTTTGTCGTCGTGATTGACGCTGCCCATGGAGGATCGGATTCGGGCGCGAGGCTCGGCAACGGAACCGCCGAAAAGGCTGTGACGCTGGGATTGTCGGTGCGGCTGCGATCGACGCTGCAGGCGCGCGGCGTGACGGTGATTACGACGCGGGAGAGCGATGCGGCGGTTGCGCCGCTGAACCGGGCTGAGACCGCGAATCATGCACATGCAGCGGCGTGCCTTGTGATCCACGCAACGGCAACCGGAAGCGGCGTGCATCTGTATACGTCGGGTCTGGCTGCCTCGGCTCCTTCGCGACCCATGCCATGGCAGACGGCGCAGGCGCAATATGTGACGCAAAGCGTGAAGCTCGAATCGGAGATTGATTCCGCGCTGGCGCACGCGCAGATTCCCGTGACTCTGGGCCGCGCGTCGGTCCAGCCCATGGATAACCTGGCTTGTCCGGCGGTCGCGGTGGAGATCGCGCCCCTGGTGGCCGGTCATGTCACGGCAGGCAAGGATGTCTCTGACTCCGGCTACCAGAAATCCGTGGCGGATGCGCTGGCAGCGGCGGTCGAATCATGGCGGAGCGACTGGAAACAGCAATGATTTCGCGGGTGCACAAGGTTCTGTTTCTGATCATGCTGCTGGCCTGCGTGGTGATGGCGGCGTTCCTGATCCGGCTGCGCAACCGCGCGCAGGATCGCCTGCATGCTGAGGCCGCGATGCCTCCCGCGGAGATCACGGAGGGAAGCTCCAGCGCTCCGCGAACGGTGACGCTGTACGTTCCGAACGACCTCGATGCGTCGATCACTGCCGTGCAGCGGCAGATTGCGATGCCAGCGGATGACAACGCCCAGGCGCGCGTGCTGCTCGACAATCTGATCGCGGCCTTCCATGCTCCCGGTTCGACGCACCCGATGAGCGTAGCCTCCGGAGTGAACGAAGTCTATTTTCTGCCGCTGCCGAAGGCGCAGGGTCCGCCTGCGGCCGGGCGCATCGCCGTGGTGGACCTGAGCGGTTCGCTCGCAGCCGCGCAGCCCTCGGGCATCGAGCCGGAGACGCTGACGCTGCTGGCTATGATGGCGACGCTGCACGCCAACATGCCATCGATCGCGGAGGTGCATTTCCTGGTGGACGGACAGCCGCGGGAGACGCTCGCGGGCCATGCCGATCTGACCAGAACCTATCTGGCGTCGGATGCTGGTCCTGAAGCAAAGCCGGAGACGGCTCCGGGCCAGGCCGCCGAGGTGGTGCCGTGAAGATCGGCGTCTTTGATTCCGGCTTTGGCGGGCTGACGGTCCTGCGTGCGCTGCTGGACCGGATGCCGCTTGCGGATTATCTCTACCTCGGCGATACGGCTCGCCTGCCGTATGGCGCGAAGTCCCGGGCGACGGTGGCGCGGTACGCTGCTTCGAGTGCGCAATTCCTGGTGGCGCAGGGAGCGGAGTTTCTGGTGATCGCGTGCAATACCGCCAGCGCTCTGGCTCTCGATGTGATTCGCGATGTCGCGTCCGTGCCGGTGCTGGGTGTCGTGGAGACGGGCGCGAATGCTGCACAGGCAAGTTCTGCCACGCGCGACGTGCTGGTGATTGCGACAGCGGCGACGGTGGAGAGCCATGCCTACCTGCTGGCTTGCGAGCAGCGGAACCTGCGCGCGCTCGAAAAGGCCTGTCCTCTGCTGGTGCCGCTGGTGGAAGAGGGATGGATCGAGCATCCGGTGACGGATGAAGTGCTGCGCATTTACATCTCGGAGCTGATGACCCAGGCCGTCGATTCCGCACTCAATCCGGACACCCTCGTACTCGGGTGCACGCATTACCCGCTGCTGCGGCCGCAGATCGAGCGCGCGGTGCCCGGACGCTGGCGGGTCATTGATTCCGCGGCGGTGACGGCAGAGCAGGTTGCCGGCATGCTGGAGGCGTCCGGCGGGTCGGGAACGACACAGTTCTATGCGACGGACTCGGTGACAAAGTTTCGTGCGCTGGGGAGCCGGTTTCTGGGGCGGCCGATCGACGGTGTAGAGCTTGTGGACCTCGGCGGCTAAGACTCCCGCCATTGCTCCTGGATCGCGCCGCGCCGGGAACTCTGCCTGGCACCCTCCCTCTCCGGCGCGGCATCACAACCATTGTGGATTGAGACTCTGGTCAAGTGTGGCCGAACGGGACACAACGATTGCCGGCGAGCTCATTTGCACGGCCTGCGGTTCCGGCTTACCATAAACTCGCCATTGTAGTGATTTCACACGAGGGAGATTAAGCGCATGTCTGACAATAAATCGAGCGGCTTTAGCTGGTTTCTGGCAGGGCTGGGTCTGGGTGCCCTGGTCGGCGTCCTCTATGCTCCCAAATCGGGACGCGAAACCCGCGAAGAACTGATGAGCAGCGCGCGCGAAGGCACGGAGTATCTGAAGCAGCGCGGGCGCGAAGTGTCGGATCAGATGAACGACCTCGTTGATCGCGGCAGGACACAGGTGAACGAATACGTGGACCGCGGCAGGGAAGTGGTGGATCGCGGCCGCGCGCAGTGGGATGAATTCGTGAGCCAGGGCCGCCAGTTCGTGAACGAGCAGGGCGGCAAGGTTTCGGCGGCGGTAGAAGCCGGCCGGCAAGCTTATCAAAGCTCTTCTTCGGGCAATACGGCCGAGTCGGCGTAATCGCTCAGGAAGAGCGGGATGTGCGCGGAGCCGTGGCGCTGTGTGCGGCTCCGGCGCTGACGCGGGGGACAACTATGGTTCAGGTACCGGAATGGGCAGTGGTCATCTTTATCGTGGCTACGCTGATCGGGATCATCCTGCAGGCCGCAGTGCTGCTCGGCATGCTGATGGCTGCCCGGGCGGCGATGAAACGGGTCAATCAGGTCACTGAACTGGCTCAGGAGCATGCGGTGCCGCTGCTGCGCACCGCGCGGCGCATGCTCGACGAGAACTCCGACAACGTGAAGACCATTGTCGGCAAGGTGAAGGACACGACGGCCACCGTCGCCGACGCGGCGAGCAAGCACGTCGAGCCGACTATGGCCACTATCCGCCGCACTGTCGATGAGAATTCGCCGCGCGTGAAGATCATCATCGACAACGTCGCGGAGATGACCGCAACGCTCAAGAGCGAATCGTCGCATGTGGGCGAGACGCTGGATGCGCTGCTGAAAAAGACCGAACATCAGGCAGACCGCGTGGACGAGATGGTGAGCGGAACACTGAACTCCATTTCGCATGCGACGGCGACTCTGCAGAAGGCGGTGGTGCTTCCGGTTCGTCAGGTGGGAGCGGTTGTGAGCGGATTGCGTGCGGGGCTTGGAACTTTGTTTCGCCATAACAACCACAACAATCACAACCACGACCACTACGGCGTCGACGTGGCCGAGGACGATGAGCGGTTCGTGTAGCTCGCACTGAGAATGCCGGAAAAGATCCTCGCTGCGGCGAGGATTTTTCTGTTTGGGCGATGCGAAGGGCATTTGTTCGATGGTGTAATTCGTAATCGGCTTTTTTTGCATCAAAGCACGGAGTGCAAGCGCTGCAATCGAACGAAACCTCAGTGCAACAGAACGCCCTCGATTGTATTAACCGGCTGCAACGTGCTGACGCGCGCGTGCCGGTTTCCACATATCGTCTGCAGCTCCACGGCTCCTTTACATTTGCCGATGCGGGCAACGTACTTGCTTACCTGAAGCAACTGGGCATCGGCGATGTGTACGCTTCGCCGATCTTCGAAGCGCGCCCCGGCAGCATGCACGGATATGACGTCACGCGTCACGATCGGTTGAATCCTGAACTCGGAGGCGAGGAGGGCTTCGCGCAGTTCGCCGCGCGGCTGCGCGAACTGGACATGGGCCTGCTGCTGGATATTGTGCCGAACCACATGGGCGTGGGGAACGACGCGCAGTGGTGGCAGGACGTGCTGCTGAACGGCCGCGCATCGCAGTTCGCCGACTATTTCGACATCGACTGGAGCCCGCTGAAACCGGACATGCAGGACAAGCTGCTGCTGCCGATTCTCGGGTGCCAGTATGGCGAAGACCTGGAGGCGAAACGGATCCAGGTGGTGGAAATCGACGGGGTCCTGCGGGTTCGCTACTTTGATCACTACCTGCCGCTGGTTCCCCGAGCGCTGCTGGTGATCTTTCCTGAGCAAGAGTGGGATGAGCTGCAGGTGCCGGAGAGCTTCCGCGAACTGCTGCGCGGCATCGCGCATATTCCACCGCACTCGACTATGGATAAGTCTCTGGCGGCGCAGCGCCGCAAGCAGGTGAGGGAACTGCAGTCCCGGCTGCGGCGCGAACTGCAGGACGGCGACACCCGGCGTGTGATGCGAAGGGCTCTGGAGAGGATCAACGGCGTCGAGGGCGATCCTGCCAGCTTCGACCGTCTGCATGATCTGCTGGAACAGCAGCCGTGGAGGCTCGCGTACTGGCGCGTCTCGGCCGAGGAGATCAATTACCGGCGCTTCTTCGATATCAATGACCTGGTTGGCCTGCGCATGGAGAATCCCGAAGTGTTTGCGGCGACGCACTGCCTGATTCGCCGGCTGCTGGCACGCAGGGAAGTGACCGGTCTGCGCATCGACCACTGCGACGGACTGTTCAATCCGCGGCAGTATCTGATCCGGCTGCAGCTCCTCTGGATTGCAAGCCAGTGCATCGGCGAGCGTCCGCAGGAAGATGCGGCCGAGAACGGCCTGGAGCGCGAGGTGCTGCAGGCGACCCGCCAGCACGACTGGGCGGTCGAGCCCGGTCCGCTCTACTCGGTGGTCGAAAAGATCCTTGAGCCCGGAGAGACGCTGCCGCCGGAGTGGCCGGTGCACGGCACTTCCGGATACGACTTCGTGTACTACGGCAACCAGGTCTTCATTTGCCAGTCGAACGAACAGCGCTTTACTGAGTTTTACGAAAGCCTGATTGGCGACGGGCCCGATCCGGAGACGATCATCTACCGCTCGAAGCTGAGCGTGATGCGGAATGCGCTCTCGAGCGAAGTGTATGTGCTGACGAATCTGCTGAGCCGGCTGGCTTCCGCGAACCGGTACGCACGGGATTTCACTGATGATCTGCTGGAGACCGCAGTGCGCGAGACGATTGCGTGTTTCCCGGTCTATCGAACGTACATCGATGATCGCGGGCAGTATACGGAGCGGGACCGCGGGTTCATCCGGCGGGCGATCGCGCGCGCCAAGGATCGCAATCGCGACATGGACGCGTCGGTCTTCGACTTTTTGCAGAACACGCTGCTGCTGCACGAGAGGTCAGGCGCTGATATCGATCAGCAGGAGCTTTACTTCGCGCTGAAATTCCAGCAACTCAGCGGCCCGGTGATGGCCAAGGGCGTCGAAGATACGTCGTTTTACGTTTACAGCCGATTCATTTCGTCGAACGACGTGGGCAGTTCGATGGAGGCCTTCGGCATCAGCCCGGAAGAGTTCCATCGCGCCAATCAGGAGCGGCTGGCCACCACGCCGGACGCCCTGCTCGCCGCCTCCACGCACGACACGAAGCGCAGCGAGGACGTCCGCAACCGCCTGAACGTCATCTCCGAGATGACGTACCTGTGGCCGTCGTACGTGCGCCGGTGGGTGAGGATGAACGCAAAATTCAAGAGCACCCTCGAGGATGGACGAGTCGCTCCGGACCCGAACGAGGAGTACTTCATCTACCAGACGCTGGCCGGCGCATGGCCGTGGAGGACGGACTCCGACGGGGAGCGGCGGGACTTCCTGGAGCGCATCCAGCAGTACATGACGAAAGCCCTGAGCGAGGCCAAGGTCAACCTCAGCTGGACGAATCCAAACCAGGCCTATGTGGATGCGGTGCACCGCTTCGTGCGCAGCATCATCATGCGTGACGGACGAGGCTCCGAACCGCGATTTGTACAAACACTGTCGGACCTGCTGCCGGTGCTGAAGCTGTTCGGCGCCGTCAATTCGCTGGCGCAGGTGGTGCTGAAGGCTGCATCTCCGGGCGTGCCGGACTTCTACCAGGGGACGGAGATGTGGGACTTGAGCCTCGTCGATCCGGACAACCGCAGGCCAGTGGATTACGACGCGCGCCGCAGAGCGCTCGAAGATCTGCGGCAGCAGGCCGCCAGCCAGGGAGAGACTGCTGTTTGCCGCGACGTGCTCAACACGATCGAGGACGGCCGCGTGAAGCTCTGGACCATTCACCGCGCGCTGCAGCTTCGCAATTTCATTCCGGAAGTATTTCGAAAGGGCGCGTACTCCGCGGTTGAAGTAACCCGCGACTGCGCTGAGAACATCGTCGCCCTGCTGCGAGGCAGCCGCGTCCTGGCAGTTGTGCCGAGATTCGCGTATTCGAAGATGCAGGGCAGGCCGGAGCTTCCGCTCGGCAATGCGTGGGGGCAGGGGGAACTGGTGATTCCGCAGTTGGTCGGCGCCTCGATTCGGAACATCTTCACTGGAGCCGTGCTGCAGATAGGAGAAGATGGGCGGCTCCCGTTGCGCGCGGTATTTGCGGAGTTTCCAGTGGCGATGTTCGTGCGGGAGTGAGTGCTACTGCTGCACGGACCGGTCGCGGTCGCTAACCTCCGTGAGTGCGCCCAGTTTTTCCGCAAGCGCCGGGGTGAGCACGTTTTCAGGACAACGCCAGCTCCAGTTTCCCTCCGGCCGCGACGGCACGTTCATGCGCGCTTCGCTTCCAAGCTCAAGGATGTCCTGCACGGGATAGAGAGAAGCCTCTGCCGAGGAAGTTGCGACGGCCCGAATGAACGGCCAGACTGCGTCTCCGGACTCCCCGATATAGGCGAGCACCGCGGCACGCTCTTCGGGAGAAGCACCGTGCTCCCACCAGCCGCGCGTCGTGTCGTTGTCGTGCGTCCCCGTGTACGCAACGCTGTTCGGTACGTACCGGTGCGGAAGGTGCAGGTGCGCTCCGCGGTTGGAGAACCCAAACTGCATCACGCGCATGCCGGGCAGACTAAACTCATCGCGCAATTCGTAAACTTCTTTGGTGATCATGCCGAGGTCTTCGGCAACGAAGGGAAGCTCGCCTAGTTCCTGCCGCAGGCGCGAAAACAGAGCGGCTCCTGGCGCTTTGACCCAGCTTCCGTTGACGGCGGTTTCATCGCTGCCGGGAATTGCCCAGTACGCCTCGAATCCGCGGAAGTGATCGAGCCGGATCAAATCGTAGAGGAAGCGGGCGCGGCGGATGCGGTCGACCCACCAGGCGAAGCCGTTCTGCTGCAGCACATCCCAGCGATACAGCGGATTGCCCCAGCGCTGGCCAGTTGCCGAGAAGTAATCGGGCGGCACGCCGGCAACGCGAATCGGCATGAGCTGCTCGTTCAGTTCGAAGAGCTCCGGATGCGTCCACACATCCGCGCTGTCGAAGCTGACGAAGATCGCCACATCGCCGATGAAGCGAATGTCCCGCGCGGCGCAGTATTCGTGAAGGCTGGTCCACTGCTCGTCGAAGGCAAACTGGATGACCTTCTCGGTGTCGATCTCCTCGCCGTGCTCCGCGCGCAGGCGTTCAAGAGCTTTCGGATCGCGGCGCTTCAGATCGTCCGGCCAGTCGGTCCATGAGGCGTAGTTGAATTTGCGTCGCAGGACGACAAACTGCGCCCACGCCTCGAGCCACGTCCCGTTTTCACGGCGGAAACCCTGAAACCGGGACCACTCTTCAGCTGAGTGCTCGCGGAGAAAGTTACGGGCAGCCTCCTGAACGAGAGGCAGCTTGCTGGCCGTTACGCTCTGGAAATCAATATTGCCGGTGCGTCCGGGCAGACCGGCGAGCCGCTCCTGATCGATCCACCCGCGGTCGGCCAGAAGCTCGAGAGAAAGGAGCAGAGGATTGCCGGCGAACGCGGAGAGCGCGGCGTATGGAGAATTGCCGTATCCGGTGGGGCTGAGCGGGAGCACCTGCCAGAGGCGCTGCTTCGCCGCAGCGAGAAAATCCGCAAAAGCGTAGGCGGCCGGCCCCAGATCGCCAATTCCACCGTATGAAGGCAAAGAAGAAATGTGCAGCAGAAGCCCCGAAGAGCGTTCCAGTGGCATGAACCCGTCCAGTCCAGCAGGCAGTGTATGAAAAAGAAGCCCGGCCTCCCGAAAAGATTCGAGCGACGCGGGCTCCGGTTGCTTCCGCCGATCGCCAATGGCGAACGGGCGTGAACTTTATGTGCCGCTCAGGGGCGAGCGCTGCTGCATCTTGCGGTTGAGCAGAACGCGCCCGGCCTTCTCGTACTGATTGACGAGATTGGAGACGAACACCTCGTACATCTGATCGCGGCGCTGGTTCAGCTGAGTCTCGCGGGTCGAATCGAAATTCTTCGCAATGTCCTCGGGCGACGGGGCCTGCTTCTGATCGATCTTCGCCACGAGGCCGGTGGTGCCGTTGTTGATCGGTCCGCTGATCTGCCCCACGTTCAGGTCGAACAGCGAAGCTGCCTCACCGGTGGAAAGCTCACCGACGTCGGGCACCTGCTGGTCGCGACCCACCAGATCGCTGGTCTTGATCTTCGCGCCGACTTCCTTTGCGGCTTTGGCGAGGTCGTGCTCAGCCTTGGCGCGATCCGCCAGCTCATTCGTCTTACGCGCCAGCAGGGAAGTGACCTGCTGATCGCGGAAGTCGTCGAGCACATGGGATTTGTACTCAGCGAAGGTCGGCGTACGGGCAAGATTGACGTCGGTCACCTGGAACACCGCGAACGCGCCATCGCCGGCCGACACGGTCTGCGGCGGAGCGTTCTTCTGAGCGGCGAAGGCGGCGCCGAGGAATTTGCCGCTGTCAGATATATCCGGCAGAGTTGCGCCGGCTGCCACGAAGTCCGTCGTCTGCACCTTCAGGTGATGCGCCGCAGCTGCCGCTGCCAGGCCGTTCTTCTGCGCTTCAGTTGCCAGCTGCTGCGCGAACGCCTGTTCCGCCTGGGCTTCCTTCTGTTTCGTCAGAAGGTCGACGACCGAGCTCCGCACCTCGGAGAGGGGCTTCAGGTGCGCGTCCTGCTTCTCTTCGGTCTGGATGATGTGGTACCCGAAGCGGGTCTTTACGAGGCCGGAAATCTGTCCCGGCTGCTGGGAGAAGGCGGTCTGGTCGAACTCGGGCACGGTGACGCCGTGCTTGATCCAGCCCAGCTCGCCACCCTGATCCTTGCTGCCCGGGTCGTCGGAGTTCTTCTTCGCCAGCTCCGCGAAGTCCTTGCCATTGTCTTTGCGCAGCTGATCGAGGATGCCCTGCGCCTTGGCTTTGGCAGCTGCATCGGCCTGGGCTCCGGCATTCGGATCGACGGAGATGAGGATGTGCCGCACCTTCACCTGCGCGTCGACTTTGTAGTTCTGCTGATTCGCGGTGTAGTACTGCTGAACTTCGGCATCGGTGACCTGCGGCTTGCCGCCGGGCAGGTCTTTCTCGGTTACGTCGATGTACTGAATCTTGCGCGTCTCAGGCAGCTTGTTCTGGTACTTTGCGGCGTTCTGTTTGAAGAATTCTTCGAGTTCCGTGTCGGTGGGATTGATGGTCTTGCGCAGGTCGTCGGCACTGAGCACGGCGTAGTCGAATTTGATTTTCGTGCCCTGCTTGAGATACGCGTCGCGCACCTCGGCGTCGGAAACCGTTACGCCGCCGGTGATCAGGTCGTGCAGGCGATCGGACATGATCTGCTGCTTGATCTCGTTCTCGAACTTCTCGATGGACAGGTGGAAGTTTTCGTTGACGAACTGAGCATACTGCGCGTCGCCAATGTACTGTCCTTCGGGGAAGAGGTACTGGCCCCACATGCCGCTGTGCAGGAACTTCCGCACGTCCGCATCGCTGGCGGTGATGCCCAGCCGATTGGCTTCCTCGAGCAGGATGCGCTGCTGGATGACCACCTGCGCGGCCTGCTGCATGAAGTAGGGCATCAGCGCATCGGGAATCTGCTGTCCGCGCGTCATGCGCTGCGCGACCAGCTGCACGTCGGCGGTGGGAATGGTTTCCTGCGCTGGAAGAAACCGGCCGATGATTCCGCCGTGCCGGATGCTGGCGTAGGTGTCATTCGAGGCGGTTGCGTCGTTGAAAATGCCCGGCACGAGGAAGATGACCATCAGCACGCAGGTGACGCCGATGATGACCCAGAAGAGCGCTTTGGTGAAACCGGTGTTCTTTTGCAGGAAGCGGATCATGGATGGGTAACAGCCTTTTCTGTAGCGGGTGCGGGCGGCGGCCAGTAACGGGGGCGCCGGGCACGAAGTCCTGATTGCGTCAGGGTACCTGTTCAGTATAACCGTCGGCGCCGGTGGGCCGAAGTTTTCGGTTCCTGCGGCAAAGCAAAAAAGCTACACTGCAGCAACACCTCCTCCGGAACCGACCGATGCCGCAGAAGCCTGGGAAAAGTCCCATTAAGACTGCCATTACCGCTGCCTTTCTGCTCCTCGTGCTTTTTGGAGTCACGCTGGCGCTCTCATCGCAACTGCAGTCTCCGAACCGGGACTTCGTCGAATACTGGAGCTCGGCCAAATTGCTGGCGCGGCACGCCAATCCCTACGACCTGAAGGCCGTTTCGAGCCTCGAGCACAGCGCCGGCCTCAAGTTCAAAGGGCTTCTGCTGATGCCGAATCCCCCCAGCTCGCTGTTTATCTTCGCACCGCTCGGCTATCTGCCGTTTGGGCTGGCTGGGGCCGTCTGGCAGATGTTTCTGCTGCTGGCGGCGATTGGATCCATCTGGCTCCTGCAGCCCTGGGTTCCGGGGCGAATCCCCATCGTGGCGTTCTTTCTGGCGTCGGTGGTCGATTGCTTTATGGCGGGACAGTGCACCATCGTGGTCCTGCTGGGGATCTGCCTGTTTATCCGCCTGCGCGAGTCGCATCCCTGGCCGGCGGGTTTCGCGCTGACGCTGACCGTTCTGAAGCCGCATCTGCTGTCGCTGTTCTGGCCCATTCTGCTGCTGGAGATCCTGCGTACCCGGCGCTTTCAGATTGCCGCCGGAGCCATCGCGGGCGTCGTGATTGCTTCAGTGAGCGCGCTGGCATGGGATCCGCATATCTGGGCCGATTACCGGCACAGCTTGCAGGGACAAAACCTGTTCCTGAGGGCTCCGCTGCCGAACCTGCCGAACGGGTTGCGGCTCCTCATCTGGCCACATAGCGTGTGGCTGCAGTTCATACCGCTGGCTTTGGGGGTGCCGCTGGCCCTCTGGTTCTGGTGGAGAACGCGCGACCACTGGGAATGGCATCGCGAAGGGGCTCTGGTGATTGCCGGGGCTGTACTGGTGTCGCCTTACTCCTTCCACATCGACCAGGTGCTGTTTCTGCCCGCCATTCTCTACTGCTATCCGCGGACGAACCGGACGATGCAGGCCATCTTCTTCGTGCTGAACGGCCTGGCCATCTTTCTGATCCTGCGTTACCCGATGCTGACGTCTCTGGCGAGCATCTGGACCGCGCCGGTATGGATGGCCTGGTGCGCGTTTATCTACTCCCAGCAGCGGCATGGGCAGGAAGTAAAGCCGCAACCTGCTGCGGATCTGGCTGCTTCGCCGGTGTAACGGGGCCTCTGGCTGATTTTGGGGATCGCTGCGGCGGTGTAACCGCTTGCCAAAGCAGGAGGTTTTGCGACGGATCGCCCTGGGCTGCGTCGAACCTAGTGACGGAGTACAGTAGAGGACGTCCCCATGCTGATCGGAAAACGCAGCGAAATATCGTCTTCGGAAATCACGCCGAAGCGGGATTACATGAACCGGCGAGCCTTTATGGCCGCGGCTGCCGCCGGAGCAGCCGGCGTGGCCGCAGAACGGCTGCTGCACGGGATGGCTCGTCCTTCGGCGGTCGAGGCCGCGGAAAAGCTGAACACGATCAAGAGCCCGCTTTCCCTGGCCGGCGAGACACCGACGCCCTACGAGGACATCACCCACTACAACAACTTCTACGAGTTCGGCGTGGATAAGGGCGATCCGGCAAAGTACGCGGGCAGCTTGCACACGCGTCCGTGGAGCATCAAGGTCGAAGGCCTGGTCAGCAAGCCGAAGACTTTCGATATCGACGATCTGCTCAAGCTGCGGCCGATGGAAGAGCGTGTTTACCGTTTCCGCTGCGTGGAGGCCTGGAGCATGGTGATTCCGTGGGCGGGCTACTCGCTTTCGGAATTCATCAAGCAGTGCGATCCGCTGGGCACCGCTAAATACGTTCAGTTCATTTCGCTCGAGGATTCAAAACAGGAGCGCCTGCCGTGGAGCGCCGGCATTCAGTGGCCTTATTCCGAGGGGCTGCGCATGGATGAGGCGATGCATCCGCTGACGCTGCTGACCTTCGGCCTCTACGGTGAGGTTCTGCCCAACCAGGATGGCGCGCCGGTGCGCGTCGTCGTTCCGTGGAAGTATGGCTTCAAGTCCGCGAAATCCATCGTGAAGGTGAAGTTCGTCAAGAACCAGCCGCCTACGACCTGGAACGACATGGCGCCGCAGGAGTACGGCTTCTACTCGAACGTCAATCCGAACCACGACCATCCGCGCTGGAGCCAGAAACGCGAGCGGCGGATCGGCGCGCCGCTGTGGAAGCAAATGCAGCCCACGCTGATGTTCAACGGCTACGCCGATCAGGTCGCCAGCCTCTACGGCGGCATGAATCTGGACAAGAACTACTGAGCGCGCACGCCCTAATGAATCGGATCTCTCACGGATGAAGCAGCGCTCCATCGTTGCGCTGAAGGTGCTGGCGCACGCGGCCTGTCTGGGGCCGGTTGTGTGGCTGCTTTGGCGGCTCTACCTGTCGGCGACGAGCCAGCCGACGGCACTCGGCCCCGACCCCACGCATACCGTCACGTTCTTCACCGGGCGCGGCACGCTGCGTCTGCTAATGGTGACACTGGCGATCACGCCCATCCGGCGGCTCTTTCCAAAACTGAGCTGGCTGGTGCGCTTCCGGCGCATGATCGGCCTGTATGCGTTCTTCTACGCCTGCCTTCACCTGATGACTTACGTCTGGCTGTACGCCGGCTTTAGCTGGTCGGCCATGGTGGACGACATCAGCCAGCGGCGGTTTATCACCGCCGGCCTGACCGCGTGGCTGCTGCTGCTGCCGCTGGCGCTGACATCCACGGCCTGGTCGATCCGGAAGCTTGGCGGGAAGAACTGGAACCGGCTGCACCGGCTCACCTACCTGGCGGCGCTGGCCGGGGTCATTCATTACTGGTGGGGCGTGAAGAGCGGCGTCAAAACGCCGATCACGATCACGATTGTGTTTGCCGTGTTGATGGCGGCTCGTCTGCTGCTGGCGCGGCGGAAACGTGCGGCGCTGCCAACCGAACCGGTGCCCTCGCGATCCTGAGAAAACGGAGGGGACTGTGCCAAGCGGCTGCAGCGCAATAGGTTCCGCGGACAAGTTTGCAGCGACGTCTCTCGGCGATCTTGCTGCTTGGGATCCCGATCAGCCCTCGCCCAGCGGCTTTGACATGCGCAGGAAATAGCAGGGCTGATTGACGCGGGCCTTCATCTGGTCCGGGATGGGCTCCTCGCCGACGATTCTGTAGCCCAGCTTCTCGTAATACGGCGGAAGCTCGGTTCGCAGGTTCACGACCGTCAGGTCCATGCGCCGCGCGCGCATCTCGCGGGCGAATTCCTCAGCGGCAGCGACGAGACGCCGCCCCAGCCCTGTCTTTTGCTGCGTGAGGTCCACGGAGAGCAATCCGAGATAGCTCTCCTCGCCGTGGATTTCCACATACACGCAGCCAACGATCTTGCCGCCAGATTCAGCGACCAGGAAGCGGCCATTCCGCAGGTGCGGCTGGATGCGGTCGGGATCGAGCCGGGCGCCGACATGGAAGAACGCTTCCACGGAAAACGCCTGATTGATGAGGGCGAGCAGTTGCGCAGTATCCGAATCATCGGCAAAGCGGAATTCCATCGTTCCCATTCCTCTCCTGTTCTAACCGCAGAAATGCGAAGGGCCGGAAGCGTCAGCCGCCGGCCCAGGATTTGCTGCCCCGCTCGCGTTACTGCGCTGAGGGAGCCTTGGTGAGAGCTGCTTCCTTCTGGGCCAGCACCTGCTGCACATGCTGTTCGAGCTGCGCCGCCTGCGGCATCAGTCCGAGCGCCTGTTGCACCATTGGATCCCAGTCGGCCTCGACCTTCAGCCCAGCTGTCTCGCCGAACTGCGTGGCCATGATTTTCGACCGGATGTTCGCCTTCAGCCAATCAAGGTTCGCATTCAGTTCCTGCGGCGTGTACTCGATGTTCTGGCTGCCCAGGTACTGTTTGAAGTCGCTCACCACCGCGTCGTCCACCTGAAACTCCTTGTTTACGGTGCGGTGCGCCAGGTAGTGCTCGGTGAAGCCGAGGAAGGCGTCGTGCTCCAGCAGAATGTCCTGGAAGGGCGTCGACTTCTGGGGATCGATCTTAACGTCGGGAGCGATGCCACCGCCGCCGTACACGGTGCGGCCGGAGTCAGTCAGCTTGACCTCGCGGTCCTTGTCGTTCTGCGGCTTGCCATGGTTGTAGTAGTAGTCGTAGAGCGACACGCCGTTGTAGTTGCGCTGGATGAGGCGTCCGCTGGGCGTGTAGTAGTGGTAGGTGGTCAGCGCCAGGCCGGTGTTGTCGGAGAGCGTGTAGACCGTCTGCACCAGCCCCTTGCCGAAGGTGGTTTCACCGGCGATCAGCGCCCGATCGTGATCCTGCAACGCGCCGGAGACGATCTCAGCCGCCGAAGCGGTTCCGTGATTCACCAGAACGACGATGGGGAAGGTGTCGCCGCCGTTGCCATGCGTGGCGCGGTAAACCTGCTCAGGGAAGGCGCGTCCGCGCTGCGAGACGATCACCTGTCCGCGCTTCAGCAACCGATCGCAAACCGCGACGGCTTCAACGAGAACGCCGCCTGGGTTACCGCGCAGGTCGAGCACCAGGCCTTTGAGGTTGGGGCCAAAGGTGTTGATGGCGTCGTCGAACTCGCGTCCGGTGGTCTCCTGGAACTGATGGATGTGGATGTAGCCGATTCCCGGCTTGATGTAGTACGACAGATCGATGCTGGGGTTGGGGATCTCATCGCGCGTGAGCTGGAACGTGAGCGGCGCAGTGGCTCCAACGCGGACCATCGTCACACTGACGCTGGTGCCGCGCGCGCCCTTCAGGCGGCTGGCAACTTCGTCCGAGCTCAGGCCCGCAGCTGACTGACCATCGATAGCCGAAATGATGTCGCCTGGGTGGACGCCGGCGCGGAAAGCAGGGGAGCCTTCGATCGGATACACCACGACAACCTTGCCGCTCTGCGGCTGAATCAGCATGCCGACGCCGTAGTACTTGCCGTGCTGCTCCTCTTTCATGCGCGCGTAGGCTTTGGGGTCGTAGAAGCTCGAGTGCGGATCGAGCGTGTGCAGCATCTCCGGGATCGCGCCGTCGTAGATGGCCTTGTCAGGCATGTCGCCGGTGAGCGGCTCGGCGTAGTTCTTGGCGACAATGTCATAGACTGCGCCGAATGATTTGAGGCTGTCGCGGAAGGTCGACTCGTCGGCGGCTGACTGCGCGCCCACCTGCTGGCTGACAATCATGCCGCCCAGGGCGCAGACAGAGAAAAAGACGACGAGGGAGAAGAAGGTACGGCGGGTGCGGATGGACATGCTGTCAGAGTTCCTGCGATTCGGTCCGGCGTGGGGTGCGCGATGTCCAGGACGCGAAGCGACTTAGGACCCAGTATACCAGCTTTAGGAAGACTGGCCCGGCGATTCCCGGGCCTCCCCTGGGCGCATTAGGGCGTTCCTGAGCCCCCGTTTGAGGCGGTTCTGGGCGGCCCGGGCAGGATTCTCACCTGGGAGCCGAAGCGGCGGTAGTTCCGGAATTCAAAGGCGTTCAGAACGGCCTGATGCCTGCCCTCGCGGAGGCTGACGGCGCCCCGGCTGGGCATCAGGTAATCGTGGTTGTTGATGGTGACCCATTCGTAGTCGACAGAAATGCTGGTGGCGCGAACGTGCAGCGCCTCCGGAATGTCGTCGGCATTGATGGTGATGCGGCGGATGCTGTGCGTCGCCGCGTCGAGGTAGACCTCTCCGTGGAACGCGACAACATGCTGGGAGTTGTTGAGGCCGGTGACGTCGAAGCTGGAATGCGCGGCGTCAACGGTGTAGCTGAAAACCTGCACCGGCTGGCCGTTGAGCACGTCCGATTCCTTCCAGGCGAACTTTGCATGCGCCGACGGAGCGAAGACGGCCTGGAACATGCCGCCAAACTCGCCGTTGGAATGGGCGAAGTCGACGTCGGTGGGCAAAGCCGTAGCCTGGCCGGAGATGGACTCCTGGGTCTTCTGGCCGTCCAGTTCAAGGGTGGTGCGCGACTCCTGGTGGTCGAGGTAGCGCATCAGCTGCACCATGGTGTTCTTGTGCTGCCACTCGCCCTCACCGCGGGAATCGATGGAGTGGTCGGTCACTTCGAGACACATGAAGTTGGGCAGGGAATCGGACCAGGAGAGCGCCCGCTGGCGGGCTCCCTCGATCATGTCGTGAATCTGCGCCTCGGTTGGCGGCGGAACCGGATTGGACGGGCTGCTGATCGCGAATTTGCTGTTGGTGAGCGCGGCATTCGCGGTGTCGCGCTGCTCGGCGTTGAGTTGCTCGGCGTTTTCCGCGGTGCCCGAGGTGGCAGAGAATGCTGCCTGCGTCGAGGCCATGGTGGCGGCGATGGTGCCTTCAACGGAAAACTCGGCACTGGAGGTTGCCGTCTGGCCGCCCTGGGTCAGGGTGGCGACGACTTTGTAATGGCCGGGGGGGAAGGCGTGTCCGCCGATGGTGCCGAGGTAGGGAACTGCTCCCAGGCCTTCCGTCTTGTGCAGTTCGAGCGGCATCTTGCCCAGCGATTCGCCGTTGCGGAAGATCTGCATTTCGAGTTGCGGCTGTCCGGCCGACGGCGGCAGCGGATGCACGAGGAAAAAGACGGAGAGGTTGCGCGCGTTCTCGGGGAGCACGCTGGTGAGGTCGGGGACGATGCGCCCGTTGATGTAGCGCATCGGTTCAAACGAGGCAGTATCGGCGTGGAGCGGCTCGATGGTGCGGACCAGCGCGATATCGCTCAGCGCGGGGCCATGCGATCCCGGCTCGATGGAAAACGTGGTTCGCTGCGCACCGGCTTTTTGCGCGATGCCGTCGAAGACCACGGTTTCCAGCGTGTAGTTGCCGGGGCCGGCGGAGAAGTGCCGCTGCATGGTCAGGAACTGGCCTGCGGGGCTGCGCAGAACATCGGGAGCTTCGTGCAGCGGAATGTCCTCGCTGAAGCGGTCGACGACCGCGCCCTTCTCGTTTTTGATCTGCGAAACGACGATGGCGTGGATGGAGGAGAGGTGCGTGTTCGCGTCCTCATGCACGCGCAATTGTGAGACGGGGACCTGGACCACCAGCGCGGCGGAATTTCCGTCGGGCAACTGGCCGAGGTGCAACACCGCGGTGCGGAAATCGAGGGCGGTGGGAAGGTTGGGCTGCGTCAGGATCGACAGCAGAGGGACCTCGAAGGGGCGCAGGCCCGAGCCATTGTCCGGCGGCAGCGCGAAATAACCGGCGCGCGTGCGCACGACAATGCCTTTGCGCTCGGTGCGGACCGCGATGGGATGAAAGGCGCCATTGTACTCCTTGATGTTGGGGACGTAAGAGGCTTCGTAGTAGCTGGTCAGGTCGTCGTGGAGCTCCTGCAGCGGGCGCCTGGTGCTGGCGCCTGCGCGCAGGTAGATGCCGCCCGTTGCAGACGATAGTTTGATCAGCGGGCTCTTCACCGTTTCCATGCTGTCAAACTCGAGATTGGTCATGTTTTGCGCCGCGCCCAGCAGCGTTCCGGCCGGCGGTCCCGATTGATCGCGGCCGTAACCGTGCACCGCAAGTGAATCCGCGCTGGAGAACGCACCCCCGGGCCCAGCCGAGGCCATGGCCATGGCGCTCATCATGCGATCGCCGACCTGCTGATCCATCGCGTTCGTGTCGACCGCGCAAATGGTGACTCCGGCGCGATTCGCCTGTCCTACGAGGCTGGCCACGGCATCCCGCGAATCTCCATTGGCGCTCAGGCCTTCGGCGAAGTAAATGACCAGCTTGCGGCCCGTAATCTGCCGCTGCGTCCGCGCGATGGCCTGCAGCACGGCCAGGGAGGGGAATGCGTGCTGATCCTCAAGAATGCGTTGCGAGTCTTCGAGGGCGGAGACGAGCAGGTGAGCACGGTTGCGGTTCTCGAATTCCGCGGATAGCGAATCGTCCTGGGTGGAGGCGAACAATTGCTTTTCGGCGGGTGTCAGCTCTGAGGAACGTTCCGCGATCGGAGTGCGCGTCGCTGCCGTGATCGCCTCGAGCACCTGCTGGTGATTCGAGGTCCAGGGCTGGAGCAGCCGCAGACGGCCGCTCATCTGGAAGACCGCGAATGTATATCCTTCCGCCGGAAACGCCGCGAGCATCCTTGCTGCGAGTTCCCGGGTGGCTTTGCCTGGTCCCGGCTGGAGCCGGTCCAGCAGAATGGTCACCAGACGCTGCGTGCCTGGAGCTCCCGTGACGAGTCGGAAGTCGGAGAGCTTCACCGGCACGCCATTGTCGGTCACCACCAGATCCGAGGAGCGAAGATCGGTGACCGGCTTGCCGCGTTTGGTTCGGATCAGCAGGTCGAGCCCAACCTCATCGACATTGGTAGTAATCGGCGAAGCTGTGGCGGTCGTTGTCGCGTGCGGGTCGGCTTTGGGCGCGAGGGGCTGAGTTTCCTGGGCCGGGAGAATTGTTACTCCGAACGAAAGAATGAAGGCAGGAAGGGCAATTCGCAGAGCGCGAGCACCAAAAAGCGCCCGAAAACCAGACATACAGTACTCCTCAGGCAGCGAGTTCGGCAGCATTGCGAACCGGCGGACAGGCGCGCCGGTCGGCGTAACCACGATACCGCCGGTACGGAGCGGCTCACAACGAAAAACCGAATAATAATTCGTTTTAGTAACTGCCACTTTCGCGGCTTGACGTCCCTGATTGTTAGCGATGCAAGCGGCGTGTGACCGTTTCGCTTGAAGCTTCCGCCGAGAGCCAGCGGGGATCGCGCTTTTCGAGGAATGCGCTCACGCCTTCGCGGAAATCCTCCGTGGCGCGCGCCTGCACATTCGCGCGGATCGCCGCTTCCAGATCGTCCGCCAGGCTGCGCTCGGCGAATCTCGTAAGCAGGCGCTTGGTGGCTTGTATCGCCGCCGGACTGTTGCGCAGCAAGCGGCGGGCGAGTTCGCGCGCCTCGTGCATCAGCTCGGGCTCCGGCACAACGCGCGTCACCAGACCAAGCGATCGCGCTTCTTCCGCGCAGATGAGACGCCCGGTCAGGAGCAGGTCGCGGGCGCACTTGTCGCCTATCTGCGCGCGCAGATAGGCCGAGACGATTGCCGGGATGAAGCCGATGCGAACCTCGGTGTATCCGAACTTCGCGTCGGGCACGGCGAGGGTGAAGTCGCAGAGCGTGGCGATTCCCATGCCCCCGGCGATCGCCGGTCCGTTGACGGCGGCGATGGTCGGCTTGCGCAGGCAGTAGAGCGTATGCAGCAGACCGGCAATGTTCTCGGCTTCCGCCTGGCAGGTTTCGGCAAAACGGGGATCGCTGCTCGATGCTTCGGACATCGCGCGGAGATGCTCGAGGTCAAGGCCGGCGCAAAAGGCCGATCCAGCTCCGGTGAGGATGACGATTTGGCAGGCGTGACTGGCGGCCGCGGCTTCGAGGGCCTGCTTGAGGTCGTCGATGAGTTGCGGGGTGAGCGCGTTGCGCTTCTCAGGACGGTTCAGGAGGATGGTGTGGATGCCGGATTCAGTGTGAGTATGCAGGGTGGAGTAGTGAGTCATCAGAGGTCTCGCCGGGACTCAAAATCTTACCCCACGGGCACCTGAATGGCCACCGATCCGCTGGAGACTGGGCAGACCACCATTTCGCGAAGCGGACGCAAACAGAAAGGCCAGAGCGACGACGTTGTCCTCTGGCCTCTGCGGTTGAAAATGGCTAACGCCGCCAGTGTCCCTCGACCCAGTACCAGCCACCGCGTTCATGACGCCAGTGTCCAGGGACCCACTCCGCTCTTCGATAGGGCGGCCGCGCCCAGTGGCCGGGCACCCAGACGTAGCGCTCGCCATCCCAGCGGTGATGGCCTGCGACCCAAACCCAGCCTGCGTGAGGCCTGGGGCCGGGACGCTCCACGACCGGCGGAGGCGGACCGATGCGGACGTAGACATGCTGCGCAAATGCGGGCGGCAGGCACAGGAGCGCTGTCGCAGCGACGAGAAGCAGCTTCTTCATTGCCTGATTTTCCTTTCGAGCAAGAAAATGTACGGCGCGTGCGAAGTTTGCACTCGCCCTTTTGAAACACGATTCTGGCCCTGGGGTTGCGGCAACATGTTCTCACAGCCGGGTCAGCAGACTGGGTCCGAACAGGTAACAATCCTGGTACCGCTCGACGGCGGCTGAATCAGCCGCGCAGCAGCGCCCACGCGACGATGGTCTCGCCTCGTGCGCCGGCGGACTCTTCCGCTTCGCCTGAGAGCGCCGCCTCCAGGTCGGCGCAGTCGAGATGCACCTCGGCGGCGGCGATCTCCTCGGTGCTTGCTCCGACGAAGCACAGCTCGCACACGCCCAGCCCATCGTCGGTGCGCAGCGGAGGGCCGAAGACCCGGCATGTCATGGGCCGCGCCGCGTAGAGGTCGCAGAGGCCGGTCGCCGGATCGAGCGCCGGGCATGGCTCGTCATTCGCGAAGTCCTCGAAGGCCTCGCTGCGGTTTGGATCGAGGATGCCGGTTTGCGGATCGCCGGGGAATTCCGGTGCCAGTCTCTCGGCGGATTGCCGGGCGCGCCGG
The DNA here is from genome assembly GCA_035933815.1 of Acidobacteriaceae bacterium. Lineage (GTDB taxonomy): Bacteria > Acidobacteriota > Terriglobia > Terriglobales > Acidobacteriaceae > Palsa-343. The sequence goes on from DASYYN010000077.1 coordinate 43,682, forward strand.
CGAACGGCAGCAGCGCGGGCGGGATCTGTCGTTTCCATCTCCGCCAGGCCGGCGCGCAGCCGCGCAGCGTCGAGCTGGGAGATGGCGAAGACACCGATGCAGCACTGCGTGCATCCCGGAGCGCACTTGAGCCATGTGCCCGCGCGTCGCGCGGCATCTGCGGTGGCCGCGTCAACTATTTGCACGAGCCGTGCGTCTCCATGGGGGAGCATGCGTCCAGGATATCCCCGGGAGCGGCCAGTTTGCCATCGGCCATGAATCTTCCGTCATCAGAAATCGATATGATCGGCAACGAGTCCCGCTCGTGACGGAGGCGGCGGGAAAGTCCAGTCCTCACCGGTAGTTTTTCTTTGGCTGAATCTGAAAGGGGTGTAATGCGTTCTGCACCAACTCGCAGCCGCGCCGGAATCACTGTGGTGGCGCTCCTTCTTGTGTTCCTCGCCGGCACGGCTCGCCTGCACGCGCAGGATAACTATGAGATTCAGGTCTATCCCTCGGAAACCATGCAGCCTGGCGTATTGCTGACGGAGCTGCACAGCAATTACACGGTGGAAGGCAGCACGACGAAGAGCTTTGGCATGATGCCGACGCAGGGGCAGGAACACGAGACGATCGAACTAACGCAGGGCATTAACGCCTGGTCGGAACTCGGCTTCTACATCTTCACGGAAGAGCACAACGGCACCGGCGTGCAGTGGGTGGGCGACCATATTCGGCCGCGGGTGCGCGTTCCTCCGAGCTGGCACTGGCCGGTCGGCATCAGCCTGAACAACGAGATTGGTTACGCGCGCGCCGCGTACTCGAACCCGACCTGGTCGTGGGACATCATGCCCATCGTCGACCAGACGCTCGGCAAGTGGTACTGGGCCGTGAACACGAGCATGAGCTGGAACATCCACCCGACATCGCTGCCGCCCGGCACGCCTCCGGACGTGGTGCAGGATTATTACCGCAACGTGAGCCCGCGCGGCGTCACCTTCGGACCCGCCGCTACGGTGACCTATCAGCCGAGGAAGCTGTACAACTTCGGCGTCGAGTACTACGGTTCGTTTGGCGAGTTCGGCCACTTCGTGAACCTGCACAACCAGCAGCATCAGATTTTCCCGGTGGTGAACCTCTTCGTCTCGCCCAAATGGGAGATCAACTTTGGCGCGGGGTGGGGCGCCACGGCTTCCACCGACCATCTGATCGTGAAGGGCATCGTCGGCCACTATTTCAACTGGAGTAAGCCGCGCGTCCACCACGAGCCCAGGCCACAATAAAAGAATTATGAGAAGGGCGGCGGATCGCATTCGCATCAGCCCGGACGAGCGCGTCTTTGTGCTCACCGGAGCGGGTGTGAGCGCGGAAAGTGGGCTGAAAACCTTTCGCGATCAGGGCGGCCTGTGGGAAGGCTATCGCGTCGAGGACGTGGCCACGCCCGAGGCCTGGGGCGAAGACGCTGAGCGCGTCTGGCGCTTCTACAGCCAGCGTCGCCGCGATGCGCGCAAGGCTGAGCCCAATCCGGCGCACCGCGCACTGGCCGAGTTGGAAGAGAAGCTCGGCGACCGCTTTTTTCTGGTGACGCAGAACGTCGACGATCTGCACGAGAAGGCCGGATCGAAGCGACTGGTGCACATGCATGGCGAGCTGTTCGTCTCGCGGTGCGAGTTCAGCCCCCTTGCGCCCGGCGTGGGCGCGTGGAGCTGCACTGAGCAACCGTTCCGCGACGAGTCTCTGTACGAATCAGCGGAGGCCATCGCGCGCTGCGCGTGCGGCGGGCGCATCCGGCCGCACATCGTCTGGTTCGGCGAGATTCCCCTGGAGATGGACCGCATTCAGCGCGAGATCGACCGATCGACGGTGATGCTGGTGGTCGGCACGTCGGGAGCTGTTTATCCTGCGGCGAATTTCGTTCGCTGGGCGGGCCCGCACGTGCGCAAGATCTACATCGGCCCCGAGGAGCCGATGAACGCACACGCGTTCACCGATATCGTGCTGGGGAATGCCGGCCAGGTTCTGCCGGAGCTGATCGAAGTGCGGTGAGGGGGAGGACTGGCCTCAGTGCGTCGGCAGCGAGTCCCGCAGTCCGGAGCGCATCCGGGCAATCTCATCGCTCATGGCGCGTGCGGCAATCAGGCACAGATGCGGCGAGCGCTCCAGCAGGGCGGATACCTGAGTGGCGGGAATGAAGCCAAGCTCTGCATCTTCTGCAACCCGGGCCGACAGGCTGTACATGCCGGTCAGCGCTGCAGGAAGGCCAGCGATTTCTCCCGGACCGAGCGTCTTGGCGAGCCAGGGACTTTTCGACGGCGCATCGACGAACAAAGTCACCGTACCGCGGTGAATGACAAAAACGCCGGAAACCGGGTCTCCGCAGCGGAAGAGAAGGGTTCCGCCGGGCATGGAGACGGTGGACGCGATGCGATCCAGTTCCGAATTGAGTTCGATGGTTTCAACCGACATGGCTTACTCGGCGGTCCTGTGGCGCCGAGTAATGCCATTGTGCGTGGCGAGCCGGGGCGATGCTGTGATCCGAATCACACCTTGGGCCTGGGGGAGCGAGCTCGGCTTGGGCTAGCGCCCGGCGCGCGCTGCCTCGACGTCGCGGTTCAGCCCGTTGAAGACCTGGTCGTAGTGGCCCTGTTCGGCAGCAAAGCGCAGCGGATAAACCCGCTGGACGCAGATCTCCTGGGCATCCGGCTGCGTACGCAGAATTTCCATGACCTCTGCAATGAAGACGGCCAGCGGCATCGCGCGCGGATCGCTCCTCTGGTGCTCGCCCATTAGGTCCGTCTGCACGTAGGGGGGAATCAGCTCCATCACCTGCAGATTCGTCCCGCGCATCTGGTAGCGGAGCGACTGCGTCCATGAGTGAATCGCTGCCTTCGTCGCGCAATAGGTCGGGGTTGGGGCCATGGGCACGAACGCCAGGCCGGAGGAGACGTTCATCACCGCCGCGTGGGGCTGCCGCTTCAGGGCCGGAAGCAAAGCCAGCGTGAGCCGGATGGGCGCGAGCAGGTTCGTTTCGATGGTGGAGCTCACGATTGATAAGTCCGGCTGGTTGAGGTTCTCTGGCACCATGATGCCGGCGTTGTTGATCAGGACGTTCAGCCCCTCGTAGTCCTGCGGTGCGGTGGTGGCAAAGCGCTCGACAGCCGCCGCGTCCTGGACGTCGAGAACAGCGGCCTTCATGCCCGGATTCGCTCGCGTGACCTCGTCGAGGAGGGCCTTACGGCGACCGGTCACGATCAGCTGATTGCCCTGTTTGTGGAGTGCCTCGGCCAGGGCGCGCCCAATGCCGCTGGTCCCGCCGGTGATCAGGATGGTGTTGCCGCTGATATTCACAGTTGCGAGTTCCTCCTCAGCTCAGAATCTCAGCTCAGGATAGAGGCTGCCCCACGGAGGTGGAAAGCCGCGCGGGGGATGCGCGCAACGCATCGGGGTTGCTGGGGAATGTGAAAAACGGCACTTGCAAGCTATTCGATTTACGGTAATAATTCGCAACAACGAATATATCGCAGTGCGATATAATAAGACATGAGGCCGGTACCGCAGCACAGCAATGGGGCCGGCACGAGACAGTCAATCTGAGCAGAAAGGAGGCCGTGTGTTTCACAGTCTTGCCGAGTTGCTGAAATTCCCTCTGGTCACCACCGATGGCGAGAAGCGGCCAATTCGCAGTTTTCTCTTTGACGACCGCTCCTGGACGATTCGCTACCTGATCGTGGATGCAGGCAAGTGGTATGCACCGCGGCCGGTGGTGATTCCCGCGTCCGCAGTAAACGTGCCGGAGTGGGAGAACAGAATCGTACCGGCACGGCTGACCATGGAGGAACTGCTGGCGAGCCCGGGATCGGGTACGATTCGGCCGGTTTCGCGGCAGCAACAGCTCGCCTGGAACCGCACATTTGGCTGGCCGGACCGCGATCCGTACTGGTGCGGGCCGGCAGCGCCTGGCATGGAATTTCGTGTGGACGGAGACGACGATCCGCATCTGCGGCGCACCGAGGATCTCTCGCGCTACGAAATCTGGGGCAAAGACGGATCACTCGGCATCCTGGAAGGTTTCTTCCTGAAGGAAGGCTCGTGGCATATCGGGTATTTGCTCATCCGCTCCGGCGAGTGGACGTTCCGCGAGAAGGTGGTGCCCACGCTGAAGGTTTCCTCCATTTCCTGGGGGCAGCACCGCGTGATGCTGGCGGAGCGAAGTGAAGCCGAATCCGCAGGGAAGCAGCAGGCCGAGACTGCAGGCAGCCGTGCTGCGCGAGGCGCGCTGCCGTGAGAAGGATAATAGATCGCAGTGCGATATACTTCTCGCGATGACGGTGCCGATGCGTTCCACCCAGCGCCCGCCGGAAGGGATTCGCGGATTTGAGGAAATGGTTCGCGACCTGGCCCACTTCCGTTACGCGCTCCGCGTCTTTATCAGGTTTAGTGAAACAGCCGCGCGGGAGTGCGGAGTGACGCCGCAGCAGCATCAGCTGATGCTGGGCGTGGCGGGATTCAGCGGCCGCGGATCGGCGACGATCACCGAACTGGCGGAATTCCTGCAGGAGCGTCACCACTCGGTTGTTGGCCTTGTAGGGCGCGCTGTTCGTAAGGGTCTGGTGCGCACCGTGCAGGATCGCGAGGACCGCCGCGTTGTGATCGTGTCCCTGACACCCGCGGGAAGGCGGGTGCTGGCTCGGCTCTCCGCTCTGCATCGGCGCGAGGTGGGGCGCATGCGAGCGCTGATGGACGCCAGCGAGATCGGCAACCTAACCGCTTTCAGGCAGCCGCTGCGACGTTCCAGCCTGACACGAGCCGTAACAGCAAATTCCATTTGAGCGAGACCAAGCCTGACGTGAGACCTTTCGCCGAAAACAAAGGCAGGAGACGAGACCTGCTGCTGCACCATCCGATCCTTCGCAAGTACCTGCCGCTGGTGCACGAGGACCTGGCGGCGGTGTACTCGCGCGATCTGCAGAAGTGGCTGATCCTGGCGCCGATCATCGGCGTCGTCACGGGCCTGGTAGTCACCGGAATCGCAGTCGCCATTCTGGGGACCATCTGGCCGGTGGTGCTGGCGTATTACCTTCATCATCACTGGGCGATTGTCCCCGGGCTGGTGCTGGCCTTTGCGCTGACCGGCATCATCATGCAGGTTTTCACTCCCGATCCCGACGAGCATTCGACGGAAGAGGTCATCCGCTCGTATCACGAGCACGAGGGTGACATCGACATGCGCCCCTTCGTGGCGAAGATCATCGCCGCGATCACTTCGGTGGGCGGCGGAGGCAGCGCCGCGCTCGAGGGGCCCAGCATTTACAGCGGCGGAGCGATCGGCTCCTGGCTGTGGGCGAAATTTCGCCCCGTCATGCATATGGATGCCCGCGACCGCCGGATCATGCTGATCTGCGGCGCTGCGGCCGGCATGTCCGCCGTCTTTCGCGCACCGCTTACCGGCATCGTGTTCGCGCTCGAAATGCCGTATCGCGACGACCTGGCACATGAGGCGTTAGTTCCGTCGCTGATCGCATCGGTCGTCTCCTTCGTCACGCTGAGCGCCTTCCTCGGTTCAGCGCCGCTGTTCGATTTCATCGGTGCACGGTCTTTCAGCCATAACGACCTGTATTGGAGCGCGCTGCTGGGTCTTCTGATCGGGCTGATCGCGATGGGCTTCGTCGTGACGTTCCGCCGCGCGCGCACCTTCTTCGTGCAGTGGGCTGTTCCGCACTGGGTCAAGCTCACGGTCGGCGGACTGCTGACTGGCGTGTGCGGCTGGGGATTTCTGCAGCTTTATCCGGGGCAGCTTGTTCCACTCGGTCCGAACTATGAAGCCGTCGGGATGGTGCTGAACGGTTATCACAGCAGCGCGCAGCTGGTTGCATTCAGCGGATTCAAGCTGGCGGCCACGATTTTCACGCTGGGATCGGGCGGCGTCAGCGCAATGTTCGTGCCGCTGTTTCTCACCGGCGGCTCGCTGGGAACGGCATTCGCGCAGTCCATTGTGCACAGCCCCAACCTTGGACTCTATGCTGCCGTCGGCATGGCGGCCTTTATCTCCGCCGGATACAAGACGCCGCTGGCTGCGGCCGTATTCGTGGCCGAAGCCACCGGTGCCCACGCCTTCATTATTCCCGCGCTGATCGGTGCGGCAGTCGCCTACGCGATTTCCGGCGATGCCTCCGCCTCGGGAGACCAGCGGCTGCATGAGGGCATCAAGATTCAGGAGCTTGTGGAGGCGCCGGTCAGCGAAGTAATGCAGCAAAGCCTGGTCTCCGCTCAGGCTTCACTTACGGTTCATGAGTTTGTCGGGATGCTGTCGCCCCACGCGCACCACGAGGCCTTCCCGGTGTTTGACGGAGGCGAGCTGCGTGGCGCTGTGACGCTGTGGTCCATGCTGCACACGCCGCCGGATAAGTGGCGAACGACTCGGTTGCGGGATCTCATAGATGCGCGGATCGGGCGGATCGCTCCCGACTGCGATGTGCGCGAAGCGCTGCGGCTGTTGCTGGGCGAGCACAAGCAACCGATGCTGCTGGTGGTTTCAACCGAAGGCAAGATTCAGGGGCTGGTGACGAAGACCGACATCCTCCACGCACTGAAGACGCGGCATGAGGACGAACTGGCCGCGCGTGCGACGGGCAAACAAACAGTCGCCGAGCTGGCCGAGGTCGTGCGAGCTTCGCAGGCACCCTGACACGCAACACGTGCAGATCCCAAGGGCACGGAGGGTAAACGATGGCTGAGTTTCCGATTCCGGAGATTGCCACAAATCCCGAATCGCAGTCGAACAAGAAGGGTCAGTTTGGTGTCGCCCTTGAGCCGCAGGTCATCCGCATCTGCGGTTTCGCTGTTCTGGTCGGCTTCGTTGGCGGACTGGTCGCGCAGGGTCTGCTGGAACTGATCTACCTCTTCACGAACATTTTCTTTTACGGCCGCTTCTCCTTCGCGATCACCAACCCCGCGCACCATCATCTCGGCGCCTGGGTGATTTTGATACCTCCGATCGGTGGCCTGCTGGTCGGCATCATGATCCACTTCTGGGAGCCAACGCTCAAGGGGCACGGCATTCCAGAGGCGATGGAATCCGTTCTTTTCGGACACAGCCGCATGCGGCTGCGCGTCGCGATTCTGAAGCCGCTGGCGACGGCATTTGCCATCGGCACCGGCGGCCCGTTCGGCGCCGAAGGTCCGATCATCCAGACCGGCGCAGCGATCGGTTCGCTGTTCGGCCAGTCGATTGGGCTCTCACCGTACTACCGCCGCGTTCTGCTCGCATCGGGCGCGGCAGCGGGCATGGCGGCTACCTTCACTGCGCCATTGGCCGGAGTGCTGGTTGCCGTCGAACTGCTGCTGTTCGAACTGCGCGCGCGGTCGTTTATACCCGTAGCTCTGGCTGCCGCCGTCGCTACCGGCGTACGCATTCACTTCGCGGGATGGGCGCCGCTCTTTCCGACGCCCGCCTTCAAACTGACCGGCATGCGCGAGCTTTGGCTGTTCGCTATTCTCGGAATCCTGATGGGCATTGTCGGCGTTATTATGATCCGGGTGCTCTCCTGGCTCGAGGACTTCTTTGACGAGTTGCCCATTCGGCATGCGCTGATCTGGTCACCGGTGATCGGCGCGCTTATCCTCGGCGTGCTCGGCTACTTCTATCCGCAGGTGTTCGGCACCAGCTACGACACCATCCGCGACATGCTGAACGACCGGCTCACCACCGGACACCTGATCGGCATCTCGATCGCGAAGTTCTGGGCACTGGTCATTTCGCTGGGATCCGGAACCACGGGCGGCGTCTTCGCGCCATCGCTCGTCGTGGGCGGAGGACTGGGCGCGGCCTTCGCGACCGGCATGAAACATCTGCTGCCCACCGTCGTCAGCGATCCCGCGTTTTACGCTCTGGTGGCCATGGCTGCCGTGTTCGGAGGCATCGCGCGCGCTCCTTTCACCAGCATCGTGTTCCTCTTTGAACTGAGCCACAACCCCAACTCACTGCTGCCGCTGATCGTGTGCGTGATGATCTCTGACGGCTTCGTCCGTCTGTGCAGCCGCGACTCCATCATGACGGTGAAGCTGGTCAAGCGCGGTCTCATCGTCCTGCAGGATTATTCGGTGCCCGTGCTGATGCGCGCGCGGATCGATCAGGTGATGCGAAAACAGTTCAAAGTGTTCAGCGCCGACGACGAACTCCGTCACGTGCTGGAAAGATTCGTTCCCGACGACGAGACGCTCTTCCCCGTGGTCGACCCGGCCGGCGGCCTGCTCGGGATCGTGGAGCCGCACGATCTGCTGCGGACCGAACCGCCCGACCACCACTACAGGATGCGCGAGCTGGCGCGACGCGACTTCGTGCTGGCATTCCCCGGCGAATCGGTTGACCAGGTGCATCGCGACATGATGCTCAGAAACACAGAGAACGTAGTGGTCGTCGATTCCAACGGTATTCCGCGCAAGCCCATCGGTGTCGCCCGGGCGAACGACATCCTGCAGCTGCGCCGCTGGCTGATGGAAGAGGAGACGCGGGAGTCGAAGGAGAAGCTGCGGTCCACGGTGATCAAAGAAGGCTGACGTCGGAACCGCACCGGCAGCCCAGTTGCCAAAGCTGCCTGCCGCCCGTTACGGTATTAGGTTTTCGCGCGGAATCGCTCCGCGCCACCAATCCGGTCGAGCGGAGGAGAAGCAGGCATGCCCCAGGCGGAGCTGAGGTACCAGTCAGGTTTTGGAAACGAATTTGCCACGGAGGCGGTTGCCAGCGCGCTGCCGCAGGGACAGAACGCGCCGCAGAAGTCCGCGCTTGGGCTATATACGGAGCAACTGAGCGGCACGGCATTCACTGCGCCGCGCGCGACGAATCGCCGCACCTGGACATATCGAATTCGCCCGTCGGTCACGCATAAGCCCTTTTCGGAAATCGGGGCAGGGCTCTTTCGCAGCGGTCCATTTACTGAAGCACCCACTCCGCCCAACCAAATGCGGTGGAACCCGATCCCCATGCCCGACAAGCCCACCGATTTTGTCGAGGGCATTACCACGATGGGCGGCAGCGGCGATCCGGCCATGCAGATCGGCGTTGGCGTGCATCTCTACGCGGCCAATGCATCGATGAAGGGCCGGTACTTCTACAACGCCGACGGGGAAATGCTGATCGTGCCGCAGCAGGGAACTCTGCGCATGGCGACAGAGCTTGGCATTCTCGGGGTCGCTCCCGGCGAAATTGCGATCATTCCGCGCGGCATCAAGATTTGCGTCGAGCTCGAGGGGCCGTCGCGCGGGTACATCTGCGAGAACTACGGCCTGCCTTTTCGCCTACCGGACCTTGGGCCGATTGGCGCCAACGGTCTGGCCAATCCGCGGGATTTCCTTGCGCCTGTTGCCGCCTACGAAGACGCTGAGGGTGATTTCCGCGTTGTGGCGAAGTTCCTTGGCCGCTTGTGGGAAGCCGAAGTCGATCACTCGCCGCTCGACGTGGTGGCGTGGCACGGCAATTACGCGCCGTACAAATACGATCTGTCGCGCTACAACTGCATCAACACGGTGAGTTTCGATCATCCGGATCCGTCCATCTACACCGTGCTTACGTCGCCGTCGGTCCTGCCCGGCACCGCCAATGTGGACTTCGTTATCTTCCCGCCGCGCTGGATGGTGGCGGAGCACACGTTCCGTCCACCATGGTTTCATCGCAATATGATGAACGAGTTCATGGGCCTCGTCTTCGGCGCGTACGATGCCAAGGCAGAAGGATTCCTGCCCGGCGGCGCCAGCCTGCACAACTGCATGTCCGGCCACGGGCCGGACGCCGAGACCTGGGAGAAGGCCAGCAGCGCTGAGCTGAAGCCTGTGAAGCTGGACAACACGCTGGCCTTCATGTTCGAGACGGGACTCCCTGTTCGCCCGACGAAATTCGCTCTTGAAACAAAAATCCTGCAGCACGAATACTATGAATGCTGGCAGGGACTGAAGAAGCATTTCCGGGAGCCGAAAAAGTGAACGCAGTTGAGGCCCTGTTCACGCGAGTGATCGATTACGCGGGGCTCTTTCCGCCGGCCGCTCTTACGATGGAGCGCGCCGTCCGCGAGTACAAGCGCGCGATCGAGAGCGATACCTCGTGGATGCTCGGCAACTTTATCGTTTCCGCGCCCCGCCTGCCGGAATTTGCGCAGACTTTTGCCGCCGTGTGTTGCGATGAGCAGAGCCAGCCCTGGACGCTCAGCGTCATCTGCGACAATCCTGACGCTGACGTGCACACGATCGATAAATTTCAGCAGGGGGCGGCGTTCTTCGCAGCATTCGAAGGGCGCGCGCCCGATCTGCGCACCGCGACGCGCTTGCTCGACCTTCTGCCGCACGATAAGCCGCGCTACATTGAGTTTCCGCCGGACAAGGCCGGTGAGTTCCTGCCCATGCTCGATGCACAGGGCGCGCGCGCCAAAATTCGCACCGGCGGTCTGAGCCCGGAGAGCATCCCGCCGGTGCCCATCATTGCCCGATTTCTGCTGGCCTGCGCGGAGCAGGGCGTGCCCTTCAAGGCCACGGCGGGACTGCACCACACGACGCGCGGAGCATATCCGCTGTTTGAGGGCAGCAAAGCGACCGCAACCATGCATGGATTTCTGAACGTCCTGCTGGCCGGAGTACAGGCATGGGCGGGATCGGACGAAAAGGGGCTTGCCGCGACTTTGTCGGTCGAGAGCCAGCAGGGATTCCGCCTGGAACCGGATGCGATCCACTGGGCGAGCCATTCGGTCACTGTGGAGCAGATCAAAAGCGCTCGCGCCCAGTTCGCCGTCGGCTTCGGCTCGTGCTCGTTCCGGGATCCGGTAGTCGAACTGATGAAGATGCACTGGATTCCCGTCACTGAGAACGTCCTGTGAGGAAGCGGTGCTGGGTTGAGTCGGCGAATGATCCGGAGAGCGATTTTCCTGTTGAGAATTTGCCGTTTGGGAAATTCGAAGCCGGCACGCGGCAGGACATTGGGTTCGCGATTGGTGATGAGATTGTTTACCTGCGAGGGTGCGTTGATGCCGGCCTTCTCGGAAAATTAACCCCGCCGTTCTTTTCGAATGCAATCAGCGGTGAACCGTTGCGGGCACGGGAAATCCGGCAACGCCTGACCGAACTGCTGACGGATTCCCAATATCGTTCCCAGCTCGAGCCGCACCTCATCCCGCGGAACAGTGTCCGCATGGTGGTGCCGTTCAACATCGGCGACTACACCGACTTTTACGCCTCGATTCATCACGCGACGAATGTGGGCCGTCTGTTTCGCCCGGACAATCCGCTGCTGCCGAATTACAAATACGTCCCAATCGGTTATCACGGCCGTGCCTCCTCAATCGTCATCAGCGGAACCGAGGTGCGCCGCCCGTCGGGCCAGACAAAGCCCACCGATGCGGCCGAACCGAAGTTTGGCCCCATCCGCATGCTCGATTACGAACTGGAGATGGGATTCTTCGTCGGCGATTTCAACCAACTTGGCACGCCTGTGCCGATTAATCAGGCAAAACACCACATCTTTGGCTTCTGCCTCGTCAACGACTGGTCTGCACGCGATATCCAGTCCTGGGAATACCAGCCGCTTGGCCCGTTTCTCGGCAAGAGCTTCGCCACTACAATCTCTCCCTGGGTGGTCACGCTGGACGCGCTCGAGCCCTACCGAGTCTCCGTAGCTCCGCGGCCAGACGGCGATCCGAAGCCGCTGCCGTACCTCTGGTCGGAAGAAGATCAGCAGCAGGGCGCGTTCGACATCCATCTCGAAGTGTCCCTCCTGACGACGAAAATGCACGCTGCCGGCGATCGGCCGTTCCGGGTCAGCCTCGGCAATCTGCGTGATTTGTACTGGACACCGGCACAGATGCTGACGCATCACACCAGCAACGGTTGCAATTTGCGTCCCGGCGATCTGCTGGCGACCGGAACCGTCTCCGGGCCGACGCCGGATTCCGTCGGTTCGCTGCTCGAACGCACCAAACGGGGCGCCGAACCGTTGCAATTGCCGAATGGCGAGCAGCGCAAATTCCTCGAAGATGGCGATGAGGTGATCTTCCGCGCGTGGTGCGAGCGCGAAGGCTATCCACGCATCGGGTTCGGCGAATGCCGCGGCGTGATTACGCCTGCGCAGGCGTGACTACCGAAAAAACTGCATATACCAACCGACGTTGGCCTGCCCCTGATAGATCGCATACAGCGCCGCGCCGCACAGGAACGATCCGAAGGGAATGCGCGCCGTCATAGGGCTTTCTTTCCTGCGCGCCACAGCGATCCACAGCAGTCCAACGACAGAGGCGCTGAGTGCGCCGCAGAAGAGCGTAACCAGAGTCAGGGTGGGGCCGAGCCAGGCCGCGATCATCGCCAGCAGTTTTGCGTCGCCGATGCCCATGCCCTCGACGCCGCGCCAGAAGTAGTAAATCCAGCGGATGGTGAGAATCACCAGCGCTCCGACGACAGCGCCCAGCGCTGCCAGGCCCGCATGCGCCAGATGATCGGCGAGCGTGGGCGCCGGCAGCAGTCCTGCAAATGCGATGCCAAGCAAAATGCCGGGCAGCGTGAAGGCATCGGGCAGGCGCATGGTCTCCGCGTCCATCGCAGCGAGGCCGAGCAGCAGAAAGCTCAGCACCATAATGCCGATTCCGGAGACGCTCAATCCGAAACGCAAATACGCGAGCAGAAACAGCGCCGCCAGTCCTGCTTCTATGGCGGGATACCGCCATGCGATGCGCCGCCGGCAACTGCGGCATCGCCCACGCAGCACCGCCCAGCTGAGCAGGGGAACATTGTCCGAGGCGCGAATGGCGGTTCCGCACTGCGGGCAGTGCGAACGCGGCCGTACCACCGATTCATGCTTCGGCAGGCGCGAAATGCACACGTTGAGGAAGCTGCCGAAGACGAGGCCCAGCAGCACGACGAAGATTGCGATCAGCGGCAGTATCACATTGCCGGACGGAAGCAAGGCGAGGCGTCTCCTCCCAGGTGCAAACGCCAGCATACTCGGTCCGGTGCGAAGCGCCGTTGTAAATTGGAGTTATGCCCTCCGAGAAGGACGCCCCCGGCCCTGTTCCGAAGCGGCAGGAGGATGCGCGCACCGGCATTCTGTTTGCCGAAGCAGTTGCCATCATGGCGAGGCTGCGCGCTCCTGGCGGATGTCCCTGGGATCGCGAGCAGACCTTTTCGACGATCCGCAAATACACCCTGGAAGAAACCTACGAGGTGCTCGACGCAATCGAGCGCGAGCACTGGGCCGATCTTGCCGATGAACTCGGCGACCTGCTGCTGCAGGTGCTTTTCTATGCAGAAATGGCGGCCGAGGCTGGACACTTTTCGATTGCCGACGTCATCGCTAACCTGAATCGCAAGCTTATTCGCCGCCATCCGCATGTCTTCGGCGAGGAGGCTGCGGCGGCGGCAGGGAATCGCGCTGAAGGTCTGGAGACCGAAGCGATTGGCTCGAGCCAGGTGCTGCGCAACTGGGAAGATATTAAGGCTCTCGAAAAGAAGCCGCGGGCGGAGGGGACGGGGCGCCTCGATGCGGTTTCCCGTTCTATGCCGGCTCTGGCCGAAGCTGCAAAGATCGGTTCAAAGGCCGCCAAGGTTGGATTCGACTGGCCCGATGTGAGCGGAGTCATCGCAAAGCTAAAAGAAGAGACTGCGGAACTGGAGACGGAAATCGCCCAGGGAGACGTCGCCGCCGCAAGTGAAGAGATGGGCGATCTGCTGTTTACGGCAGCAAACCTCTCGCGTCACCTGAAGGTGGACGCCGAGTTAACCCTGCGCGACGCGAATGCGAAATTCCGCCGCCGATTTGCCGCCATGGAAGCGGCCAGCACACGGCCTCTCGAAGGACTCGGCCCGGAAGAGCTGGAAAGTTTGTGGTCCCGCAGTAAGTCTGCTGAGGAGGGGTCGCAGCGTTGACTCCGGAAACCGTTCACACGCGCGACGGCAAAGAGATCACTCTGCGCACGTGCAAGGGGCTTGAGGAACTGGATGCCTGCGTGCGCCTGCAGGTGGAGACCTGGGGTTATGCCGGTGGCGATGTGATCCCGCGCCGTATGTTCACGGTGGCGCAGAGGATCGGCGGCCAGGCGATTGGCGCGTTCGATGGGGATCATCGCATGATCGGCTTCGCCATGTCTTTGCCTGGTCTGAAGGCCGGCAAACATCCTGGCGAGGCTCCGGTGCCGTATCTTCATTCGCACATGCTGGCGGTGCTGCCGCCCTACCGCAACAGCGGCATCGGCCGATCGCTCAAGCTTTATCAGAGAAGAGAAGCGATCAGTCGCGGCATCTTAATTATGGAATGGACGTTCGATCCGCTGGAGACCAAGAACGCGTTTCTGAACATTGGTAAGCTCGGCGTGATTGTTCGTTCGTACACACCCGATTTTTATGGTGTATCCTCATCTCGACTGCAGGCTGGCCTTCCCACGGACCGGCTCCACGCGGAATGGTGGATGCAATCGGGCCGCGTGAAGGCGATCCTGGAGGGCTCTTCGTACTCGCCCCCGGAAATTCAGGAGACGATCACCGTGCCGCATGCTGTGAGCGAATGGAAAGCCAGCAGTGTCTCCCGCGCGCACGCCGTTCAGATTGAAAATCGCCAGCGCTTCCTCGACGCTTTCGGGCGCGGCCTCGCCGTCGTCGGCTTTCGCGTGGATGCGGAATGCAACGGCATTTACGAACTCGCAAGGATCCAGGAGACGGGACCGGAATTTTTATGAGAATCGACGCCATTTTTCTCCGCGAAATTCGCCTTCCCCTCGTTCAGCCCTTTCAAACCAGTTTTGGAACGACCACGGAGCGCCGCATCCTGCTGGTGGAACTGCGCGGAGACGGACTCGTGGGCTGGGGAGAATGCGTCGCGGGCGAGCACCCGTATTTCTCCGACGAGACCATCGACACGGCGTGGCTGGTCATGCAGCAGGAACTGGGGCCGCTGCTTGCAAGTTCCGAACCGGAGCATGGTGGCAAGATCCCCGACCTTTTTAAGCAGGTTCGCGGACACCGCATGGCCAAGGCGGCACTTGAAAATGCCGTATGGGATCTGGAAGCGCAGATGAAGGGCGTTCCGCTCGCGGTGCTGCTGGGCGGCTCGCGCGAAGTGATCGATTGCGGCGTTTCGATTGGCATTCAGTCCAGCCTGGAGAAGCAGATGGCTGAGGTCGAAAAGGAAATCGGCGCCGGCTACCAGCGCATCAAGCTGAAGTGCAAACCGGGCTGGGACGTGAAGATTTTCGAGGCGGTTCGGAATCGCTGGCCGGAAATTACTCTCAGCTGCGATGCCAATTCGGCGTACCGCCTGAAGGATGCCGACCATCTCGTCGGCTTCGACGAATTCAACCTGCTCATGATCGAGCAGCCGCTCTGGTCCGACGACTTCTACTTCCACTCCATGCTGCAGAAGCGGCTCGAAACGCCGATCTGTCTGGACGAGTCGATCCGCAACCGCCGCGACGCGCTGGCGGCCATCGAGATGGAGTCCTGCCGGATCATTAACATCAAGTGTGGACGCGTTGGCGGATTCAGCGAGGCCATCGCCGTCCACAACGCAGCGCAGGAGCGCGGAGTGCCCGTGTGGTGCGGAGGCATGCTCGAGACTGGTATCGGCCGCGCGCACAATATCGCGCTTTCGTCGCTCGATAACTTCTCGCTTCCTGGCGATGTCTCTGCGTCGAGGCGCTACTGGCGAGAAGACATCATCGAGCCGGAGGTGGAAGTCTCGCCTGCCGGACAGATCACGGTGCCGGACACCCCCGGCCGCGGCTTTGAGGTGCGCACCGACTTGATCGAGCGCCTCACCGTGCGCAAAGAAGAAATCCGCGCCATGGCGATGGCGTAGCCCGCTCCTCGCCAGCGATTCCACGATGCGGCAGCATCCTTCGCTGCGTCGTGTTCCTTCATTCCGAAGTGGTAGCGTGTTGGGCATGAAGATTTCGGTGCTTCTGTTGGCTGCTCTCGTTTCTGCTCCCGTCTTTGCACAAACTGGACCGCCGCCGCACGCTACCGCGCAGCAGGGGTACGAGTCCGCGCACAGTCTCGAGATGTACCGCGAGGGCCACGCCTCGATGCTGATGAATGACTTCGGTCAGCTTGAGCGGTACCACGATGCGGACACGCAAGTCGGTCTGCCGATTCAGGGCGAGCCCCGCGTCGTCTTCTTCGGCGACTCGATCACGGACATGTGGAAGCTCGACGAGTCCTTCCCGGGGAAGCATTACATCAACCGCGGCATCAGCGGGCAGACCACGCCGCAGATGCTGGTGCGCTTTCGCCAGGACGTCATCGATCTCAGGCCCGCGGTCGTCGTGATCCTCGCCGGGACGAACGACATTGCCGGAAACACCGGGCCGGAATCACTGGGTCAGATTGAGGGCGACTACGCCAGCCTGGCCCAACTCGCCCGCGCCAACGGCATCCGCGTCGTCTTCTCCTCGGTGATGCCCATCAACGGATACACGCCGCGCGCGATGAACTTCTTCCTGCAGCGTTCCCCGGAGAAGATCCTCGCGCTGAACGACTGGCTGAAGAAGTACTGCTCGGAAAACGGTATCGTCTATCTCGACTATTTCTCCGCCATGGTCGACGAGCACGGCTACCTGAAGCAGGACCTCACCGAAGACGGCCTGCACCCCAACACGGCCGGATTCGCTGTCATGTCGCCTCTGGCCCAGGCGGCGATCACGAAGGCGCTGGGGCAGCCGGTAGTGATGGGCAAATAGCGGCGCTATGCCGGTCACAAATGTTCTGCTTCTGCCAGGGATGGACGGAACATCGGATCTACTTGTCCCTTCATGCAGGCACTGCCGAGCGAAGGACGAAAGGAAGCGCCGATCTACTTGCGCGACCTCGTCCTTTCCTACGGCGATTTGGCAAAGATGGTCCGGTATGTGACTTTTGAATCGGAGCTATTTGTATCGAAGCCATTCGTGCTGCTCGCCGAGTCATTTTCGACACCGCTGGCGATACAGATTGCAGCAGAGCGCCCACCCAATCTGAAAGGCCTGGTCCTGTGTGCCGGATTTGCCGCAAGTCCGATACGCGGCCCGCTGCGATGGCTCGCGTGGCTGACAGCGCCTGTGCTGATGCGAATCGCTCTGCCTGAGGCGGTGATTCGTTCCCGGCTCATCGGAGAGGAAGCTCCCGCCTCGCTAGTAGAGGCAGTGCGCGCGGCCATCTCTTCTGTTCAGCCGCAGGTTTTGGCAGCCCGCCTTCGCGCGGTTCTCACGTGTGATGTGCGATCCGACCTCGCCAACATCTCTGTCCCAATTCTCTATTTGCAGGCAAAAAATGATCGCCTGCTGAGGCCAAAGTGCCTCGACGAGATGCGAAGCCTCAGAGGCGATATTCGCGTCGTTGAGGTGGATGGGCCGCACTTCCTGCTGCAGCGAGAGCCTCAGAAGACAGCCGAAATCGTCACGAACTTCCTCCGCGAACTCGGGTGATCCAAAGGGCTGGGAAGGCTCACTGCTCCGCGACGGTAGGATTGCTCAGCTTGCCCAGGCCCTCGATCTCCGCCGTCACCGTCTCGCCCGGCTTGAGCCATCGCTGCGGTTTACGTCCCAGTCCCACGCCGGCGGGTGTGCCGGTGCTGATGATGTCGCCCGGCTCGAGCGGGGTGATGGAGGAGATGTACTCGATCAGTTGGGGCACGCCGAAGATCAGTTCGCGCGTGTTCGAGTGCTGCATCTCCTGCCCGTCGATCTCGAGCCGGACATCCAGCGTATGCGGATCGGGAATTTCATCCGCCGTGACAATGGCCGGCCCGATGGGGCAGAAGGTCGGGAAGCTCTTGCCGAGCGTCCACTGCGAGGTGGCCAACTGCACGTCGCGCGCGCTTACGTCGTTGAGAATCGTGTAGCCGAAGACGTGATCCTTCCAGTCGTCAGCGTGGATACGGCAGCCGCCGCGCCCAATCACCACGGCCAGCTCCGCCTCATAGTCCGGCTGCGTCGAGTTCTTCGGCAGCACGATGCGCGCGCCTGGACCAACGATCGCCGATGACAGCTTCATAAAGACAGTCGGCACGGAGGGGATCTGCATGTTGGACTCGATCGCGTGATCGCGATAGTTGAGCCCGATGCAGAAGATGCGCGGGGGCGCCAGAATCGGCGCCATCAGCCGCACCTGATCCACCGGAGTTCGCGTCCCGGTTGCTGGGTCCGGAACCTCTCCGCTCGCAATCACCTCCGCGACGCCCGAAAATCCCTGCTGCGACAATTCGACAACCTCGCCATCCAGAAGAATGCCGGGGCGAGGGCGGTTATCCTCAAACGAAAACGTAACAACCTTCATTGCAATTCCTTCCAGACTGGGCCATGCGGGTAGCAGTAGCCTTCAAGAGTCTCCAACCGAATTTCACTGCTGTAACCCGGCATCTGCGGCAGCATGTAGCGCCCGTTCCGGATGCGGACCGGATCGACGAAGTGCTCGTGCAGGTGATCCACGAACTCCGTCACACGATTCTCCAGCGTCCCTGATGCCCGCAGATAATCGAACGCCGACAGGTGCTGCACCAGCTCGCACAGTCCAACTCCGCCCGCATGCGGACAAACCGGGATGCCGAACTTCGCCGCCATCAGAATCACTGCCAGATTCTCGCTGACGCCGGCGAGCCGGCAGCTGTCGATCTGGCAAACGTCAATGGCGCCGGCCTGCATCAGCTGCTTGAACATCACGCGATTCTGGCAATGTTCGCCAGTCGCGATACGCACGCCAGTTTCGCGCCGAATGCGCGCGTGGCCGAGGATGTCGTCGGGGCTGGTCGGCTCCTCCATCCACCACATGCCCACCTCGTTCAGCTCGCGCGTACGCCGGATCGCTTCCTCGATGTCCCACTTCTGGTTAGCGTCCATCATCAGCTTGTTCTGCGGCCCAATCTTCTCGCGCACGAGCCGCGCCCGCCGCAAGTCCTCGGCGGGATCGCCGCCCACCTTCAGCTTGAAATGCGTCCAGCCCTCGGCGAGCGCTTTGTCGGCGAGTTGGCGGATGCGATCCTCGGTATAGCCGAACCACCCCACGGAAGTGGTGTACGCCGGATAGCCGTTGCGCTCGAGTTCCGCCTGCCGCTCCGCTTTGCCGCGCTCACTGTCGCGCAGCAGCAGCAGAGCTTCCTCTGGGCGCAGCACATCGGTGATGTAGCGAAAATCGATCGTGCTGACGATCTGCTCCGCCGGCATATTCGCCAGCAGTTTCCAGAGGGGCTTCTTCTCGGCGCGCGCCCACAGATCCCACACGGCGTTGATGAGCGCGGCGGCCGCCAAATGCACGACGCCCTTTTCCGGCCCGAGCCAGCGGAACTGCGTGTCGCCCGTCACCTCGCGCGAGAATCCCGCAAAGTCGCTGGTGATGGAATCGAGCGTGCGCCCTACGGCGAAGCGCGCAAGATACTCCAGCGCCTGCACGCACAAGTCGGTCCCGCGGCCCAACGTAAAGGTTAGCCCGTATCCTCGAAGGTCGCTGTTCGTCTCCAGGATGCAGTACGCGGCCGAGTAGTCGGGATCCTTGTTCACCGCATCGGACCCGATCGCCTCGCGCGAGGTGGGAAAGCGCAGATCGATGGCACGCGCCCCGGTTATTCTCAGCTCACTCATTCCTTTTCCTGGTTCCTGGCTTGTGATGCTGCTTGCTGCGGCACCTCGCCGCATCGCCGAACAAGCTCCGCGAAGACCTCGCCCCCGGCAGGACTCTTCGGCCCCCGTGCTACCATTTTCCGTCACCGGAAAACCGCACGCCCTCTGCTGCCTGTCAGATGACACCGCAGCGCGGGACGCGCTTCTTCCGGCACCCACTCCTCACGAGGAATCCATGCAAATTCGACAGTGGCGAATGCCGGCAGTTCTCCTGGCCCTAATCACAATGTATCCGTTTGCAGGCCGCGCGCTCGACAATGGCCTCGCGCGCACGCCCCCCATGGGCTGGAACAGCTGGAACAAGTTTGCCTGCAAGGGAATCAATGAGCAGGTAATTCGCGAGACGGCCGACACCATCGCCAGCAACGGCATGAAGGACGCCGGCTACCAGTACATCAATCTGGACGACTGCTGGCAGATCAGCCGCGATGAGAACGGCAACATCGTGGCCGATCCGCAAAAATTTCCTTCCGGCATCAAGGCGCTCGCCGACTACGTGCACAGCAAGGGCCTCAAGATCGGACTCTACACCGACATCGGCACGCTGACCTGCGCCGGCCGTCCCGGAACCAGGGGACATGAATATCAGGATGCGAAACAGTGGGCCGCGTGGGGCGTCGATTACATCAAGGTCGACTGGTGCCACACGGTGAATGGCCAAAACGCCGAAGCCTCGTACACGATTATGCGCGATGCCATCCTCGCCACCGGGCGTCCGATCGTCTTCAGCATCTGCGAGTGGGGATCGAACAATCCGTGGCTGTGGGCCGGCCCGGTCGGCAATCTGTGGCGCGCCACTGGCGACATCCAGGATTGCTGGGACTGCAAAAAGCCGTGGGGCGGGAACGGCGTCACGCAGATCCTCGATCTGATGAACGGCCTCGAGACCTACTCCGGCCCCGGGCACTGGAACGACCCTGACATGCTCGAGGTGGGGAACGGCGGGATGACGACCGAAGAAGACCGCGCGCACTTCAGCATGTGGGCGCTGTTTTCGGCACCGCTGCTGGTCGGCAATGACGTTGCGCACATGTCCGACGAGACCAAGTCGATCCTCGAGAACAAGGACGTGATCGCCATCGACCAGGATCCGCTAGGCATCCAGGGCCATCGCGTGAAGCGCGAGAACGGCCTCGAAGTCTGGTCGAAGCAACTCGCCGACGGCGGCCGCGCCGTAGTGCTGCTGAACCGCAGCGCGGCAGAGGCGCCCATCGGTGTCGAGTGGACGGACATCGGCTATCCCAACCATCTATCCGCCACGGTGAAGGACCTCTGGTCCGGCAAGACGACCAGTGATCAGCGCGGCGGCTATACAGCGCAGGTGCCGAGCCATGCCGTGGTGATGATCCGCGTCACGCCATAACGAACCGACGGGGAGCCGGGCTCAGCCCGGTTCCTGCCAGGAGTACCTGACCTATGCTGCGCCGCTCTTTCATCCTGCTCGCTGCCATCGCGCTGAGCGCATGCTGCCTGCCATGCAATGCACAGAACGGCTACGGGCAGGAGGCGGACCGCCTGGCCTCGCTGCTGCACTGGCACCCCGGCAGCGTCGTCGCGGAGGTAGGAGCAGGCAGGGGCGAGCTGACCGTCGACACCGCGCAGCGCGTAGGCCCCTCGGGAAAGGTCTACAGCAACGAACTCGACCCGCAGAAGCTCAAAGCCCTTCAGCAACTTGCCACAGTCCACCCCAATCTCGTGGCGGTCCAGGGGTCTGAAACGAACACGAATCTGCCCCCTGGGTGCTGCGATTCGATCTTTATGCGCCTCGTCTATCACCACCTCACCCAACCGGGCGAAATCGATGCGAGCCTGTTGCGCTCCCTCCGGCCGGACGGGCTCCTCGCGGTAATCGACGAAGTGCCCGAACCGGGATCATCTGTTCCGGCGGGTGTCCCGAAAAACCGTCAGGAGCATGGGATCCCGCAGAACGTCCTGATTGATGAACTCACAGGGGCAGGCTTCAAGGTCGAGTCCATCCACAAGGACTGGCCGAACGGGCTCTATTGCGTGATCTTCAGCAAGGCGAAGCCTTAGACGCCCAAGCCGTGAGCGGAACGCGTTGACCGAACCCCGCCGTTCCCGTAAACTTAAGCTTTGCGGCGGATGCGCTGTCCGCGCCCGTCTGCCTGCATCCATTTGCGAAAGCGAGATTTGAATTTCTCATGGCGAACCATGTTTCTGCGCTCAAGCGCGCCCGTCAGACTGAAAAGAAGACCGCAGTGAACCGCTCCAACCGCAGCCGCGTCCGTGGCGAACTGCGGGCCCTCCGCGAGGCTCTCCAGAAGGGCGATGCCAAGGCCGCCGGTGAGCAGTACCGCGCCACCGTTTCCGCCATCGATAAGAGCGTGCAGAAGGGCGTCATCCACAAGAACACCGCGTCGCGCTACAAGAGCCGCCTGAACGCGCGCGTCAAGGCTCTCGGCCAAAAGAAGACCGCGTAAACGGAGCAGGGAAGCTCCCCCTCTGACAATTCCGATCCAAACAAAATGCCGGCTCAAGAGCCGGCATTTGCGTTGGTCATTGAACTGCCTCAGCTCCTTACCGGATCCACAGTGAGAAAACCAGTGGGCGCATAGCTGGTCGTCACCGAGCCGCCTGCGACCTTCACCAGCAGCACGCCCTCGCGGTCTCCAAAGTGCGCGCCGTGCCACCAGTTGCCGGACACTGCGCCTCCGGTGATGTAGTGGATCCCATGCCGCTCCACGTCTTCCAAAATGTGCGTGTGCCCCTGTAGCACGGCTTTCACCTTGTACTGCTCCAGCAGGGGGATAATCTCCCCGGTTATTCACCACCGGGGTAAAGATCGCGCTCTCCGATCCCGGGTAGTAGTTTGAAATGCTGGTCGCCAACGGAACATGGGTGATAACAATGGTCATCATGTCCCGGTGAGCGTCGAGCGTCCGCTGCAGCCACGCGATTTGCTCGTCGTCGATGCGCGGCTCCCACCCGCGTCCGGCGATCTGAATGGAATCGAGCACGATGAACTGCACACCTTTGTGTTCGAACCGGTAATACGTCGGCGTATCGAACATGTCGCGGAAGAGAGCCTTTCCGTAGACCGGATCGCTCTCGCTCATCCCGCTCTGGGTCAGCACACCGGCGACGTCATGATTCCCGAGTACGTGCCGGACAGGAATGCGCAGCTGCTTCTCGATGATGCGATAGAGCGCATACTGCTGAAGAATGTGCTCCCGGCTGCGGGCCAAGCCGTCCAGGATATGATCGCCGCCGCAAATGGCGAAATCAGCGCCGGAACGGTTGATCACCTCCATCGCCATCCGCACGCCTTCGGGCGCCTGCAGATCGGGGCGGAGATGCACGTCTGTGAAAAACGCGAATGTGAAGCTCTCGATCGGGGCGCTGGGGGCTCGATCGATCGCGCGCGCACCTCCTGCCGCCGTAGCAGCCGCTGCCAGCCCGAGGCCCTTCAGGAACAGCCTGCGATTCATCGATTTCTATCTCCAGAACAGGTCGCAACAGGATTCACTCCCAGAGGCGGTTTCCATTGTGATAATCGTCACCATTGCCTCGACCTTCAGGGCATGGTGCTGGCACTTTGGAGGCAGGTGCATTCTGGCACTCTTCAGATTGCCTCCAGCGCCAGCGCCGCATTAACCTCTTCCTGTGATTCCCGAGTTGCGCGAGGACTTCAACGAGCGGCACTTTTCGGCCGCGTCCTGGCACGAGATGCTGCATGGCCTGGACGCGATTACGCGCACTCATGTCTCGTTTCCTGTCGCTGAGACTCCGTGCTTCTTCCCCAAAGGCCTGCTCGACGAAATGGCTTCCATCGGGACCCAGTTGACGTATCGTCTCATTGCTGACCGGGAGTACATGGCTCGCTCTCTGGCCGCAATTCCTGAGCGATGGCGCGCCGCCGACCAGGATGCGCATCCGCACTTCCTCACCGCCGATTTCGGTTTGGTGCGCGATGCTGATGGACGCCTGGTTACCTGCCTGGTTGAAATGCAGGCCTTCCCGTCGATTTTTGGTTTTCAATGGGTTCTGGGCGAAGCTTATCGTGCCGCTTTCAATTTGTCCGGCTTGGGATTGCTGCTGAGCGGACTGGACGAGGCGGGCTACTGGGGGCTTCTCCGGGAAGCCATCGTCGGTCAGCATGATCCCGATACGGTGGTGCTCACCGATGTCACTCCGCGCCAGCAGAAGACCCTTCCGGACTTCAACGTCACCGCCGATCGCCTCGGCATCGCTGTCATCGATATTGCCGATATCGAGCCTGAGGATCACGTCGATTCGCTGTCGAACAACTCCTCGCCCCGGTTGTGTTACCGGAACGGCCGGCGTCGCGCCCCGATTCGCCGCATTTACAACCGTGCCATTGTCGACGAGCTGATCAGCCGGCAGGTTCGTTTGAAATTCGATTACCGCGAGACGTTCAACGTGGAATGGGCCGGCCACCCCAACTGGTACTTCCATATCAGCAAGTTCGCCCTGCCGTTTCTCAGGCACCCGGCTGTTCCGCCGGCTGTATTCCTCAGCGACTGGTTCAGCAACCCGAACGGCGAAGTTCGCGACCGCCTCCCAGACGACCCTAACCGCTGGATTCTGAAGCCTTTGTACTCCTTTGCGGGGCAGGGAATCATCTTCGCTCCCACCGAAGAACAACTGCGCGCAATCCCTGCGAACCGGCGCGGAGAGTACCTGCTGCAGGAGCGCGTGTCCTTTGAGCCGTTGATCGAGACTCCCGCCGGACGGACGCAGGCGGAGGTCCGGATCCTCTACGTCTGGCCTGACCGGGGCTCCCTGACGCCGGTAATCGCCCTTGCCCGCCTCGGGCGGGGGAAGATGATGGGGGTCGACCACAACCGGGGGCAGTCTTGGGTCGGGGCCTCGGCGGCCTTTTTCCCGGCGTAAGTCACTGGAATAGCAGGCGTTCACCTGAATTGCGCACAACCAGCGCGCCACCCATGGTGCACCGATGTACCGCTTTCAGGTCATTGCAACGCCCTTTGGTTCGGTTTACAAATGGAATCGCGCGCGAAACTTTGGTAATTCGTTGCATGATAGATTTGCGGGTACTGTAGGGAAGCACGGCAGGAGTTAACCCTATGGAAATCGCAGTTTGTCAGGTTTTTGGAGCGCGAGACTGGCATCCGCTGCGCGGCGCCACCCGCTATCCGCTGCACTTGCGCGTTTCGTTGATCTGTGATGGTCGACAAGTAGACGCCACCACAGAAGACCTTTCCGCGAGCGGCGTTCTTTTGAAAGTCGCCGAGCCGCTGCGAGTCGGGTCCGAAGTAGATTTTCTGCTGGAGATTCCAGCAGGTGTGCTGGAGTTCTCCGTAACCGCAGCAGTTCACTGCTTTGGCAGAATCGTTCGCTCGTACAGAACTAACGGGCAGCATTTCGCCGCCGCGGTGATTGACGATTACCGATTTCAATAGGTTCTGACAAGACGCTATGACGCAGACAAACGGATCCATCCCTGGCGAACACCCCGCGCCTGAAGCCCCCGCACCCGGTCCGATTCGAGTGATTCTCGCCGATTCGCAGGCGATTTACCGCGTCGGCATGCGCAAGGTGTTCAGCTCTGACACTGGCATCACCGTGATCGCCGAGGCTGACAGCCTGCAGGTGCTTCAGGATGTTGTCCAGCGTAATCCTGCCGACGTTCTTCTCCTGGAAGGTTCCATGATCACCGGCACTGCCAATGCGGTACCGGGCATCGTTCGCCTCGCTCCGCACCTGAAGATCATTGTTCAGGCGGCATCCAGCGACGAATCGCATACGGTCGATCTCTACCGTCGCGGCGTGCGCGGTATTATTCCTCGCTCCATCTCGCCTGACCTGTTGGTCAAATGCGTGCGCAAGATCGCCGCGGGCGAAACCTGGATCGACAATCAATCGGTGAACTGGGTGATTGAGGCGTATCGCTCCCAGGCCACGCAGCTCGTCAATCCGCGCAACCAGCCGCGCCTGAACCAGAAAGAGATGCTGATCATCGCCGGGATCACGCAGGGCAAGCGCAACAAGGAAATCGCCTACCAGCTCGGCACCACGGAGCAGGTCGTGAAGAATTACCTGCGCAAGATTTACGACAAGCTGGGCGTTTCCGACCGCCTTGAGCTTGCGCTGTACTGCCTGCATCATCAGCTCCACAAGCGCGCCGCTGAAGTGGACGCGCATGCGCTGGAAGCAGCAACGGCACAGTCGTAGCGAAAGAATGCTGTGAAGGGTGAGGGCCGGGCATCTGCCCGGCCCCTTTTGTTTAGCTCATCTTCTGATTACTTGTGCTGGTATCCCGTCACACGGCCCAGGTTGTCGCGGTGATCCTTCGCCACCGTCAGGCTGTCCAGCACCTGTTCCACGCCAGGGTTTTGTTTTCCCGCCGCGGCCAGGGCGTCGAAGAATTTGTCGAACCCCGTTCCATCCGGGAAGAGCAGCGCAAGGTTGTAGCCGCCGGGTTCCGACGTATGAACATCCTCTTCGTCGAAGTTGTACATGAGCAGAGTGCCGTCAGCGATGTCCCGGTCGAGGATGGGCTTCACGGTTGAAAGAACATAACTCTGAAGCGCATCGCCCTCGCCCGGTTTGGCCTGCCAAAACGTTACGCGCAGATACCCCGTGGTGCCCGCATTGGCCGCCTTGCCGCCGTGCGCGATGGTGTGCAGGAACATATCAGCGTGTCTGGTGACACCCGTAAATGCGGGGTTCGTTGCGTCGCCCATCAGTTGTTCCAGCGCCTTCAGCAAATTGGCGCGGCTCGTTGCGGTGAACCAGTCGGCGTGCGTGAACCCGTCGACCATATGGACCCGGGCGGCCTCATCGCCCCAGCTGACGATGGTGCCGTCTGAGACCAACTTCTGCATCACGGCTTCGTCTGCCTTCTCCTGCTTCTCAAATGCCGCCCAGTCGGCGCGCGGCACCTGCCACTGCGACACGTAGGTGTAATAGCTCTGTTCCTGATTGTTGGCCTGTGCTGCGGCCCAAACTGGACTAAGCGCGATAGCGCAGCCCACCGATGCAATGCTGATCAAACGCAGATTCATCCTCGTTTCTCCTCGTGGGTTTCGGGGGAGTGGGAACTTCAGTTGTGGGGAGGCCACAACCCTACTACTGGTCTGCCAATGAGCGCAAGGCCGGCGTTCTCAGTGTCCGGAGCCAGGCTGGTTAGCGCGTGCTCCGCCGTGCTCCGACTTTGCTTCTTTCAATTCCGCCGAAGGCGGGAGGGGGAAGGGCGGCTCCTGATATTTGTACAGCGCGTTGAAGAAAAACTTGTAGGTGCCGTGCGACTGCGCGCGCCACTGCGGCTTGAATCCGAACAGGTAAATGTGCCCCTGTCCGTACGGCACTTCGAGCGCCGCTACCTTGTTCTCGATTGCGTCCGGATGCAGCAGCAGCCCGCTTTCCAGCGGATTGCTGTCCTGCGGATAGCGCGCCAGCACGGCGCCGCGGAAACCCTGTTGCGTTGTGAACGCGGGGCCCTGTTCGAACATCACAATGGGTTCGCCTGGCAGTCCCCATGTTGCCGGCCGGTCCGTGGACTCGAGTTCCACGCGCAGCAGCGCACCGGAGCAGAAGAACTTATCACTCTTGAGTCCTTCCAGCGCATTCTTTACCGGCAGCGAGAGTAACGGCACCAGTGTGGCGGCCGTGTTGTTGAAGGCGATCAGCGTTCCGCCCTGGCGAACAAACTGGCGGATATTATCCAGACCCGCCTCGCCGAGGCCGCCTGCATACTGGCCGGGCACGATGCCTTCCTGATAGCCATCCATCAGCTGGTTCGCGCGCATGTCCGGCAGGATCAGCACGTCCACGCGGTCCCTGAGCCCGCCGGCGCGCATATCAGCGTTGTAGAGGCTGACGGGTGCATAGCCGTATTGCTGGAGAATCCAGCGCGTCCAGCCCTCGTCGATGGACGCATCCCATGGGCGGTACAGGCCGACACGCGCCTTGTGCAGGGGAATCGTGTGCTCCGGAGCCTTCTCTGTCGCGAGCACTGAAACTGCATACTTCTTCGCGACGTCGTCGATCGCAGAACGGCCCAGGCCTGTGATCACGATTGCGCCGCGCTCCGTCCCTTCCGGCGTCTTTGTTTCATCCGGCGCAAATGCCACCGAGCCGCCCGCAGCGAGCACGTCGTTGATCGCGCGGAAGCTGTTGTTCGGCTCATGGCTCATGATGAAAACGCTGCCGGCGCCCGACACCTGCGACGGCGGCGGATCAAGCGTAGAGACCGGCTTCAGGTCCGCGAGCGCATCCTTCGTCAGTGGATCCGTGACGGCATCCACCTCGACGCCCATCTGCAGAGGCAAGGTCCAGCCGGTCACGTCGTACGGCAGCGTGACGGGCTTATTGGCGTCCGTGAACAGCGCAGTCGGATAGTGCTGCACCTCGAACAGCTCCTTCGCCAGCGATGAATACGGCTGGTCCATGCGAATCACCCAGGACCCGGCCGGATAATCGCGGTCGTTCGCGCGGAAGCCGGTCTGCGATTCCTCGATCTGCATCCCGTTCTCCTGCATGATGCGCGCCAGCAGTTGTCCTTCCGGCGCATCCGCCTGCACGCTGGGAATCACATACGCGAAGGGCGGTTCCTGCTCGTAGCGGCGGATATTGTCCCGGGCCGCCTGGTAGCGGTTGTAAAGCAGCGTTTCGCGATAGCGCGCGGCGGTGTCGAGGACCGACATCGACGCTCCAACCATGTAATCGACGGCATCTTTCAGATGCCACCATCCGCCGCGCCACGGCGTTGTGTACATCGTCAGCGCCTTCAGGTCCTGCATGTCCTTCGGGAACTCATCGACGGTGTAGAAGCGTGGCGTGGCGTAGCGATACAGCGCTGTTTCCGTGAAAAACGAAATCTCATTCCGGAAGGACCCGGCATAGTCCACAAAGCCGGGATACCAGTTGTCGAAGCGCGATTCGCTGATGGCGCCGGGCATCTGGTGCGAATCGAGATACGCGGTCATGTTTGTGCCGATCACGTTGAACCAGCTCCGCACGTACGGGCTGATGTTCGACGAGATCGGGTCCGCGAACGGAGGGATCCAGATGCGGGCAGGGAAGGGCGCCGTCTGGTGCTGGCAGTAAAAGATGACCGGGCTGTAGTCGATCTCTGTTTTGGTGACGACCTGCGACTCCCTCATGTTCAGCATGTAGCCGTCGCGGTTGTTGTCGTGCCCCACGTAATCCTGGAAGAGCCACGGCATGGGGCTTACCTCGTAGCGCGTCCCCAGGTTCTTTCGGTACCAGGAGACCACCATGTCCTGCCCATCGGGGTTGAGCGTCGGCCACAGCAGCAGGATCACATTGTTCAGGATGCCGTCGATTTCCGGATCGTTCTGCGTCGAGAGCAGCTTGTATGCAAGCGCGATCGAGTGCTGTGGGCCGGCCACCTCATTCGCGTGCAGCCCGCCGTCGATGTGCACAATCACCTTCGACGTGTGCGCCAGCTCGCGCGCCTCGGCATCGGTCAGCCCGTCCGCGGTGGCGAGCTTCCGTGCCACGTCCTTGTAGTGGTCGAGTTGCGCCAGGTTCTCTCGTGATGAGATCACCGCCACCTCGATATCGCGTCCCTCGCTCGATTTGCCGACCGTGAACATCTTGATGCGGTCCGAGTGTTCGGCCAGCGCGTGAAAGTACTGGATTTCCTCCTCGTAGTTCGCCAGGTAGTAATCGTCGCCGGGATTGTGCCCCAGCACCGACGCGGGCGTCGGCACCTGTGCCATTGCCGTCAGACACAGAAAGAGGGCGGAACACACGAACAGCAGGCAGCGGCGTGCGTGCATGGAAATCCTTTCAAGCCGTACAGCGAGGCAGTCTTGCGTGGGTGGTTGTCACAAGAATAAAGGCGTCGGAGGAATTCTCCGACGCCTTTTTTAAGGGCCCTGAATTTTCTGGCCGCTGTCCGTTCACCTCAGAAGTCGTAGCGCAGGGCGAACTGCATGCGGCGGGGCGTCACCAGGAGGCCGGGGTTGTTGGTTCCCGGGCTGGCGATGCCCAGAGTACCGCTCGTGAGACTCGAGCCGATGGCGGCCGGATCGAAGCGAACAGTATTGGTGACGTTGTAGACTTCCCAGTCGAAGCGCAGCCCGCCATACTCGCCCAGCGACCAGCTCTTCGCCAGGCCGCTGTCGATATCGAAGTAGCCGTCGCCCCGGAAGTTGTTCCGCTGGCCAGCCTCGCCTGGGTAAGGCAGCCGGACCGGAGACCCCGTCGCCAGGCCATCGTTGATACCGCCGGATGGATACGTGCAGTTGCCCGTCCCGTCCCCAGGGTTAGCGAAGAACTGCGGGTTGCCGTTGCAGTCGAAATGGCGCTGCATCTTGACCTTGCCCGTGACCACGCCGTAGCTCTCGATCTGCCAGTCGGTCGTCCATCCCGGCTCGAAGAGCGAGAATGGCAGGCCGCTCGTTGTCCTGTTGATGCCCGAGAGCTGCCAGCCGCCAATGAAGGCATCGACAAACCGGTTGGCGCCGCCCATAAGTTTTCTGCCCCTGCCAAACGGAAGCTGATAAACCGCATCCACCGTCAGCAGATCATGCGTATCGAAGTCAGAAACGCCTTTGTTGAGGTAGGGCCGCCACGTATTCAGGATGTCGCTGAACGAACCGCCCGAGCCGCTGGTGGTGAACTCGGTGTTGCGTTCGGCGTCGGATCCATAGTCGAGAGACTTGGACAGCGTGTATGCGATATCCAGCTGGAGGCCATGCGCACTCGGGTGGCGGAGCACCAGCTGTCCCGCGTTGTAGTAGCTCATGCCGATCGAACTCAGCGCATACAGAGAAGAGAACTGGCCCTGCCAAAAATGCGGCTGCCAGTCCGCGGGAGCGGGATAAAAGCCGAGGAGAGGCCCGTAAAAATCGAGATCCGAGAGTGCCGTGGTGGCTCCCAGATTCGAGCGGTACGGCGCCCACTCGTTGTTGTAGATCGCCTGAGTCGCGCTTTCACCCGCGTAATCGTAATTGGCCATCCACCCGAAGACGTCCTCGAAGTATTTGATCGCGGGGACGTTCACGGCTGAACCTATGGCGTTGCCATTCTGGTCTGTTGTCACGCCGTAGTTGCCGCCGTTCTGATCCACCATTTTCGAGAGCTGCGTACCGGCATGGTAGTAGTCGCCACCACCCTGTGGATCGACGTAGTCGACCGGTTCTGTCAGGTCCAGGCTCTGCAGCAGATGACGTCCCATATTGCCGACGTAATCTGCTTCGAGCATCCAGTTGTGCGCGAACTGGTGCTGCACAGAAAGGTTGAAGGCTTCGATATAGGGAGTTTTCAGCTTGCTGTCCAAACCCCAGGTAATGGAGAAGCCATCGACACCGGTTGGCGGTGCATACGGGAAGGTTGCCGTTTGCGGCGCAGTTCCGGCGCTAAACGGCAATTTGGTCCGGCTCACGAAGCGCGGTGCGCTCTCAGAAGTAGTCAGCCCCGCTGGGTTGCCGATCGAACTGCTGATGCCATAGGCACCGTGCTGGTCAAACGCATTCACCAGCCCCTCGCCGTAATGGTTGTAATACATGCCGGCACCCAGGCGAATCGAGGTGCGGTCGCTGATCGCGTAAGCCAGGGAGAAGCGCGGAGCAACGTTGGCCTTCGCCTTTGGCCAGAAGCCAGGCCTGTTGTAATAAGGCCCGGTTGGCGCGAAAAACAGCGTCGGCTCGTAGATCTGTCCCTGTAATGCGGCGGTCTCGCGCTGCTCGAACCACGTATGCGTATCGATAGTGGGAGCGACCTGCTGCCCGCTGGTTTCCCACGGTGTCTGCAACAGGCTCTGCCGGACGCCGAAAGTTAAGGTGAGCTTCGACGTTGGCTTCCAGATGTCCTGCAGGTACCACTCATATTCGTTGGCCTTGAAATGCCGGGCAATAGGGGCGCCGTCCGGCAGAAGGCTCGCCGACGTGGCGCTGGAGACCTTGTAATTGAACTGATCGGTCACCGAAGGCACAGCTCCGACCAGGTTGCCATAAGCGATCACATACGAATTGGTAAAGCTGCCAGGCACCGCTGGTGCGCCGATGGTGGAAGGATCCGGCGGGTTCCCGCCCAGCCAGTAAGGGTTGGTACTGGCACTGCTGAAGGAATTGGCATTCGACTCGCGATTCTGATGAACGAGGCGCCAGTTGCCGCCCACTTGAATCGTGTGCTTGCCCTTCGTCCAGCTGAAGTTGTCAACGATGTTGAAGACCGGCACGGATTGAATGGTCGTGCTGGTCTCCGCCGTCGGCGTCGAAATGAAGCGGAAGTCCACGTAATCCGAATTCGCAAGTCCGCGGAGACTGTTCCCCTGGCGCACATAGCCGACGCGGAGATCGTTCACGATGTTCGGAGAAATGGACCAGGTATCGCCGCCGATCAGGCCCTTGGTGTTGTCCTCAAATTTCTGCGAAGGTGGCTGGCCGGGAAACTGCACGGGGAATCCTGTGGTGTCCTTTTGCAGACCCCCGCGCACGAAGATGCGGTGCTTGTCGTTCGGCGTGAAATCGATGCGTCCAATACTGGTGTTCACCGTTACCGGGTTGGGCGATGCAAACGTGAAGGAGCCGGTGTTGTAGCCATCGCCCGCGGTGAGGCCGTTGGCCGCCGGCATGGACTTGAAGTAGGCCAGCGCGTTGGGATTCGGCCCGGGTCCGTTCGGATATTCAGCCGTCTCGCAACCGCCCTCAGAAACGCAGGGCTGATCCAGCTGTATCACCTGAGCCGCCGTCAGTGTGCCGCCGGGATATTTCAGAATTCCCGCCTGATACGACGCCGTCGGCACAGTGCGCGTCACCACCTGGTCCTCTGCCTGGCGTGTTCCTTCATAGTTGCCGAAGAAAAAGAGCCGGTCTCTGACGATGGGTCCGCCGAGTGTGCCGCCGAAGATGTTGCGGATCAGCTTGGGAGGCCGGTTCGCGTAACCGCTGTTCAACTGCGCCTGCTTCACAAACCAGTTGTTCGCAACCGTCAGGGTCGGACGGTTGTACTCATACGCTGAACCGTGAAACGTATTCGTGCCCGATTTGGTGACCAGACTGACCTGAGCCCCGGCTGAGCGCCCTTCGTCGGCGTTGGTGTTCGACGTTGCCACGCGGAACTCCTCGACGGAGTCCTGCGTCTCGCGCAGCACGCCGGTGAATGCGTAGCCGAAGACCTGGTCGTTGTCGTCAACGCCGTCGATCGTGACGTTGCCCTGATCGGAGCGGATTCCGTTCACCGCTCCGCTGCGGCTGTCACCGCCGGGATTGGATTCCGATCCGCCAAGGGTCGGAAGATAAAGCACGCCCGGTTCGAGCGACAGCAGGTCGGGCACGTTGCGCGTTTCGCTCGGCAGCGCCTGAATCAGCGCGTTGTTCATCGCGCCGCCCAGCGAAGCATCCGTCGTGTTGATCGTCTGCGCCTCGGCGCTGACGTTGACCACCTGTGAGTTCGCCTGCACGCTCATCGAGAAGTCGACTGTAGCGGGCTGGTTCACCAGCACCTCGGCGCTCTTGGTCTGCGCAGCAAATCCTGGGGCCGCGGCCTTGATGGTGTATTGCGCTGGGGCGATCTGCGCGAAGGTGTAGTCGCCAGTCGGTCCGGACCTGGCGCTTTGCGATTGGCCCGTGGCGTTGTTGGTGATCGTGACGGTTGCGCCCGGAATGACGGCGCCGCTGGGATCTTTAATCACTCCCGGAGTGAGGTGGTGGCGATCTGCCCAGAAGAGTTGCGCTCGAGACCAGCAGGAGAAGGGGAGACACTACTGCCAGAATGCGTCGAATCACTGAGTTCCTCCAAAAAACCGTTGGCGCGCCGGATTTACCGGTCTGTTGATCTTCGAAATCGGGGCTTAGCCCCTCGGAGTAACTTGTTAGTTTCACCTGGCCGACAGGCAAACTCAAGAGCCAGTGGCCGCGAGTTCGCCATAACCAGCCGGTATAAAGAAGATTTGTTTGGCCCATCAGGAGAGAAGGGAACTGGCGCCTAAGAAGGCGGTGAACGGGCTCTCTCCTGAAGGCTCTACGATGATAGAGCCTGGAGGCGCGGAAAAGGGTTATCGACCAGTAAACACAGAAAATTGTCGCCGCGGCAGAGATAGCCACGCGCGCAGAGGGTTGCGCGAGCTAGTTAGGAGTGCGGGCTCACGCTACGGATGCTCGGCAAGCCAGCGCTCGATGCGCTCGGCTTCGGCATCGCTGAGCCGGAAGGTCGCCGCCGGAAGCACGCCATCCACCTGCTCAGGGCGCCGCGCACCTACGATCGCCGCGGTGATGGCAGGGTTCCGCAGCGTCCAGACAATGGCCACCACTCCCGGTTCTACGCCGTGCGCTTTCCCGATCTCCCGCAGCAATTCCGCAAGCCCGAGGTTTCGCGACAGCTTCGGCTCATTGAAATTTGGACTGCGCTTCCGGAAATCGTCGTCCGGCATGTTCCGCACGCGCTCCGCTGTCATCTTGCCTGTTAGTAGCCCGGACACCATTGGCGAGTAATTAATGACGCCGATGTTGTGTTCGCGGCAGAACGGCAGTATCTCCGCTTCAATATCGCGCCGGAGGAGGGAATAGGGCGGCTGCAGCGAAGTAATCGGCGCGATCTTCTGAATCCGCTTCACCTGCGCAACACTGAAGTTCGATACGCCGATGTACCGGACCTTTCCCTCCTGCTGAAATCGTGCCAGCGTTTCCCAGGCCTCATCAATCTCATCCTCGGGCATCGGCCAGTGAATCTGGTAGAGGTCAATGGTGTCCAGGCACAGGCGCCGCAGCGAGTTCTCGACTTCCTCCTGCAGAGACCCGGCCTTCAGGCTGCGATAAATCTTCCGGTCCGGCGTCCAGCGCATCGAGCACTTCGTAAAGACGTACGGTTTGTGCGTGCGCCCATGCAGCGCTTTGCCGACGACTTCTTCGGAGTGGCCAAGCCCATAGACAGCCGCCGTGTCGATCCAGTTGATGCCGCTGTCCAGCGCGTGCTCGATGGTGCGCAGCGATTCGTCGTCGTCCTGCGGACCCCAGGCGAACTCCCAGTTGCCGCCGCCGATGGCCCAGGCTCCGTAACCGATCGGGGTCAGATGCAGGTCGGAATTTCCCAGCGCGCGGGTAATAAACTTTGCGGATGTCGTGGTTGTCGCCATAGTCATTTCGATGCAGCGCTCCGCCGCTGAGCCTCAAGGTTTATGGTTCGATCAGGAACTTGCCCTCACGCATGATGGGCTCGTCGTCAATCCAGATATTGAATCGCAGGCCGACCACGTCAATGTGCGTCGTCGAGCGCCACTCTGCGCCCGTGTGTTCGCCATACGGATTGCCAAACGCAATGTGAATTCCGGGGAACTTCTCATCCTGCAGAATGTTGCCGATGACGCGCTGGACGCCGATATTCGTTCCGATGGCGAACTCGCCCACGCGATCAGAGTTCTCGTCCGTGTGCGTGTACGCTTCAAAGTCCCGCTGCAGGTCGCGATTGTCGCTGCTGCACGAGACGATCCGGTTACCGCGAATCTCAATGGTGAGCGGCGTCGCCTCCAGCAGCCCGTATTGCGCGCACAGATAGTCGCCCACCACGCCATCGACCACAAACCGGCCATTGACCTCTCCGGGCGTGGAGAAAATTTCGCCGCCCGGCAGGTTGCCCCACTTGTCCCGCGAAATGATCCCCGACGTCTTGAGCCATTTGTATTCAGGGTTCATCTCCGCGCGGATGTTCGTGCCGGCGGCCGTCGTGGCCCGAATCAGCCGCGCCTTCCGCGCCTTCTCGATCACCTTCTGCGAGAGACGGTCCACCAGCTCATAGTCCGCGCGCATCCCCTCGCACATGATCCGCGGAGTGATGTTCACCATGTGCGCGTGGCGCATGCGCCGACGGTTCACGACATCGGTCATCTGCATGCGCGAACGCAATTCATTCCGCTGCACCTGCACTGCAAAGATGCTGACATCGGACGACTCCATATCGGCCAGAACTTCCACCGGCATGGCGGTCAGCGGCCGAGGAGCCAAATCCTCGAGAACGAACGCGCTCCAGCGGCAACCCAGCTCTTCGAGCTCTCGCGCCAGCGAGGCGGCAATCTCGATGGTGGCGCGATCGGTGATCAGCGTGACTTTCTCCGACGGCTGCACCCGGAGGCACGTCTGCACGGCCGCGCGCGCACCCGGCCTGAAGTCAGGGGGAAAGGGAGTAGCGAGGAGGCTCTGCGCCTGCGATACGGAAGAATTCATCGAGAAAGACAATCCGGGAGGCGACCAAATCCCGCCAGGGACACTCATTTAGAGTATCGAAATTCGGCAATCTTCAGCGAATGCCTGCTTGAATTCACAGGAAGGGAACTGCATGGAGCGCCAGAAAATCGGCATCGTCGGAGCGGGCAGCGTGGGAGCCACCATCGCTTACGCCTGCATGGTTCGCGGAGTTGGACGCCACATCAGCATCTATGACATCGCGAAAAGCAAGGTCGAAGCCGAGGTGCTCGATCTGAATCATGGCCTGATGTTCACACCCGAAACCACCGTGGACGGCTGCGACGACCTCGAGGTTCTCAGCGGCTCCCATGTGATCGTCGTGACCGCCGGAGCCAAACAGAAGCCAGGCCAAACGCGCCTCGACCTCGCCTCGACCAACACGAATATTTGCCTCAAGCTCATCCCCAATCTGCTGAAGGTCGCGCCGGACGCCATCCTGCTGATGGTGACTAACCCTGTTGACGTCCTCACGTATATCGCGCAGAAGATCAGCGGACTGGAAGCGCGCCGCGTTTTCGGCAGCGGCACGGTTCTCGACAGCTCCCGCTTCCGCTTTCTGCTCGCGCAGCGCTGCGGCGTAGCCGTGGCCAACGTGCACGCCTACATCGCCGGCGAGCACGGTGACAGCGAGACTCCGCTCTGGTCCAGCGCCAGCGTCGGCAACGTCCCGCTTCTCAACTGGGACCGCCCGCATTCGCTCACCACCCAGGAACGTCACTCCATCTTCGAGCAGGTCCGCCGCGCAGCCGACCGCGTCATCGCCGGGAAAGGCGCTACCAACTACGCGGTCGGCCTCGCTGTCACCGCGATCCTGCAGGCGATCCTCGGCGACGAAGGCCGCGTTCTGCCGGTCAGTTCGCTGATCACGGATTACTGCGGGATTCGCAACGTCTGCCTCTCCATGCCCGCCATCGTGAACCGCCATGGAGTGGACTCGATTCTTCCCGTGCCGCTGAATGACGAAGAGCAACGCGGGCTGCAGACGAGCGCCGAGGCCATCCTCCGCGTCGCGCATTCTCTGGGGTTCTAGGCGGTCGCCGCTACTGGCTCGAACAACCCAGCCTGCGTCTCCTCAGCCATGTAATCCACCACGGCTTTCAGGTCGCCCTTCGTTTCTTCAAAGACGCGCAGCTGCCGGTCCGCGCCGGTTCCGGTTCGAAGAATCGTCCGGATCGACTCAATGGCGTCGCGGCTTCCCAACTCGTCGACCACCGGATCGATGAGCGCGAGGAATTCCTCGATCAGATCCCGCAGCGGAACCTCCTCCTGCTTGCCGAAGTCGATCAGCTTGCCGTCCAGACCATAGCGCACCGCGCGGAATTTGTTCTCCATCAGCAGGGGCCGGGCATATTGCCGAAAGTCCTGGTTCGCCTCATGCAGCCGGCAGAGGTAAGCCGCTGTCGCCTGGATCAGCGCCGCAATCGCGACCGTCTCTTCAGCACGCAGCGGAATATCGCAGGCTCGCACCTCTACGGTGTTGAAGAACGGATGCGGCCGGATGTCCCACCAAATCTTCTTTGCGTTATCGATGCAGTTCGTCTTCACCAGCAGCGAGACGTAGTTCTCAAACTCCGAGTAGCTGGAGAACGCGTCTGGAATTCCCGTGCGCGGGAAATTCTCGAAGACCTTCGCGCGATAACCCTTGTACCCGGTATTCAGTCCCAGCCAGAACGGCGAATTGGTGGCCAGCGCCATAATGTGCGGCAGGAAATAGCGCATCGAGTTCATCACCCGGATCGCTTCTTCCTTGTCCTCGATGCCGACGTGTACATGCAGCCCGAAGATCAAGTTCGCGCGCGCCACCAGTTGCAGGTCCTTGACCACCTGGTGATAGCGCGGATCGGGATAGATCTCCTGCGCGCGCCAGTCGGCAAAGGGATGCGTCGCGCCAGCCACCAGCACCAGATCGTGCTCCTGCGCCAGCTTGATCATTTCGCGTCGCAGATCGTAAATGTCCTTCCGCGCCTCCTCGATGCTGCCGCAGATGCGCGTGCCCACCTCCACCACGGAGGTGTGCATCTCCGCCTTCACCCGCTCCTCGAGGCGCATCTTGCCTTGGGCCAGCATCTCCGTCGCAATATGCGAGCGCAGATCGCGCGTCACCGGATCGACGGTCTGGTACTCCTCTTCAATTCCGATGGTCAGGGAAGGCCGCATAGTGCTGCCGTTATATGCCGGATCGGCGGCGCGAATCAAGGACTGGCCGTCCAGGCTGGGGCGCGCGTTCGCGGTTCAGTCATTTGCTAAAGCCACATCGGTGCGCCCGATGCGGGTGCCCCATGTCTCACGCCGTTGGAGACATGGGAAAGCGCGCAAGCGCCCGCCTTCTCCCGTATCGGCGCTGCCGCCCTACTCCGCCGCCGTCGCCGTGTCCACGGCATCCCGCTCTGCCGCAGTCCTCTTCGCTGACTTGTTCGCGACGCTCTTCTTTGCCGGAGCCTTCTTCGCACCCCCGCTGAGATAAACGCTCCAGTGGAACTCCGGCACCTTCGGCCTGGCCGCCTTTGCCTTCTTCACAGCCAGATCGGCGACAGCCTGCACGATCCAGTCGAAGTTCTCGCGTCCCACGGAGTGCAAATCCGCATCCGGCGCGGGATTCATGAAGTCAATCGCGTACGGCACTCCGTCCTGCACGGCAAACTCCACCGTGTTCAGGTCGTAACCGAGCGCGCGGCACAGCGTCAGCGCATCCTGTTCCACGCGCTGCAGCAGCTTCCTGTCAGTCTCCGGCGGATTCTGCACGTAGCGCTCGGCATGCGCACGTCGCGGATCGTAGTGCATGATGCGCACCTTCTCCTGCCCGACCACATAGCAGCGGAAATAATCCGTGAAGTTCACAGCCCGCTGCAGCATCATGCACAAGTCGCGGCTCTGGTCGTAAGCGCGGAAGAATTCTTCGCGATTGTGGACGTGATACACGTCGCGCCAGCCGCCGCCGTTGACAGGCTTGAGGAAGGCAGGGAAGCCGACATAATCGAACGCCGCGTCCCAGTCCAGCGGATACTGCAGATTGCGCATCGAGCGTTCAGTGGTGCCGGGAGGGAAATGCTTGTGGGGCAAAATCACCGTCGGCGGTGCGGCCACGCCCAGTTTGGCAGCCAGTGAGTAATTGAAAAATTTATCGTCCGCCGACCACCAGAACGGATTGTTGATCACCGTCGCGCCGTGCAGCACCGCGTGCTTAAGAAACGCGCGGTAGAAGGGAATGTCGTGCGAGATGCGATCGACGATCACGGTGTACTCGGACGGCCGGTCGAGCCGCACCGCGCCCACCTCGACAAACTCCGCCGAGATACCCTCGATGCCCATGCCGTTGATTTTGTCGACCAGGGCCCCGGGAAAGGTGTTTTCCATCCCGAAAACAATGCCGATCTTTTTCACGATTCGCCCCTCGCTCTCACAATAATGAATGCGGGTGCCCCATGTCTGCTCAGTTGGAGACATGGGAAAACGAAGCGCCGCCTCGCGGCAGGGCACGGCCGCCTACCGCCGCTTCAGCGTCTCCAACTCATCTAGGGTTCGCGGCCAGTCCTTTCCCAGCAGCCGTGATAATCCGCGATCCGCCAGCAGCTTCCCGCCCGTCTGGCAGCGCGGGCAATAATTCGTCTCGTTGTCGGCATACCGAATGCGCTGGACAGGCTCGCCACAGCGAGGGCACGGCTTTC
Source organism: Acidobacteriaceae bacterium (assembly GCA_035933815.1). Classification (GTDB taxonomy): domain Bacteria; phylum Acidobacteriota; class Terriglobia; order Terriglobales; family Acidobacteriaceae; genus Palsa-343. The sequence continues at coordinate 83,090 of DASYYN010000077.1, forward strand.
CGAAGCGTCCATGCACGGCCATCTCCGGACGAAACGCCGTCACCTTCTCCGGAAATCCACCGGCGGCCTCGGCGCGCAGGCGCTCGATCCAGAGACGAAGCGTGCCCTGTGTCGCTCGAAACAGCCGCTCCCATTCCGCATCGCTCAGCTTATGCGTTTGGGCCAGCGGCGAAAGCTCGGCCGCATGCAGAATCTCATCCGAATAGGCGTTGCCGATCCCGCTCAGCACCCGCGGATCGGTGAGCGCACGCTTGAGGGTATGGTTCTCGGCGGAGAGGGCCGCGCGGAAAGCGGCCAGATCGCTGGCCAGCACGTCAATGCCGCCCGGATCAAGAGAAAGCAGGGTCTGAAAGCCGCTGAGCAGGTAGAGCGAGGCGCGGCGTTTCGACCCTGCTTCTGTCAAGACGAGCGAGCCTGCAAAAAAGTCGAACGCGGCCAGAGAATTTCTTCCCGCCAGTTTTGCCCCGGCCGGACGCCAGTGGAGCCGCCCTGCGATCATCAGGTGCAGCACCAGCCACAGATCCCCGTCCAGTCCAAATGCGATGCGCTTGCCCACGCGCCGCAGTTGCTGCACGGTACGGCCTTCGGCGGCCGAGATGGGCGGATCCGCGCTGCGCAGCAGGAACGCGCTCTGGATACGGACTTTGTGCAGCGTCTGCCCCAGCACGCGCGGCTCCAGCGCCGCAATGTAGGCCGAGATGTCGGGCAGCTCGGGCATGCGCGCAATTGTATGCCGGTTTCGTCAGCCCGAAAGCACCTGATCCAGAAACCGCCGCAGCGTCTCCTCCACCTGCTGGCCGGTAGCTCGCCGCAAATCGAAATACGCCTTCGGCGTCGACGAGTGCTCAAACAGCTGCCGCGTTCGTGCCGGGTCGCCCTCGCGGTCCAGAAACAGCCGGGGAGCGTGCGCCCGCTCCAGATCGCTCTGGGGATCCAGGATCTCGTTCTGCAACAGCCAGAGTGGCAAAATCCGCGCCCGCGCATCCTTTGCGAAGATCTGCCGCGCCGGTGGGTTTGGGTCCTGCAACACCACGCCGGCCGGAGCGAACTCCGCAGCCAACGTTGCTGCAAACGTCGCTCCCGTTCCGTCGCCGTACACGATGATATGGTTCGCGGAGATGTGCCGCAGATCCGTCAAATAGGTCCAGGCCGCCACGGCATCGGCCTGCGCCAGCCGCTCCGTCGGATGCCGCCCGGCGCTCTTCCCAAATCCCTGGTAGTCAAAGGCAAATACATTGATGCCCTGCCGATGCAGCATCACGATC
>DASYYN010000148.1:0-4928 GCA_035933815.1 Acidobacteriaceae bacterium
GAAATCCTCCGGCAGCCCGGAGAAGGACTCCACGTACCCCTCCGGCCAATCGTGGACCGGCTCCAGAACAACAGTGTGCCCTTCGCGGCGCACGAGTACGGTGTCCGTCTCAAAGCGGAACTCTTTGGGAAGACGGATCGCTTGACTTCTGCCCGTCCAGAAAACTTTGGCTCTTTGGGAGGCGTTTGTCATGGTACATACCAATGATATATACCAGCCTATCCGAGGTCAAGCGCGCGATAGCACCACGATCCCGCTACTGCTCTTGCCTGGTCAGCTCCGCGGTCGTCGATGGGACCGGCTTTTGATCCGCCGCCAGCGGCAACCGCACCTCAATCGTCCCGATGCGATCCGTTGCCACGTCCCGCACGGCCACGCGCAGCCACTGCGCGGTCGTCGGCACGTCCAGCGTCTGCTCGGCGCGGAAGAGCGGCGGTTCGCCCTTCTTCCCGCCCTGCGCCGCCTGCATCCGCACCGCGTTTTGCGAGATGCCGTTCAGCATCTTGCCGTCGTCGTCGTAGGCGCAGGCGGCAAACTCCAGCACCTGGCCGGTGCGCACTTTTGCCTGCTGATCGAGGACCAGGTAGTTGATGGTGTAGCGCCGCAGCGGAATCGGCGGCAGTGCCTTTGCGGCGTGATTGCGCTTGCGCACCACAAAATAAGCCGGCTGCATCTGCAGGTCGGCCATCTGCTCGCGCGTCGCCATCACCGGCGCCGCGGCCTGGATTTGCGCCCGGAACAAGACATCGTGCGCCATCGGCGCGCCGCGCACCATGTAGGCCCACAGCGAGTCGCCGGGGTGGTGCGCCACCGGATGGATCGCGGTCGCCTCGGCCATGCGTTTCTCCTCGGCGGTCAGCGGCTTGTCCGGATCATCGTCGTAGTAGAACTGCCGATATTCCAGGGAGTACCCCGGCTTGCTCAGTTCCACTTTGATCCGGTGGAGCTTGCCGTCGTAGATGTGGCCCTGCGGCGCGTAGCTCATCTCGTAATAGCTGCCGCCGTTGATCATGGCCTCTACAATCGCCTGGCTGATGTCATTCCGGTTGTAGTACGCCTGCCCGCCGGTGGCATCCGCGGTGCGCTGCGCAACATAATCGATGCCGCCCCATGGTGCTTGCGCATCCAGCCCGTGCACGTCCACCGGATACACGGATACCTGCGCAGCATTCAGCGCATCCCATGCCTCGCGCATCGCCATCTGCTGCGTCGCGACATCCTGGCCGGCCAGCGAGCTGCTTCCCGTAATCTCCTGTGAGGGCATATTCGGGATCGTGCCCGCTCCGCCTGCTCCGCCATTCGGCCCGCTCGTGGCGCCGCTCGGCCCATTGCCCGGCCCGCTGAGCGGAACCGGGAACTGCGACGACAGCCAGATCAGGTTTTTCCGCCCGGGCAGCCCATTGAGCGACTTTGCGATCCACGTCATTGCCTTGAACGGCGTGGTCACATCATTGCCGGCATAGTTCATCCGCGTCAGCAGCACCCACGGAATGTGCCCGTCTTTCCGCTTCACATCGAGGACCTGCAGCAGTTCGTCCCGATCGGTCGTGAAGCCCTGCAGCAGTTGCAGCTTGTCGGCCAGAACATACAATTCAACCCTTGAGTCCCTGGGCATCGCGCGCAGGAACTTTTCCAGCTGTTTGCGCGCGGTCATCTGATCGACGACGTCACTCCCCCAGCCCATGTGCCACATGTCGTAGACCACCACGTAGAGCGGCCCGCGCTCGGGACTCGCCGGAACATTCATGAACGTGTCCGGCGGCAGCGGCGGCACGCGCGGCGGGACGAACGCCTGATCGCGGTCCATGTCGAAGGCTTCCCACGACCGCACGTCCTGCTCGTGCCCGTCCTCATAGACTTTGAAGTCGCGCCGCTTCAGACCGTGCACCGGGTTGTGGTTGCGATCCGTGACCACGATGTCCACGATCACGCGCCGGACCGTCTGCCGAAACGTATAGGGTGAGCCGCTGCTGCTCTGCTGCGCGGCGATGCCGACCGCCGCGGTGAGCGCGCCTCCCAGAGCCACCAACCACCACCACCGAACCTTCATGAGCATAGGAGCGTCCTTCTCTCAGGATCGGCGTGAGCCGAAAACTGCTGGTCAGGATACGTCTATAGCGTATTTCAGGACGCAAAAATTTGCGGTTACGAAAGTAGACTGTCCGACGCGTTCACGAGGATTACCGTCGCATCGTCGTTGAGGCCCGCTCCGTTGGCGTGCGCGCGAACCTCGTCCAGAATGCTCTCCGTCGAAGCCTCCCCGCCCGACATGGCCTGCCGCAGCCGTTCAAGGCCGTACTCTTCGCCGTCAGGGCGAGTGGCTTCGGTGATGCCGTCGCTGTAGAGCAGCAGCCGCGCACCTTCGCCGAGCTGAACCTCGGTGTCCGAGTACTCCCCGAAGGTCAGGCCAAGCGGCATGCCCGCTTCCGTCTGCAGAAAGCGGGCTCCGGCGTCATCGATGAGCAGCGGCGGCAGATGCCCCGCGCTGGCGAATTTCAGCGTGCGCTTCGCCGGGTCGAGCACGGCGTAGATCAGCGTCACGAACTTGCCGGAGGGAAAGTCCTCCACCATGAGCCGGTTCAGCCGGTTCAGAATCTCAGCCGGAGACTTGCAGGTATCCGCGAGCGATCGCAGCATGCCGCGCGTGGCGGACATCAGCAGCGCCGCCGCCATGCCCTTTCCGGAAACATCGGCCAGCACCAGCGCCCACGAACCGTCGTCCAGCGGAATGTAGTCATACCAGTCGCCGCCAACCTCGCCCACGGGAATCGTGACACCACACACGGTGTATCCCGGGATGAACGGAGACATCCTCGGCAGCAGCGCCTGCTGGATGGTTCGCGCCTCCGCAGCCTCGCGGCTCATCCGCTGCCGTTCTTTCTGCTCCTCGCGGAAGCGGCGCGCGTTGTGGATCGCCACCGCGATCTGGCTGGAGAGCGAGCGCAGCAGCTGCAGCTGCGACGGCGGAAACGCGTCCAGCCGATGATGCGAGGTGCTGAAGACGCCCACCAGCCGGCCATCGACGTGCAGCGGGATCGAAACCTCCGACCTGGTGGAAGGTTCGCACACGATGTACCAGGGGTCCAAACGGACGTCCGGCGCATAGTGCAGCTCGCCGATGGCCGCAGCGTGCCCCACGGTTCCCTTGCCCATCTGCTTCCGAGCGCCCTTCGTGTGGTGCGTGCAGCCGCACACGCTGGCCAGCACCAGTTCCTGCGTCGCCTCGTCGTACAAATACAGGCTGGCCTCGAGGCACCCGAACGACTGGGCCACGTCGGTAACGATCTTGTCGATGAGTTGATCGAGGTCGAGGATCGAGGATATCTGCTGCGAGGCTCTCTGCAGCCGGAGCAGATCTTCCACCTGTCCCAGAGGCAGTTCGGGGGGTGCGAGCCGGTGGGGGTCCGCGCTTACGGGATGAGTCGACATACACCGCTCCTCAGAGAAATGCGGCCTCGCTAATGGATGTTCGGGTTCCGGAGATCGACTCTTTTTCGATGCCACGCCAACCGCCGGCCGACGGCTTCGCACAGCGATGCCCGCCGTGCGTACAATGGCCAGTCGTGTTATTCCATCCCCGAGGAGACCATTACCGATGAGGCGTTTCCTGACTTCTATGGCCGTCGTTGCTCCCGCCGCGTTGTTTGCGGCGTTGACCCTCCCGCTCGCCGCGCAGCAAACTGCGCCCAGAAGGCCACCCGCCAGCCCGCCGGAAGTGGCCACAGGCACCATCGGCGGTCAGCAGATCACCATCACCTACAACTCGCCGCGCGTGAAGGGACGGGAGGGGCAGATCTTCGGCCCCGGCGGCCTCATCCAGAAAACGCACAAGGAGTACCCCGTGTGGCGCGCCGGAGCCAACGGCGCCACTACGCTGACCACGCAGGGCGACCTGAAGATCGGCGACCTCTCCGTCCCGAAGGGCACCTACACGCTGTTTGTCGACATCCAGAACCCCGACGAGTGGACGCTGATCGTCAGCAAGAAGACCGGCGAGTGGGGACTCGCCTATGATGCCGGCGCCGACCTTGGCCGCGTGAAGATGGAGATGAGCAAGCCGCCGCAGATGGTCGAGAACCTCACCTGGTCCATCAACGCAAACGGCAACAGCGGCACCATCACGCTGGCCTGGGAAAACCACAGCGCCTCGGTGCCCGTTCAGGCGGCGCAGTAGCGACGGTGCTTCTGCCGCGAAGTGCGGATGCGCTCGTTTGTGCTTCAGGCTTGCGCGTCCGCATTGCCGAACAGCGCGTTATTGGCTGGTTTGCGGACCGCGCCGACCGGCTGCAGTCACCCTGACGGCGCCCGGCCGCTTGGTTACCGCCGTGAATCCGCTCCATGGACGCGACAGCGACTCCTGAAGCTGCAACGCCCGCTCCTCCAGGACGGACAGTGCGTGGAGCAGTTCGCCGGCTGCTTCTCCGGGAACATGCTGCGGCTCGGCCAGGTGCTGCTTCAGCACGGCGATTTTTCGCCACACCTTACCCAGGCTCTCCTGCGCCTTCTGCGGCGAAATCCAGCGCGCCTCGCTGACCACGACGGAGCAAAACGCCTGGACCGAGGCAATGCGAACGCGGATCGCCTCCGCGCGGATTCGCTCCGACTCGGCGCGCAAACGCACATGCTCCGGCCAGGGAGTCACGCGATGCATACAGAAATATTAGTTCTGTTCGGTCACCATTGCGGCCGCTTTGCGTCCCAACGGTGAAGCCATTTTGCGCCGTGCCCGGTAGTATGGTTCTGGAGGTTTCCCGCTCGAATGCTTTTTCGGAAGTACGTCCTCTTCGGCCTCATCCTTTCTATGGGTTCGGCGCTGCTCGCCGTCCCGGCGCACGCCCAAAATGCTCTGAAGAACGACGACATCGCCGTCAGCGGCCTCTATGAGATGACGCAGAAGGTCAGCGGCAACGGCATCACCGTCGATCCCA
>DASYYN010000168.1:0-3287 GCA_035933815.1 Acidobacteriaceae bacterium
CGCAGGACTGCCAGATAAATTCTGCCGAAGTGCGGGACGTCGATCACGTGGCCGAAGCAGCTCCCAGGGAATGAACCCTCCGTATGGTTCACGAGTGAGCATCCAAGCGACCCCAGCGTGCCTTCTCTCGATGGAAGTTGATTGTAGCTCTCGAGGTATTCGGGAAGAACACGATTCTGCGACTCGATTGTGCGGCGCTGGCCGGCGATGCGATCGCGGAGGCCGCGGTTCTCAGTCCAGCGCGCGTTATGGGCATTCTCGCCGAGAAAGTTGATGTCCAGCTCAAGGTGCACCGGATGGCCGGCAATACGTAGATTCTCGAAGCGCGTGCCGAGGAAGGTTATTGACGGAATATAGCTTCGGTTCTGGTAGTCGGTGCCAATCTGCGCGACGATGCGATCGGCAGTGACGACGTCGAGCACGTTGAAGTTCTCAAGGACCGCTGTAGCGAGCGTTGTCTGGCCATGATTGGGCTTGAGACTCGGGGTTCCGGCGACCTGCGTATAGCCAGCGCTGAACGACAGGATCTCCTGAACGCGAAAATCCTCGACGCGCGCCGAACGATACCCTCCTTCTCGAGGCAGAGACACCGGTGCCTGAGCATCAATGACCTCAGCGACGGGCCGATTCAGCCGCCCTTCCAAAGCTGAAGCTTCCGCGTGATAGAAGGGGTAGGTTTCGGGCATGGGTGTGCGGCTCACTTTCCATTCGGAGTCGTACTACTCAGCGATGCGGATGTCCAGAACGCGCCGATCGAGCTGGTTCCGGTTGCCGTCAGAGGTATTTCCGGAAATGGTAAGCGTATATAACCCCGGCTGCAATCCCATTCCAGGAATGAGCAGCGAGAGCGTTTGCTGGCCCTCCTGCTGCGCGGCTGTCGGAATGGTAGCCGTCCAGAACTGCTTTCCGTGAGGATCCTGGAGGGCGAATGCGAAGGAAGAGTATTGGCTCGTATCGGCAATATCCACCAGAACGACCGCTCCGGATTTTTGACTGGCGGTGACTGGCAGAGCCGAGCCGTCTCGGGTACCGACGTGCAGCGTGGTCCAGGGGGCGAGCCGCGGCTGAACCGCGGCGGAGCGGAGTGACGGAATCGTGGCGAGGTTCTGGTATCCAACGACGAGCAAAAGCACAGCGAAGGCGGGCAGCGCGAACGCGGGCTTCCACCAGGAAAACCAGTCACGACGCACCGAAGGAGATTTGCCACGGGCAGCTGCCGGTAATGGGATCGACGCTGCGGCCATCTGGCGCTTTGCTTCATCGACCAGGGCGGAGGCCATCCGCACGTCAACGGCGCACTCCTGGCATTCGAAGAAGTGTTCCTCGAAGGCTTCCCGCATTTCAGGTGACAGCTCGTCCAGGAAGTACCGTTCGGTCGCCATCAACCCAACTGCCTCAGTATGATCCATCGGCCCGCCTCCTTTCCTGGCCTGAATAGCTTGGCTTTTTCGCCCCCAGCACCTGAAGATTTCCTGGGCCCATGCGCTTCAGATATTCGTTCCTGAAGCTTTGCTTCGCGCGGAACAGAAGGACCCTCAGATATTCGCCATCCACGCCCAGTTCGCGGCAAACTTCTTCTCGCTCCCTCTCGTCAAGAAAGACCGCTTTGAGCAGTGCGCGGTCGCGCGCGGACAAGCTGCCCAGGATTTCGCTCACCTTGTCTTTGAGCTGCATCGCAGCGATGGCATCGTCAGCACCGGCGGCGGCCGAAGGGAGCTCCGGCCGATCGTCCTCATCGAGCGACTCCTGGCGCGAAGACGAGCGGTAGTGCTCGAAGAGGACATGATTGCAGACGGTGTTGACGAAGGCGCCGAGCCGCTCGGGCTGGCGCAGGCCATTCTCTTTGCGAAGAGTCGCCAGAACGCGGGCGAATGTTTCCTGGACCACATCTTCCTGGGCCTGGGGCGACTGCAGTCGCGAGCGGAGTTTGAGGCGAATCAATTCAGTGAAATAGCCGACGAAATGCTCCTGCACACGACGGTCGCCGGCGCACAGCGCTTCGATGTAATCGGCATCGAACGACTGAAATTGCAAACCGTTCCTCGCAGGTGAAAGAGGCCGCAAGTATAACACCGGCTTCGCCTGCGCCGGACGCGGAGCGTGGTCGGCGGAGGACGGGCGGAGACGCGTGGGCCGGGAGGAATTCCATGCACGCGGCGATGATGTGCGGCTGCTCGGGATCACTGATTCTTCCTCCAAAGCTGCCGCCGGCGCAGGCCTCTTTCGAGCAGCCATGCGCCGCCCGACGCGACCTGAAAGTGGAGGAGTAAGCCGAACCAGCCGCTAACGATCCAGATGGACCAGGGAACCGAGAGAACCAGGCAGAAATAACAAAAGCAATGCATCCAGCGCATCGGAGCGTCGCAAAGAGGCCGTGCCGCACTGGATTCCAGTTTCATGGCCGTTCCTTCCAGGAATCGACTGACGATGAACCGTCTGCAGCCATAGTGCACAGGAAGGGGGCGGCGTTTCATCGGACGCAAAACCTGTTCATCCAGCGAGCACGGAGGTGCTGCAGGACTTACGCAGGCCTTGTCGGAAGGCGGAAGAATGAACAGGAAGCTGGTGCCGAAGAAGGGACTCGAACCCCCACACCCTTGCGGGTACATGGACCTGAACCATGCGCGTCTGCCAATTCCGCCACTTCGGCACGGAGAGATTCAGCGGATCGGTCCTCGCATCGAAGAGATTCGCGGAGGCGCCACGCTGAACGGGCAGTGGATTCATTCTATAGCAAGCCGCGGTGCACTGCGAGCCAGAGGCTGCGGCGCTGGACGGGTTGCAACTCCCGGTGTTACAAAGGCATCCACTCGTGACGACGAGCGGGGCTGGCGCGAGGCGAGCGCGCTCATTTCCAGAGACGGAGCAAAAAGCGAAGCTATGACCACCCCTCCCCGGCCGAAGGCGATTCCGGAAGAGCAGGCGAAGGAGATTCGCCGGCTCTCGCACGACCTGAGCAATGCGCTGGAGGTGGTGCTGCAGACCAGCTTTCTGCTCGGCATGGTGCCGCTGGACGAGGACGCCAAGAAGTGGCGCACGATGCTCGACGGCGGAGTGCACCAGGCGGCGGAGATCAACCGGAAGCTGCGGGAGTACGTCCGCGGGAACAGCTAGAATTTGTGTTCTTTTTTCCGGGTTTCTCCGTAAGCAATTGATTCCACTCGATCTGACGGCTCGGCATCGATCCCGAAGGGATTGAAAACAAAGTGCATGCTCGCAAGTACTTTGTTTGCAAATGCCTGCGACTCGCGGGCGTTCGCCCCGGGCAAAATGGGTGTAACCGAGAG
>DASYYN010000127.1:0-10346 GCA_035933815.1 Acidobacteriaceae bacterium
CGAAGTGAGCGGACGGCCATCCTGGAAGCGCACACCGGGCCGCAGGTGAAAGACCCAGGTCGTCGGGTTCGGCGTCTCCCAACTGGTCGCGAGAAAGGGCTGCACGCCGAAATGCTCGTCGCGATGCACGAGCGCGTCGAAGATGAGCGCGTCGATGTGCTCGGCCTGCGCATCCGTGCCGATCCGCGGATCGAGATTCGCCGGGCTGCTCTCGATGTCCATGACGATGGTGCTGGGATCGGGCCGGGAGCGGGCGCAGCCAACAAAGAGCGCACAGCAGAGCACAGCGAGAAAGCCCGTAGCCAGTAGCCGGCAGCCCTCACGCATAGGTGATCTGCCCCAGGATCGCTGGGCGGGAGGCGCCGGTGGCCGAGGGCACGTTGCCGGGGCGACGGTTCCAGGTCTCGTACGCGAGCAGCGCGAACGCGGCCGCCTCCTTCATGCTGGCGGGCAGGCTGAGAGCTTCGCTGGTGATGACGCTGCAGCCGCCAGGTTCGAGGCCGTAGCGGAGCATCCTCATGAGCGCCCGGTTCTTTGCCCCGCCACCAGAGACGATAAAGTCCACCGCCGCCGGCTTCGTCAGCGGTTCCACCCAGCGGTGGAACGCCTCACCGATACTTCCCGCCGTGAGCGCGGTCGCTGTCGCGATGGCATCTTCCGGCTTGCGGCTCCGTTTGCGGCAAGCGGCAAGCAGGCGAGCGGCATACTCCGCGCCAAACTGCTCGCGTCCCGCAGACTTGGGCGGCTTTTGGCAAAAGAAATTTTCCTTGAGAAACGGAACGAGCACATCCGGCAGCGGCGTTCCCTTCGCGGCGGTACGGCCGTCGCGATCGTAGGGCTTGCCGAAGAGCTTCTGCATCAGCGCGTCGATGACCATATTCCCGGGGCCGGTATCGAAGGCGATGACCTTCTCCTGCGGCGCGCCGGCGGGAATCGCCGTCAGGTTCCCGATGCCGCCGATGTTCTGCAGCACGCGCGCGCGCTTCGGATGCGCGAAGTAAACGTAATCGAAAAGCGGCACCAGCGGCGCGCCCTGGCCGCCGAGGGCCATGTCCATGGGGCGGAAGTTCGAGACCACCGGCACGCCGCACGCCGCAGCAATCAGCGCCGGCTCGCCCAGTTGCCAGGTACAGGCGAAGCGCCGGCCGGCATAGAGCGACGGAGTCCCCTGGTGGTAGATCGTCTGGCCGTGGCATCCGGCGAGGTCCGGACGTATGCGCGTGTCGCGCGTCGTCTCGCGCAGCGCGTCGGCATAAGCGAGCCCGAGCCGCCAGTTCAGCCGCGCAAGCTCCGCCGTCGAGATCGACGCGGCGTTCATTGCCCCGAGAATCGCTGTGCGCAGTGGACGCGCAAACGGAAACGCGCGATGCGCCAGCATTTCCATCGCCAGCCCGCCCCCCGTGCGCGCAAATCGGGCCGCGATGCGGACGAGCGCCACATCAATGCCATCGGCCGAGGTGCCGCTCATGAGGCCGGCAACGGTCAGCGGCTTCAGCGGACGTTTGCTGTCGGACTTGCCTTTCTGCATTCTTCCAACAAGCTTACGACGGGCAGCTTACGACGCCGCAGCGTTCATGCCGTGCCAGCGTTCAGGATCGGGCGCGGAACTTGCCGGCGTTTCGCCCACCGCCTCGGCAAAGTCGCGCACATCCTCGCAAAGACGCGTGATCCTGCCCTCCGAGAGGTTCTGCCGCTTCACCGGCTGCAGCCATTTTTTCTTCGAGCGGTAGATCTTGCGCCACGCGCTCGCCACCATGTCGCGGAAGGCCCGCGAATGCTCCGCCTCTCTCAGCACCGCCTCGTAGGCGCGATGGACCAGCTCCGGGCTGCGGCAAATTTCGATCATCTGGATCCCCGCGCGAATCGCGCCGATCGCGGCGTCCTCAATCGACATCTGCGAGAGAATGCCGCCCATCTCCATGTCGTCCGAGAGGATGATGCCGCGGAAGCGCACCTGCCGGCGCAGCACATTCGTCACCCAGTAACGCGATACCGTTGCCAGTACGGGATCGCGTCCGGGCCACGGATACGACGCATGCGCCACCATGGCAAAGGGCAGGCGGCTGCCCACCGCCAGCCACGGCGACAAATCCGTCCGCCACATCAGCCGCGTCTGCCGATGGATTACCGGCGTGGACTGGTGCGAGTCCACCGTCGCTCCGCCGAGTCCGGGGAAATGCTTGCCGCAGCCCAGCATGTTCTCCATGTTCAGGCCGGAGACAAAGTAACGGGCATAGTCGATGACCCGCCATGGCTCGGCGGCGACGGCCCGGCTCTTCAGGATCGAAGCAGACTCAGGCAGCGCCAGGTCCAGCACCGGCGCCAGCACGGCGTTGAACCCCAGCGCTCGCGCCTCGCGCGCAATCAGCCATCCGTGCTGGCGGTACAAATTCCGCTTGCCCGTCGCAAATACGGCCGCCGGGGAGGGTATCGGGTGGATCACGTCGCGAAGGCGATCCACCAGCCCGCCTTCCATATCGACGAAGCGGAGAAGCGGCGTGCTCCCGAGGCGATCGGCATCGCGCAGCAGCCCGGCGGTCTGCGCTGCCTCTTCAATGTTGCGGCGAAACAGGATAATGCCGCCCGGGCGGATCTTCTCGATCCACGAGCGCTCTTCGTCCGACAGGGATGTGGAGCCCACGCCCACGATGAGGATCTGGCCGGCCTGCTCAGCGATCTGCACATTCCGGCGCCGCGGCATAAAGACGCGGCTGGCCCGGCGCGCTTCGTCTGGGCTATCGGGCGTGGTTTTTGGAGTTCCGGGTCTCGAGCTCATGGGCTTTGCCTCTTGGTCTCATCTTTTTCAACTAGCCCGTGATTTCGGTCTTCAGCTCTTCCAGCAGGTTCAGCGCCTGCAATGGCGTCAGTGTGTTCACGTCCGTCTGCGCCAGACGATCAAGGATGCGTTGCGAAAGCGGAGTAAACATAGTCAGTTGCAGAGACGCCTCCGTTTCGACAGCCACGTTGTGCCGCTCCGAGCGCTCGTGCTGCTTCAATACCTGGCGGGCGCGGTGGATCACCGCCGGGGGCAGTCCGGCCAGTCGCGCCACGTCAATTCCGTAACTCCGGTTTGCAGGCCCCTGTTCTATGCGATGCAGAAAAACGATTCCCTGGGGGCCTTCGTTAACGCTGACATGCAGGTTTCGCAGGCGGGGAAACTCCTCGGCAAGCATCGTGAGTTCATGGTAGTGGGTCGCGAAAAGCGCTCGCGCCCCAATGTGCCGCTGCAGATACTCCAGCGTTGCCCACGCGAGCGATAGTCCGTCGAAGGTCGAGGTCCCCCGCCCCATCTCGTCCAGCAGGATCAGCGACTGCGGGGTTGCTGTATTCAGGATGGTCGCCGTCTCGGTCATCTCCACCATAAAGGTGGATCGCCCCCGGGCGAGGTTATCGCTGGCCCCGATCCGGGTGTAGACCCGGTCCACGATGCCGAAGGTCATGCGGTCGGCGGGAACGAACGACCCCGCCTGGGCCAGGATCACCAGCAGTGCCGCCTGCCGCAGGTAGGTCGACTTGCCGCCCATATTCGGCCCAGTGATCAGCAGCAGGTTCGGATGACTCGTCTTCTCGCTGGCATCCAGAAACAAATCATTGGGGACAAAGCGCGCCTCGCCGGCCTCATCCATCAGCCGTTCGATCACGGGGTGGCGCCCGCCGGCAATCTCGAGGATCGGCTCGGCGGCAATGGCTGGCCGGGAATAGTTCCGCAAAGCAGCCAGGTGGGCGAAGTTCGCCACCAGATCGATTTCCGCGACGGCCGCGCTGGTGCGCCGGATGCGCCCGGCATTCTCGATCAGGCAGCGGCGCAGTTCACCGAAGATGCGCTTCTCGATCTCGATGGACCGCTCCTGGGCGGTCAGAACCTTCGTCTCGTACTCCTTCAGCTCCGGAGTGGTGAAGCGCTCGGCATTGACCAGGGTCTGCTTGCGCTCGTAGTCGGCTGGCACCGAGGCGAGGTTGGCCTTCGTGATCTCGATGTAGTAGCCGAACACCGAGTTGAACCGGACCTTTAGCGAGCCGATGCTGGTGCGCTTCCGCTCACGGTCCTCGATGGCGGCGATGGATGCCCGTCCGCTCGATCCAATGGAGCGCAGGTCGTCAAGTTCCGGGTCCATGCCGCCGGCGATCACGCCGCCCTCGGCCAGGGTCAGCGGCGGATCGGAAACCAGCGTCTTCGTGATGGACGTGCAGAGGTCATCGAGGGTGTCCAGCTCAGCCTCGATCCGGCTCCAGAAACCGGCCTGCCCGTTGTTGCCCGCCAGCTTCGCAGCGGACTGCTTCACCTCCGGCAGAGATCGCAGCGAGGCAGCGAGAGCCAGAACATCGCGCGGCCCGGCGCTGTCCAGCGAAATGCGGGCGAGCAGGCGGTCGAGGTCGAGAATGCCGGAGAGGCCCCGGCGCAGCTCTTCGCGGCGGATCAGATCCCCGCGCGCCGCCTCGACAGCTGCATAGCGAGCCTCAATGATGGCGGCATTGATCATCGGCCGCAGCAGTGTCGCGCGCAGCAGCCGCTTGCCCATCGGCGTGCAGCAGGCGTCCATCGTGCAGAAGAGGGTCGTCTCCGGCCCGGCGTCGTGGAAGAGCGGGTCGGTCAGCTCAAGATTGCGCGCCGTGACCTGATCGAGGTGCAGGTGCTCGGCGCGGCGATAGAAGCGGAGGCTGTCCACATGGCTAGCCTCCGACTGCTGCGTAGAGCGCACATAGTGAACGATCGCCCCAGCCGCGGCAGCAGCGGCAGAGTGGCCATTCAGGCCGAATCCTTCGAGGCCGCGGCTCCTCATCTGGCGCTCGAGTAGCGGCAGGGCGAAGTCCGGCGAGAAAACCCAGTCGTCCACGGGCGTCCGCGTGCGGACCTGCGCAAACAGCGGCTCCAGCGCGGCAGGATCGGTCTTTGGGCCGAAGGGGCCATGGGCCGCCGGGAAGATCAGCTCGCTGGGCGCCAGACGCATCAGCTCGTCAATGCACTGGGCTGCGGACCCAGGGCCGGAAAACTCGGTAGCGCGGAAATCGGCCGTCGACAGGTCCAGAACCGCCAGCCCGGCGGCATCGCCGCTGCAGTGAACGGCGGCCAGGTAGTTGCTCTGCTCGGCGGCCAGCGCCGGATCGAGTGCGGTCCCCGGCGTCAGCACCCGCGTCACCTCGCGGCGGACAATCTTCTTGGCGAGCTTCGGATCCTCCATTTGCTCGCAGATCGCGACCCGGTAGCCCTTCCGCAGCAGGCGGGCGATGTAGCCTTCCGCCGCGTGGTAGGGCACGCCGCACATCGGGACGCTGCGCTCCCGGTCGCGGGCGGTGAGGGTGATCTGCAACTCGCGCGAGGCGGTCTTGGCGTCGTCGAAGAAGAGCTCGTAGAAGTCGCCGAGGCGGAAGAACAGGAGTGTGTCCGGATGCTGGCGTTTGGCGGCCAGATACTGGCGCATCAGCGGGGTGTGGGTCTCGACGGCTTCAGGCACGGGAAGGCCCAGAATACCGCAGGGACTTGTGCAGAGAAGACGAAATTGAAGAAGGTGATACGCTATTCTGGTCAGAGTGGTCAGGAGGTGAGCGGTGGCCGATCAAAGCAGGGCAAAACAAAGGAAAAGTCCTCAGCGTGCATCCGGCTCCTGGCAGGTCCAAACTGCCAAGGCAAAGTTCAGCGAGGTTTTCAGGCTGGCGCGCACCACCGGGCCGCAGCATATTACACGGCAGGGACGGGAAGGAGTCGTGATGCTGGCGGAAGAGGAATACGATCGGCTCACCACCCGCGCGAAGCAGCCGAAAAGCATCGTGCAGTTCTTCCGGGAGTCCCCTCTGGTCGGCGTCAATATCGACCTTGAGCGTGACAGGGATACCGGTAGGGACATCGAATTGTGAACGGGTTTCTGCTGGACACTAACTGCATTTCAGAATTCGTAAGGCCGCAGCCGGACTCTGGCGTCCTGGAATGGGCGGATGCTGTTGACGAACGGCTGCTTTTCCTCAGTGTGCTCACGCTGGGTGAGATTCGCAAGGGCATCGAGGCGTCAGCGCCTGGGAAACGCCGTGCGCGTCTGGAGTCGTGGCTTGAGCTGGAATTACCCGTTCGCTTTTCAGGCCGGATCTTGCCCATCAACCGCGCCGTTGCTGACCGGTGGGGATCGCTGGCTGCAGCGGGCAGACGCCGCGGGAGACCGTTGGCCATTATCGACGGCTTGCTTGCAGCAACTGCGCTTGAGCACAATCTAACGCTGGTCTCCCGCAATGTTAGTGATTTCGCCGGCACTGGTGTTTCAGTATTGAGCCCCTGGGAGCCCTCCTGAATTTCATTGTTGTCAGCAGACGTGGTGCTGTTACGCTGGCCACCATGAGATGTTCGGGATGCCTTCTCCTCCTGCTGGGCACGGTCGCCCTGGCGCAAACCCCTTCTCCAGCAAGGGAGGCGAAACCGGCAGACACGGCGACCTACCAGAATTCCGACCTGCACTTCTCCTTTGAATATCCCGCTGAGCTGCACCCCATGAGCCCGCAGGAGCTGCCCGGCTCCGCGCGCACCGCCCGCTTCAGCAACGACCCCGACGTCGGCACCACCGACAACCTCGAATCAGGCCAGTGCTCCCGGCGCCTGCTCACCGTCGGCGAGACGGGCGCCGGTCCGAAGGGCGCAGCGTGGGCGAGTCTCACGCTGACTGAAATCGAGCCGGCATGCATTCCGCCCAAAGCGCTCAAAAGCAAGCACGCCATGGACCTGATGCTGCTGCCGCTGGTCCGGGCCAGCACCCAGGTGCTGGGCATGATGCCCATGAGCCCGGCCAGTAGCTACCCTCTTGAGCTACACCGCGTTTATATGTCCGCGGCTCAGGGTCAGCCCGTCCAGCCAGGCGACCTCCAGACCACCCAGGAGACCGAGTCCATCGCCATTCTGGCCACCCAGGTCCAGGACCACATCCTCACCTGGCGCGTCGAGTCCAACAGCATGCGCCTGTTCGGCCGCATCCTGGCTGGCCGCGTCGACTTTGGATCCGGCACTCCAAAGATGCTCTTTCCCGGCTATCTCGGCGGCGACACCGCGTTTTAGTGCTAAGCCCCTTTCCACCGCTTTCCACAGCCGAATCGGGGTCAAAATAGCGTCGGCCCACGCTCTCGGAACATCCCGTATCCGCCAAGCCATTGAAAATAATGGCCGAGTCTTCCCTGCGTGCATTGATAGAAATCCACTCATATTTTGTGCATCAGTTGTGCTATAGTGTTCATCAGATGAAGTGCAGGGCCTTCGGCCGACACCCGGAGTGCCCCAAATCTCAGAATTTTTCTAACGGTACGGAGGATCAAGTCATGGCAATTACTCGTTGGGACCCCTTCCGGGATGTCCTCGCGCTGCAGAACCGGATGAACTCGCTTTTCCAGGACTTCAATCGCGGCGATGGCGGCGGCGACGTGATGACGACAGCCTCGTTCGTGCCCCCGGTGGACATCTACGAGGACGAGCACAAAATCACCCTCAAGCTTGAGGTTCCGGGCATGAAGGAGTCCGACCTGGACATCCAGCTCGAGAACAACACCCTCACGGTCAAGGGCGAGCGCAAATTCGAGAATGAGGAGAAGGAAGAGAACTTCCACCGCATCGAGCGCCGCTACGGCAGCTTCTTCCGCTCCTTCACCATCCCGAACACGGTCAATCCGGAAACAGTGAAGGCGAATTACGAGGCGGGCGTGCTGCGGATCGAGCTGGAGAAGCGCGCCGAAGCCAAGCCGAAGCAGATCAAGGTGGAAGTCGGCAGCACCGGCAACGGCCACAAGATCGAAGCCGGCAAGGTCGAGGGCGGCAGGAAAGAAGTGAAGACCGCGTAACAGCTGTCAATGATCAGTATCGGTTTGTCGAGCGGGAGGAATTGGCTTCCTCCCGCTTGTTTTCATCCGAAGTCTTAGAGAGCAAAATCGCTGTTGAATCGAAACGCGCGGCTGCTGGCCGCTTCATCGCTGACCGTTCTATTGCTGACTGCTGACCGTTTCATCGCTTGGAGTAATTTATGGCAATTCGCTGGGACAAATTTACTGTCAAATCGCAGGAGGCCGTGCAGAACGCGGCCCAGCTTGCGTCGGAGAACGGCAATCCGGAAATCCTGCCGCTGCACCTGCTCGCCGCGTTGCTCGCGGACAAAGAGGGCGTGATCCCCTCGGTGCTGGAAAAAGTCGGCGTGCCCATCGGGCAGCTCGACGCGAAGGCGCACGACGCCGTGAGCCAACTGCCCAAAGTCAGCGGAGCCTCCGCGCAGCCGGGCGCGTCGAACGCGCTGAATCAGGTTTTCGATCAGGCCTTCCAAGAGGCCGAGAACTTCAAAGACGACTACCTCTCGACCGAGCACCTGCTGCTCGCGCTCACGCGCCAGAAGAACGACGGCGCGCAGCTGCTGCTGGCTTCCTTCGGAGCGACGCATGACGCGGTGCTGAAGAGCCTGGCCAGCGTGCGCGGCAGTCAGCGTGTCACCGACCAGAATCCTGAGGCGAAGTATCAGGCGCTCGAAAAGTACGCCAAGGACCTGACGGAGCTGGCCCGCCGCGGCAAGCTCGACCCCGTGATCGGCCGCGACGAGGAGATTCGCCGCGTCATCCAGGTGCTCTCGCGCCGGACGAAGAACAACCCGGTGCTGATCGGCGAGCCAGGCGTGGGCAAGACGGCCATCGTCGAGGGCCTCGCGCGGCGCATCGTGCACGGCGACGTGCCCGACATCCTGCGCGACAAGCGCGTGATCGCCCTCGACCTCGGCTCGATGCTCGCCGGCGCGAAATATCGCGGCGAGTTCGAAGACCGTCTCAAGGCCGTACTCAAGGACATTGAAGAATCGAACGGTCAGATCATCCTCTTCATCGACGAACTGCACACGCTCGTCGGTGCAGGCGCGGCCGAAGGCGCCATTGACGCCTCGAACATGCTGAAGCCCGCGCTGGCGCGCGGCGAGCTGCGGGCCATCGGCGCCACCACGCTGAATGAGTACAAGAAGTACATCGAGAAAGACGCCGCACTGGAGCGGCGCTTCCAGATCGTCTACGTGGGCGAGCCGAACGTCGAGGACACCATCGCGATCCTGCGCGGCCTGAAGGAGCGCTACGAGGCGCACCACAAAGTACGCATCCGCGACTCGGCCATTGTGGCGGCGGCGACGCTCTCGCATCGCTACATCTCCGACCGCTTCCTGCCGGACAAGGCCATCGATCTGGTGGATGAGGCGGCGGCTTCGCTGGCCATCCAGATCGGCTCGGTGCCGACGGAGATCGATGAGCTGGAGCGGGAGGCGACCTCGCTCGAAATCGAGCGTGCCGCGCTGAAGCGCGAGAATGATCCCAACTCCAAAGAGCGGCTCGACCAGGTGGAGCGCGAGATTGCACAGGTTCGCGAGCGCTCGACCGCCCTGCGTGCGCGCTGGGAAAAAGAGCGCGAGGCCATCACCCGCCTGAGCGACCTGAAGAAGCAGATGGAAGCCCTGCGCTTCGAAGCCGACGAGCAGACCCGCCGCGGCAATCTCGAGCGCGCCGCGCAGATCCAGTATGGCGAGCTGCCGAAGCTCGAGGCGGAGCTGAAGAGGCTCAACGCTGCGCAGGACGGGGCGAATGGCGCTGCGCGCATGCTGAAGGAAGAGGTGGACGAAGAAGATATCGCCCGCATCGTCAGCAAGTGGACCGGCATTCCCGTCTCGCGCATGCTCGAAGGCGAAGTGCGCAAGCTCGTCCAGATGGAAGAGCGGCTGCGCGAGCGCGTCGTCGGGCAGGACGAGGCGCTCAGCATCGTCGCCAACGCGATTCGCCGTTCACGCGCCGGCCTCAGCGATCCGAAGCGGCCCATTGGCTCGTTCATCTTTCTCGGCCCGACGGGCGTGGGCAAGACCGAGACCGCCCGTGCGCTGGCCGAGTTCCTCTTCGACGACGAGACCGCCATGGTGCGGCTCGACATGAGCGAGTACATGGAAAAGCACGCCGTCTCGCGCATGATCGGCGCGCCTCCGGGCTACATCGGCTACGACGAAGGTGGCCAGCTCACCGAAGCCGTGCGGCGCCGGCCCTACTCGGTCATCCTGCTCGACGAGATCGAGAAGGCGCATCCCGACGTCTTCAACGTGCTGCTCCAGGTGCTCGACGACGGACGCCTGACCGACTCGAAGGGGCGCACCGTCGACTTCCGCAACACGGTGCTCATCATGACGTCGAACCTGGGCGCGGCATTTCTGCAGGGCGATGCGCTTTCCAGCGAGACCGGCTTCCAGCACGCGCAGGAGTCTGTGCTGAAGGTGGTGCGCGAGCACTTCCGGCCGGAGTTCCTGAACCGCGTCGACGACATCGTCATCTTCCGCCCGCTGGGCGAGGAGCAGCTGACGCGCATCGTCGATCTGCGGCTG
>DASYYN010000204.1:0-8805 GCA_035933815.1 Acidobacteriaceae bacterium
GGCCAGTCGTGGTTGTCGGTGTAGTGGAGCAGGCGCGCGCCGCGCGGCATGGTGTCGTGCATCTGCTGCCATTCATCACGGACGCGGCCCGCTGGCGCGCCGTCGCGCAGCACGGAGCGAACGGCGAGGTAGTACTGGAAGTTGTAATTGATGTCGAAGGCCTGCAGCTGATCGTCGGGGCGGTCGGATTCTGACAGCAGGACGACGTCGGGGTTGACCTTGTCGAGGGCTTTGCGCGCTTCGTTCCAGAACGATTCGGGCACGCCGCCGCCGACGTCGCAGCGGAAGCCGTCGACACCGAAGTCGCGCACCCAGTGGACGAGGCTGTCCGCGAGGTATTTGCGCATCTGTGGGTTGGAGTAATCGGGCAGGGGCTGCGGCCAGAATCCGCGCGCGATCTGGCCGTCGGGCGTCTTCTGGAAATATTCGGGATGATCTTTGAGCAGGACGTTGTCCGGCGCCGCATGGTAGTAAACGATGTCGAGCATCACCTTGAGGTGCAGCTTGTGCGCGGCGGCGACAAAGTCGCGCAGGTCCTGGTCGGTTCCGGCTTCAGGATCGATGGCGTTGTAATCGGCGACCGAGTAGGGCGACCCGTGCGGGTTATTCGTGTACTTCGCGATGGGTCCGAGGTAGACGATGGTCGCGCCGAGATCGGCAACGTGCTGCAGACCGGGGATCGCTCCGCGCAGATTGCCTTCAGGGCTGAAGGCGTTGAGCCAAAGTTCGTAGATGCTGGAGCGGTTGAGCCATTCGGGGGCCGGCCGCGCGTCGCGGTTATGGAAGTCAAGATTTTGCGCGCTAATCGGAAGGGCGAGGAGAACGGTGGCGGCGAGAAGTTTGCGGGCGTGCATGCAGGACCTTCGTTTTTGAAAACGACATGAGCCTCTTAAAGCGGGCGCTCACCGCTGTCCCATGTCTCCAACGGCGGGAGACATGGGGCACCCAGATTTTCGGCTACTACTTCTGCTGCGATACGACGGCGACCGCGAACGGGGCCAGCGTGATCTGCTGCCCGCTGACGGAGTCGGTGCGCGGCGCGCTCTCAAACGACTGCTGATCGACGACCTGCGCCTGCAGGCTGCCGGAGGCAAACGCGCCGGAAAGATCCACAGTGACCGGGTGATCCTGCGTGCTGATGAGCAGGAGCTTGTTCCCCGACGGCGTGATCTGGGCCTGGGTGACGACGTCCTCGGTGTTGCTGCTGGTCGTGACCAGCTTATCGCCGGGGCCGAAGCTGTGGCTGATCAGCCAGAGCGCCCAGTAGTGCGCGTTCGGCTTGCGCGTCTCGCCGTCCATCATGGAAATCGACGGGCACTGGGTCGGGTAGCCGTCCATCTGCGACATGCTGATGAGCGGGATGCCGAGGTTCTCGGCGGTGATGAAGGTGTCGGCCCAGTTGGCGCCGTTCGCGTTCCAGTAGAGCGGGTTGTAGTTGTGGTAGGGCTCGTCGGCGCGGCACGATTCTTCGGTCGGCACCACGATGTCGAAGATGCCCAGTTCGTCGAGCATGATCGTCGTCTTCGGCGAGAGCTGGTCCCGGATCTGCATCACCTGGCGGACGCGGTCGCCGAAAGCTTTAGCCGAAGCGCCATTGCTGACGTCCATGTCGGGATGGACAAAATAAGAGTCGTGCCAGGTGGAGGGCTCGTTGGTCCCGTTGGTGTAGTTGTGGATGCAGAAGTACTCGACGGCCGGCGCGCCGGGCGCGTGGTTCTTCGGGTCGAGAAAGTATTTGGCCCAGGGGACTTCGGCGCCGGAGACCTCAGCCGAGAAGAAGTGAACTTTGGGATCGACCTTATGGATCGCCGTGGCGACTGCGTCCCAGATTTTCGTGTACTGCTCGACGGTGATTTTGTTCTCGAAGTCCGGCTCGTTGAGGATGCCCCAGTAGTCGATTTTGTAGTGGTGTCCGGACTTGTGATATTTGCCCAGCTCGTCGGTGAATCCGCCCTTGGTCAGCCACTCGTAGAGGCGCACCTGGTACTCGGCGAACTGCTTGCCGGAGGGGTCCTTCAGGTTATTCCCGTTGGTGTCGTCGGTGTAGGCGTAGAACGAGGCCGACGGATCGTTGGGAATGTCCTTATTGGGGACGTTGAACATCCAGCGTGGGATCGTGCCCATGTTGATGTGGTGCCGGCCGGCGGTGTTGTTGTAGTAGTCCTTGACCAGCGGATCGATGTACGTGAAGTCCCAGAAAGTCTCGGTGGCAGTGGGCGCTTTGAGTTCCGCGACCGCCTGCCGGGTGACGGAAAACCAGAGCTGCAGGCGAGTGTCGTTGGTCTTCAGGTCCTTGAGCGCCGCGAACTCGGGATCGTGCATGGGGTTATCGCGCAGCGTGAAGGCGTGCGCAAGAATTTGCGTCGTCGGAACGGTGTTCGACACGCGGTCGACATGCGACCATTGCGCGGTAACGGCGGCAGTGCTGCCGTCGGGAGTAGGAGTGGCGGCGAAGATCGAAGTGGCGAGGAGTGCGGAGAGAATCGGAAAGAGAAAAGCCTTGCTTGTGCCCATGGATTTTCCTGTCGTGCTGAAAACCGCGGAAGTGCGATCCGGCCCAGCGCATAGGCCGCCGAGCCGGCGAAGAAGGAGTTCACGCCGACGTACTAGTCGGGAAAGATGACGCCCTTCTTGAGGAGAATGCAGCCATAAAGGCGCAGCTCGCCGGTGGCAACGATAGCGAACGCCTTGCGGGCGCGCTCGTAGAACGCTTCGCGGGTGATCCCGGCGACCCTGATGCGGCGGCCTTCAGCCTTGTCGATGACGATCTGGCAGATCTTCTGCACTTCAGGAACTTCGTCCGGAGCATGGACCTGCATCATGCGGGCGACGGGCTCGTCAACGAAGGTGTCGAGCGGCAGAAGCTGCAACGTGGCTTCGAGGACCGACGGGAGATCGGCGCTGTCGAAGCGGATGAGGCGCTGGGCGTTGGAGACAGAGGGAAAATTAGCATCGACAATGGCAAGTTCGTCGCCATGGCCCATCGCAGCCAGCGTATGCAGCAGCTCCGGCGTATGCAGGACAGAAAGAGTTTTCAGCATGATTGGCCCATCCTTTGAGCAGAATACAGCCGCCAGGCTCGTGAAAATCGCGGAGCGGGTGTATGGTTGAATGGTTTCAAAAGTTCTCCCGAAACCTTACTGCCGCGCTTCCGAGTCTGTCAACCGGAAACTGGATGCCGTGAAAACCGGCTGGATTGACAGGTCGCGAACCCGCGCATACTGTGGGTTCGGATACTGAAATAAATCGTTTCAACACCAGCGGAATCGCTGCATTAGAGAAGGAGCGGCGGCATGCGTCGGGGATTCTCTGCCTTTCTGTTGTGCTTGCTGTGTGTGGGTTTGAGTTATGCCCAGCAACAGCCCACCGATTTCAGATTTCCCTTCGCGAAGGATCAGGGTGCGAACCCGGTGGACAGCACGCACGGGGCAAAGGCCGCACTGGGCGGCGAATACGCGTACGTGCCGGGCGTGAGCGGCGATGCAGTCCGCTTCGACGGATACACGACGCGGATCACGGTGAAGGTTCCGGAGTCGCAAACGGACTCGCAGGCGGCCGGGCGCAATGGGTTCGCCATAGAGGCGTGGGTGGCGCTGGACACCTATCCGTGGAACTGGGTTCCGGTCATCGATCAGGAACTGGACCGGCAGGAGGGGTACTTCTTCGGGATCGATGCCTTCGGCCATTTTGCGCTGGAGGGCTCGTTCAACGGTGTGTGGCAGACGCTGGTCTCAAAACAAGCGCTGCCTCTGAAGAAATGGGCGCACATTGCGGGGACCTACGAGACGAGCGGCGATGGCGCGGGGAAACTGCGGATTTTCCTGAACGGAGCGCCGGCGGGGGAGATGGATGTGCATGGCGTGTTCACGCCGGCGCGGACGGACATCCTGATCGGGCGCGTGCGGCAAGCGACGCTTCCCTTCCCGGAGGCGGTCGTGAAGCCGAAGTATCCGATCTGGTACTCGCTGGACGGCATCGTCGACGAGGTGGGGATCTTCGGGCACAGTGTCGGCGCGGAAGACATTGCGAAGGAGGTCGCGGCCGTGCACGCTCCCGAGGGCGAGGTGCTGCCATGGCCCAGAATGCCATCGGGACCGCCGCCTGATTCAAAGACGCCGGCGCGGTTCGGCGCGGTGTACGCGACGCTCAGGTATCAGGACACCTGGGACCGCTTGCGGCGGATCGGCGCGGATTCCGACGTGGTGGTGCGGTTCGATCAGTCGCCGATCCGGCTGGTCTTCTGGCAGGGGACGAATTACATCCCGGCGTGGGTGACGGAGAACGACAAGTGGTACACCGATGAGTTCGTCGAGACGTGGGGCATGGACGCCTGCGCGCCGGGCTGGGACTGCGAGCCAATGTCGGACAAGCAGAGCCGCTACTCGCGGGTGAGCATACTCGAGAGCACCGACGCGCGGGTGGTGGTGCACTGGCGCTACGCCGATACGGAAGTGGAGCAGTACGCGGGGGCGCATCCCGATCCCGATACGGGCTGGTTTCACTGGATCGATGAGTACTGGACGGTGTATCCGGACGGCGTAGCGATTCGCAAACAGGTGCTGCACGAGGGGAACGTCAGCCTGCCGCATGAGTGGCAGGAGACGATCATTCTGCATCAGCCGGGGATGCGCCCCCAGGACGACATCAACTGGGACGCGCTCACGCTCGAGAACATGCAGGGCGAGACGAAGACGTACACGTGGCGGCCGAAGACGACCGGCGAGTTCAGTCCGGCGACCGGCCCGGCGGGATTCACTGGCCCGGCGAATCCCAACATTCAGCTGGTCAACACCAAGTCGGAGTGGAAGCCGTTCCAGATCACGCCCGGGCAGGAGGCGAACGCGGACATCTACGGCAACGAAGACACGTACTATGCCTTCGAATGCTGGAACCACTGGCCGGTGGCGCAGATTGCGTCGAGCGACCGTCCCTGCGTGGCCGCGGATCGCGCCTCGCATAGTTCCCTCTCGCACCTGTACTGGAAGATGTACTCGAAAGAGCCGAACGCCGAGACAAAGATCCTGATGGATGGGCTGACGACGCGGCCGATCCCGCAACTGCTGCCGCTGGCGCGGTCGTGGATTACGCCGCCTGCTTTGCAGGTGAGTGGCGAGGGGTTCCGGAGCGAGGGATACGATCCGACGCAGAGAGCGTGGGTGGTGACGAAGACCGGTGGTGCGGCGGGTGCAGTGACGCTGAGCTTCGCGGCCAGCGAGGCTTCACCGCTGTTCGACCCGGCGGTGGTGATCCGCAACTGGGGCGATGCCGAGGCGCGACTCAAGCTCGATGGCAAGCCGGTCGCGTGGGGGAAGGATGCTCGCGTTGGGCATGTGCCGCGGCTGGAAGGGACGGATCTGGTGGTGTGGCTGGAGCGGCAGGCGGACAAGCCGACGCGCGTGGAACTCAGCCCAGCCGCTACTGCGCGGTGAGCACGGGCGCGGCGGCGACTCGAGACTTCTTCAGGGGAACGGTCGAGCCGACGTTCTTCGGCGGCGCGACGGATTCGCGGATGCGGAGCTCCGTCTTCAGCACGAGCTGGCGGACGGGGCTGGCGCTGTCGGCCACGCGATCGAGGGCGAGCTGCGCGGCGGCGGCGCCGAGCTGGTATCCGGACTGGTAAACCGACGAGAGCTGCGGCGTGGTGGTCTCGGTGAGGTCGAGGCCGTCAAAGCCGATCAGCGAGATGTCGTCCGGGCAGTGGAGCTTCTCTTCGCGGATGGCGAGCAGAGCGCCGAGGGCGATGAGGTCGTTGCAGGCGAGGATCGCCGTCGGGCGCGGCACCATGCGCAGCAGCACTTTGGTCTTGGCATAACCGCCGGCCCGGTCGAAGGTGCTCTCCTGCTCGTACCCGTGGGGCGTTTCGATTTTGGCGGTGCGGAGGGCGCGGCGGAATCCTTTGAGCCGATCCTGCGAGCTGGTGAGGTGCAGCGGTCCGGTGATGCAGGCGATCTGTCGATGGCCGAGACCGGTGAGGTAATGCGTGGCCTGGTGCGCGCCTTCAGCGTTGTTGATGGTGACGCTGTCGCCGGTCCAGTGGCGGGGAATACGGTCGACGCAGACGACGGCGGCCCCGGCGCGGCGGTAGGACTCGGTTTGCGCGGTGAGGTCGCTGAAGTCAGAGGGAATGACGATGAGCCCTGACGGCAGGTAGGTGCGCAGGGCGTTGAGGTGCATGATTTCCTTGCCGTGGTCATTGTCGGTATTGCACAGGACCAGGCGATAGCCGTTGGAGAAGGCGACGTCCTCGGCGCCTCGCACCACTCCCGGGAAGAACGGGTTGAGGATGTCGGGGATGATCATGGCGAGGAGGTTGGTCTTGTCGCGGCGCAGGCCGCGGGCCAACTGGCTCGGCTGATAGCCGGTGGCGTGCACGGCGTCCATGACCCGCTTGCGCAGCGGCTCGCGGACGCGGGCGGTGCCGTTGAGCACATGCGATACGGTGCCCAGCGATACGCCGGCCAGCTCGGCGATCTTCTTCATGTTCGCCATAGGTCGTGTCTTCTTTCGCGCCTTCTTTAAATCGTTTCAGACAGCATAGCAGCAGTCGGCAAGTCAGCAGTCGGTAGTCAGCAGCCAGTAGCCAGTTGCCGGTAGGGGCGACGTGTCTTGGCGTCTCGGCATTTTTGTTTTTTTGCGATCATCCCTCCGCAAGCATTTGATTTCACGAGATGTGACGGTCCGTCATCCCCCCGGAGCAGTGGGCAAGTCAGCGATCAGCGGTCAGCGATCAGAAGGCAGCAGGCAGTAGCCAGTGGCCAGGAGTGCCAACTGTATTGGCGTCCCGGCATTTTTTGTTTTTTTGGCGATCATCCCTCCGCAAGCATTTGATTTCACGAGATGTGACGGTTCGTCATCCCCCCGGAAGCATTTGAAAACAAAGTGACGGACTTTGTCTGCAAATGCATACGGGATCATCCGTGAGTCTCAGCGGCGGAAACCCCTCGTGCAGGCGCCGGGAGTGAGAACTGCAGGGACACAGAAGTACGTTGAGTTGGCCCACGCAGAGACTCCGAGAAATGAAAAAGCCTCGCGGACAGCGAGGCTCTTCTTCTTTCTTCTCTGTTTTTAGAATACCAGGTTGCGACGGGAAATCCGGCAGGTATTTGGGCTCACAAGCCGTTTGCGATGTTGGAGGACACGAAAGTAATGCTTGACAGAAAAGGCGAGGGGCAAGGGTCCGGGGTTCGGGACGTCGAGATTACTTGGTATGGTCCGCCGCCTCCAGGAGTTTGTTGAAATAGGTTCCTGCTGCGCGGCAGATTGTCGTTCTGATCCGTCTGAAGGTCATGCGCGGAGACGAGCGGGTTCAGGACGGGATGTTCAGCTACGTTTCACTGGAGCAGCGGGTGCCGGTGGATCATCCGCTGCGCGAAGTGCGGAAGGTGACCGACACGGTGCTGCGGTCGCTGAGCGCGGAGTTCGATGAGCTGTATGCGGTGTCGGGGCGGCCCTCGATCGCTCCGGAGTACATCCTGCGGGCACTGCTGCTGCAGGTATTCTTTTCCGTCCGATCGGAGCGGCTGCTGGTGGAGCAGATCGACTACAACCTGCTGTTTCGCTGGTTCGTGGGGCTGGGCATGGACGATGCGGTGTGGAACCATGCGGTGTTCTCGAAGAACCGGGATCGGCTGCTGAACTCTGAAGTGGCGCAGCACTTCTTCGCCGAGGTGAACCGGCAGGCGAAGAAGTTCATGTCCGATGAGCATTTCACGGTGGACGGCACACTGATCCAGGCGTGGGCCTCGCAGAAGAGCTTCCGGCCGAAGGACGGCTCTGGCGGCGACGGCACCAACTTCCATGGCGAGAATCGGACCAATCAGACGCATCAGTCCATGACCGATCCCGATGCGCGGCTCTACAAGAAGAGTTACGGCAAGGAATCGAAGCTGAGTTATCTGGGCCATGCTCTGGTGGAGAACCGCAACGGGCTGATCGCGGCAGCCATGGTCACGCATGCCGACGGTTATGCGGAACGCGATGCCGCGCTGCTGATGCTGCGGCGACTGCAGCGCAAAGGCGGACGCCGGATCACGGTTGGTGCAGACAAGGCTTATGACACGAAGGATTTTGTGCGCACCGCACGGGAACTGAATGTAACCCCGCATGTGGCCGCCAACCAGCGGAGCGGTCTGGATGGCCGCACCACTCGACGCCCGGGCTACGCTGTCAGCCTCAGCCGCCGCTGGCTGATCGAGAAGAGCTTTGCCTGGCTGAAGCAGACTGGACCGTTGCGACAGACGAAGCTGCGAGGACTGAGCAAGGTGGACTGGCAGTTCGTCTTCAGTTGCGCGGCTCACAACCTGCTGCGCCTGCCCAGGCTGATCTCAGGTACTCAGGCTGCCTGAAACCCGCCAGGGAGCCTGAACTCCCTCTCCTCTCCTCGCCAAGTTCACTGATAGCGGGTCTTCAACGACCTGCGCAAGCAAGGAAAACGAGATGAACCGCACCGTGCGCAACCCTATTTCAACAAACTCCTAAGGCCTAACGAGCCTCCCGATTATTCAACCCGCGCGAGTTTGCCTTCAGGATCAAATCCTAACGACACAGTTACATCCCCGGCTTCTCGCCCTCCTGACGGAAGACTTGGATAGTACGGAACGACCGCCCGGGTGACTATCGGAATCTGCTTGGATTCAGCAGGCGGTTCCTGCGAGAAGGAAAGTGACCCTATCGAAATTGCATAACAGGACAGAGCCAGAATTTTCAGACTGTAGCTTTTCATTGAGGTTTCTCGAAATCAATCGTCCAATTTGTCGGTTGATACATTGGGCTGTGCTGGAGGAAATTGAATATTTCCGAACGCGG
>DASYYN010000213.1:0-14381 GCA_035933815.1 Acidobacteriaceae bacterium
GAATCGCGCCTGCCAGAAGCGTACTCGTTTGCTCTTACCCTCAATGTTGTCCGCATACGTGTAGCTGAGGATGAAACCAGAGAGCAGGAAAAACAGGGTGACCGCTGTCCAGCCATTGGCAAGGCACACGGCCACTGGCCCGGGGAAGTGATGCCGAAGCGCAAAAGAAGAACCGTAGTGGAAAAACACCACCTGCATAGCGGCAATGAAGCGGATGCCGGTCAGGGCCGGCAGCGCTCCGCGGCTTTGACGCTGCGGCACTAGTGGGGTCTCTGCCGGGGCAGGACAAGGGGGTAAAGAAGCAGCTGTACTCAAGGGCGGGTTTCCGACTGGACTCGTACGAGTATACCGCCATCACCGCGCGCGCTCTCTCCCGCGCGCTCCATCATTGCGTTTGTGCGCACGTCCTTCCTGGCGGCCTCGGCTAATCGTATAATTTTTCGATAGAAATCCCAGTTTTGAAAAAGGGGAGTTGGTTTGTACCTTCGTCACGCCCTAAAAAATCCAAAATGGGTAACGAAACGTTTGATCTATGTAGCCAAAAATCCCATGTGGCCCATAGATGTATTCCGATCCTGGTATTTTTATCGCACTCATTCTGATCTGCCTTGGTTTAACCGCCACGTGATTCCTTATGTTTCAACTCTTCTCAAACCGGAGGACACGGGTATTGAGTGGGGTTCGGGAGGAAGCACACTCTGGTTTGCCAAGCGAGTCAAGCACCTTACGACCGTGGAAAACGATCCCGACTGGTTCAAAACAGTGACGGAGAAGCTCGCGGGGACTGCCAATGTAGACCTTCGGTTGTGTGAAACGCCAGAGACGTATGCCTCGGTTGTGGACGAGTTCCCAGTTGAGTCCCTGGATTTCGCCATTGTCGACGGCGGCCTTGCCAGGGACAAGTGCGCCCACTTGGCCATTCCTCGGTTGAAAAGGGGGGGCGTACTCATCCTTGATAATGCAAACTGGTATCTGCAATCGGATGCAAAAGGACCGAGTTCACGAGGATTCGGAGATTACTCCAAGCCAGACGCCGCCTCGTGGGATGAGTTCCACGCGAAGGTCGCGCCTTGGCGCCACATCTGGACATCCGATGGACGGTTTTCCACGGCGATTTGGATCAAACCGGCATGAACACAACGTGCCGTCCCGGCGCGACGAAGAGGATGGAGCTTTTACACAGGCCCTGAATGACAGCGCGCATAAGCGCAAATCTGACAGCGTTTTCGTGCCCGCGGAAGGCTCGCTCTGTGTGGACCGTGGTCGCGTGGCGCGACTCCATGTTTTGTTGTGTTTGCCCTCGGAGTCAAACGCTAACCGACAGCGAATCAGCCCCTTGCCAGATACCCTCCGGAGTTCCCGGGGGTGTTCAGACACGGCCAGGAACCAAACCCCGCCAGCCTGAGCAGTCCCGTCCGCCGTACCGCCGGCACCGCGAATTACGCGCCTCGCCTCTGGCCTAAATCCCTGATATATTAAAAGCTTGGGAGCCGTGCGTCCCGCCACATCTGGCGATGGCTGCAGTTTGAAGCTCCGGTATTTCCCGAAAGGAAACCCTGATTGTGTTGATGATTCGCCTCGCGCGTGTTGGCGCGCGCAAACAGCCCTATTACCGCATTGTCGTGATTGAAAAAGACCGCGCCCGCAACGGACGTTCGGTCGAGGTGGTTGGCACCTACAATCCGCGCACCAGCCCCGCTTCCGTCAACCTGAAAAGCGACCGCATCGACTACTGGCGCGGCAAAGGCGCCCAGCTTTCCGACCGCGTCGCCAAATTGCTGAAAACGGCTCCGAGCCCCCAGGGCAGCCCCGCAGGAGACCAGACCTCGGCGGCCGCCTAAGCGCGGCCGAATCGCCTCGTCAACGGGGAGTCGCCGTTCGCCTGCTCTTGCCTCCCAAAGAAGTTACCTTTGCCTTTCCGGGACCGAAAACTCTGCGGATTCCCCTTTTGTCCTTCTTCGGGTTAGGGTAGTATCCGCGTAGCCCCGAAGATTGTACGACTTGTGTGTTCCCTGGCAGGGTGCCGTATGAAAACGACAGACAGACCTGATGACATGCAGGAACTAGTGACTCAGATTGCGCGCGCGCTGGTAGATGCTCCCGAGGCAGTCAACGTCGAAGCGGTGGAACGTGAAGAGAGTACGGTGCTCCGGCTCCGGGTTGCCCCCACGGATGTGGGCAAGGTGATCGGCAAGCAGGGCCGCACCGCACGCTCTGTGCGGACCATCCTGGGTGCGGTCAGCATGAAGCACCATCACCGCTATACGCTGGACATTCTGGAAGAAAACCACCAGGGAGGCGCGGATAGCGACGAGTAACCGGCAGGAGAGGAATGGAGCTCCCCCGTCCACCTCGCAAATCCGCTGCGTCGCGGCAACCTGAGCGGCCCGCTCGAGGCGTTCTCCAGGCGGGCACCAAGCCGCTCCTGGTGACACCCAGCTCCGCCGCCTCGAAATGGACGGTGCTGGCCATCCTCGTTCGTCCCCACGGCCAGCGCGGCGAAATCATCGCCGACATTCTTACCGATTTTCCTGAGCGCTTCAGCGAGCGCCGCCGCCTGTTCCTCATCCCCCCGCCCCGCATCGGCACAGCTGCCCGCGAGGTCCTGCTGGAGAGCTTCTGGTTTCTGCGCAATCGTCTGGTCCTCAAAATTCAGGGCATCGACTCGATCAACGATGCTGAATCCTTGCGCGGATATCAGGCAGCTATTCCCGCAGCGGAGCGCGCCCATCTGGAAGACGGCTCCGTCTACATCGGCGATCTGATTGGCTGCCACGTGGCCGATCTGAATCAGAGCGGCGCCGACCTGGGCGAGGTCGTCGACGTGGATCGCGGCTCATCCAACACCGACCTGCTCGTTCTGCGCCGGCCCGGTAAGCGCGGCGCGGACGCCGAGGCTCTGATCCCCTTCGTTCAGGATTACGTGATTCGCCTGGATGTCGCGGCGCGCCGGATTGAAATGCGTCTCCCCGAAGGCCTCCTCGACATCAATGCGCCCATGACCGAGGAAGAAAAGCGCGAACACGCGAGCCGGAGCCCGCGCTGATCCGCACGGTGCAGATCAGTGGCCGGTTTCTTCTTTGATGTAGGTCTCGTAATCCTGCGCGTTGAGCAGGGTGTCGACTTCGGAAGGGTCCGCCAGATCGATTTTCATGATCCAGGCAGCATGGGCATCGGCGTTGATCTTCTCCGGAGCGGTGGTCAGTTCCTCGTTGATGGCCGTAATCGTCCCGGTAGCCGGCGAGTAGAGGTCCGAGACGGCTTTCACCGACTCGACGCTGCCGAAGACCTTGCCCTTTTCCACCTTCGCGCCAATTTTGGGCAGCTCGACAAAAACGATATCGCCCAGCGAATCCTGCGCGTGGTCGGTTATGCCGACCGAGGCGGACTTGCCGTTGACGTGAATCCACTCATGCTCGCGCGTGTAGCGAAAATCTGCAGGATATGCCATGGATCTCTCTTTCATTGTACGGGTATGCGCGGCCCAGGCCTGCCATTCACACCGTCGGCGGCGCGGCCTTCTTCGGCTTCCGATAGAACGGAATGGGGACGACTTTGGCCTTCACTGGATTATTGCGGATCTCGACCGCCAGTTCGGTATCCGAGGCCGCGAAATCGCGCGGCACATAGGCGAGCGCGATGTTTTTTTTCAGGAACGGCGCCGGCGATCCGCTGGTTACGGAACCGATTGCGTTCCCATCCGGCGAGAAGACGCGGTAGCCATCTCGCGCAATACCTCGTTCGATCATCTCGAGGCCGACGAGCCTTCGCTCCGGCCCGCCAGCGGCCTGAACCTGCTGCAGCGCTTCGGAGCCGATGAAGGAACCCTTCTCCAGCTTGCAAAACCGGTCGAGTCCGGCTTCAAACACGTTGATGGTGTCGGAGATCTCGTGACCATAGAGCGAAAGCGCCGCTTCAAGCCGGAGCGTGTTGCGCGCTCCGAGCCCACACGGCACAATGCCGAATTCCCTCCCCGCCTCGATCACCTCGTTCCAGACGCGCTCGCTGGTCGCAACGTCCGACGGAATGTAAATCTCAAAACCGTCTTCGCCGGTGTAGCCGGTCCGTGCGATGAGCGTATTCGGCAGGTCGCAGACCGTGCCCCACGTGAACCAGTAGAACTTCACCTGGCTCAGGTCGGCATTGGTGAGCTTCTGCAGCGTGGCTTCGGCTTTGGGACCCTGAATAGCGAGCTGGGTGTAGTAATCGCTGTAATCGCTGACGTGGCAATCGAACCCGCGCGCGTTGCTGCGGACCCAGTTGTAGTCCTTCTCGCGCGTGCCGGCATTGATCACCAGCAGGTAATCGTTGGGACTGAATTTGTGGACGATGACGTCGTCGACGAACGTCCCCTGCGGGTAAAGCAGCGCCGAATACTGTGCCTGGCCCACCTGCAGGCGCCCCGCGTCGTTCATGGAGAGGTGCTGTACCGCGTCGAATGATCCCTGCCCGCGCAGCTGAATGTCGCCCATGTGGCTGACGTCGAACAAGCCCACGCCGGTGCGGACAGCCATGTGCTCGGCAATCAGGCCGGAGTACTCGACGGGCATATCCCACCCGCCGAAATCAACCATCTTGGCGCCGAGGCGGCGGTGGAGTGCGTTAAGTGGAGTGGCGCGGAGAGCGGTTGGCACAGACACAAAAATCCTCAGAACAGCCGGAATCAGCGGAACTTTTTACGGTACAACCGGGGAGAGTGCGGGTCAAACCGAATGCCGGACTGTTGACACGCAGAGGGCTCGGAGAGCACAGATATGAAGCGCATGGCAGGATGGGGATGTGGCACAGCACTGGATTTCCGGCGGTATTGCGCTCGTTCTGGCGCTGGTTCCGTTCTTTGCTTTTGGCTTTGCCGGCGAATTCTGCCGCCGCTGGGCCAATTCCCTGCCTGTTGCCGCACGCCTGAGCACACCGGCGGTCTTGGTGGCCCCCTACCTGGTCGTCGCGGCGGCTGGACACCATCTGGTTGCAGAGTGGATCGCTGTCTATCTGTTCGGGCCAGTACTCATCTCTGTGCTGCTCTATGCCGCAGCACGGCTCGATCTGCGGCAACGCGGACATGCTCTCGACTTCCTGGTGCTCTTCCCGCTGGGACTGGCCGTCGATCTGCGCTGGCTGGAGCCGGCGTGGCCCACGGGTCTGTCGGTAATTGGCAAGCTGGTGCTGCTCGATGCCGGCCTGTACGGTTTCCTGGCCGTCCGACAGCTAACTGGTGTCGGCTTCGATCTGCGGCTGCGCGGACGGGACTGGTGGGTCGGTCTGCGCGAATTTGTGTTGTACGCTCCAGTTGCCATTGCGCTGGGCCTCGCCATCGGATTCCTGCATCTGCACGGACGGTTGTCGCGCCCGGCGTGGGAATTTGCTCCGGCGTGGGTGTTCACGTTTATCGCCATCGCTCTGCCGGAGGAAATATTCTTTCGCGGGTGGATGCAAAATCTGCTGGAGCGCCGGATCGGACGCAGGTCGGCTCTGCTGTTGACAGCGGGGCTGTTCGGCCTCTCGCACTTCAATAAACGTGCGGCGCACTTCAACTGGCGCTACGTGCTGCTGGCGGCCATTGCCGGCGTCTTCTATGGGCGCGCGTGGCGCTCGGACCGGCGCATTGGCGCTTCCGCGATCACCCATGCCACGGTCGATACAGTGTGGGGTGCACTGCTGCGCTAAGGCGCCGGCGGTAAAATTGAGAATGATGCGGTGCTCGCTGTGCGGCACGAACCGCTTGCGGATTGCCGCTGCGTCCTCCAGCTTCCCCTCAATCCTGGACTCCTGATGACTTCTACAACGCACATTCCGAGCGAAGTTTCGTCGTTATCACGCGAACAAACCTTTGACGCGTTCCGCCGCTGGGGATACCTGCAGTCGCAGCTCGATCCGCTCGGGCAATATTTGCAGCCGGAGTCGATTCCGGAACTCGATATTCAGAACGAATGGGCAAGCGAGGCGCGGCGCGTCTACTGCGGCACCATTGGCGCGGAATTCATGCACATCGCATCGCGGGAGCGCCGCGAGTGGTTGGCCGAAAGGCTGGAATCGCCGGCGCCCGCTGTCGATCAGCAACGCATCTTGCAGTTGCTGACGCGCGCCGATCTCTTCGAGCAGGTAATCCAGTCGCGTTATCTGGGAACGAAGCGCTTTTCGCTCGAAGGCGTCACGGCGCTGATTCCCTTTCTCGACGAACTACTCAATCGCGTGGCGGAGCTGGGTGCGCAGCGCTCGATCATGGGCATGAGCCACCGTGGGCGGCTCAGCGTCATGGTGAACACCTTCGGCAAATCGCCGATCGACATCTTTGGCAAGTTCGAGGATGTCGATCCGCGCAGCATCCTGGGGGGCGGAGACGTGAAGTACCACGTCGGCGCAACCGGCGAATTCCAGGCCCGCAATGGCGCGACCGTCTCGCTGCACCTCGTGTCGAACCCCAGCCACCTCGAAGCCGTCGATCCTGTGGCCATGGGCCGTGCGCGCGCCCGGCAGGACCGCATCGGCGCAGACGGCATTGACCGCGTGCTCCCCGTCGTCATCCATGGCGACGCTGCCTTTGCCGGACAGGGCATCTGGGCGGAAACCCTGAACCTCAGCGGCATTGAAGGCTATTCCGTAGGTGGCGGCATTCACATCGTCGTGAACAATCTCATTGGGTTCACGGCCGAGCCGGACGAGTCGAATTCGTCCCGCTTCTCGACGGACCTGGCCAAGCGCTTGCCGACTCCGATCCTGCACGTGAACGCGGAGGATCCGGCGGCAGTCGTCCGCATGGCGACACTGGCTGCGGAGTATCGCTTCCGCTTCCACAGCGACGTGGTCGTGGACCTGATCGGCTATCGCCGTCACGGACACAGCGAGGTGGACGATCCCACCGTGACGCAGCCGCTCCGCTACGCGCGGATCAAAGATCATCCGCCGCTCTACCAGCTCTACGCAAAGCAGATCGGAGTGGACGTGGCCCCGCAGGCGCAGGCCGCTCAGCAGGAATTCGCCGAGGCACAAAAGAAAGCCACGGCCATCCGCAAAAAGCCGGTGCTGGTGGAATTGCCGGATTACTGGAAGCCGTACGTCGGCGGCCGCCACAAAGAAGAATTCGAGGTCGATACGGGACTGGACCGCGCCGCGATCCAGCGCATCGTGGAGAAGCTGACCGCGTATCCGGAGAGCATCCACATCCACCCGAAAATCAAAAAGCTGCTGGAGCAGCGCGCCGCCATGGGCCAGGGGAAGCACGCCTTTGACTACGGCATGGCCGAGGCTGTGGCCATCGGATCGCTGCTGCTGAGCGGAACGCCGGTCCGGCTCAGCGGCCAGGACAGCCAGCGCGGCACCTTCAACCAGCGGCACAGCGTGCTCGTCGACATCGAAAACGAGCAGCACTGGATTCCGCTGAACCATCTCGATCCAAACCAGGCGCAGTTCAGCGTCTACAACTCCATCCTGTCGGAGGCGGGCGTGCTCGGCTTCGAGTACGGATACAGTCGCGACTACCCTGAAGCGCTCGTGCTCTGGGAAGCGCAGTTCGGCGACTTCGCCAACGGCGCGCAGATCGTCATCGATCAGTTCATCGCCGCGGCCGAAGATAAATGGGGCCTGCTCAGCGGAGTAGTCATGCTGCTGCCGCACGGCTACGAGGGCCAGGGACCGGAGCACTCCAGCGCGCGCATCGAGCGGTACCTGCAGCTGGCCGCACGCGACAACATTCAGATTGCCCAGCCATCGAACGCGGCGCAGTATTTCCATCTGCTGCGGAGGCAGGCGCTGCGGAAATGGCGCAAGCCTCTGGTCGTTTTCACGCCGAAGAGCATGCTGCGCCATCCCGATGCCGTTTCGCCCGTCGAGGACTTCTCGCGGCCTCGATTCCTGCCCGTCATTCCCGAGGCTCCGGTGCAGAACGCCCAGCGGCTGCTTCTGGCGACCGGAAAGATCGGGCACGAACTGCGCATGGAGCGCAACAAGCGCAAGGACACGACAACCGGGATCATCTTCGTGGATCAGCTCTACCCCTGGCCGGACGCAGAGCTGAAAGCCGCCGTGGAAGCCCATCCCGCCGCCCGCGAGGTGATCTGGGTGCAGGAGGAGCCATCGAATATGGGCGCGCTGTGGTTTGTGCTGCCGCGTCTGAAGAGAATGTTCGCCGACCGGCAGGTGCTGACGGTGAAGCGCTCGGCGGCGGCGAGTCCGGCGACGGGATCGCCGAAGGCGCACGAAATGGAGCAGAAGACGCTGATCGCGTTAGCCCTGAAGGGCAGCGTGTAGCGTTTAGGAAAGCGAAGCGGCCGGATTACTCCGGCCGCATTTGTTTTGCTACTGGCTCCTGGCTACCGGCTACCGGCTCTCTCGTGCCAGTGCATCTCCCACCCAAGGTACCGGATCGCCGCCTCATACACCGGGCTGGCCACGTGGGAGAAGTTGGCCGCGACGTGGTGCTCGAAGCCCTGTTCGCAGATCTCGTGCAGCAGCTTCTGCAACTGCGGGATCTTCGCCACCCCCGCGCCACCGAAGGTCTCCAGCGGATCGTTCGTGAACTCACCCTCGCCCACATAGCCGCGAATCTTGCCCTTGAAGTCGTCAGTCGAGAAGCGAACGTAGGTCATCGCTCCCGGCTTAACACGGCCCACGCAGGTGCCGAAGGTGTTCTCCTTGCCGACGGTGCCGGCGATGATCGCCTGAAAGTCCATGACCACGTCCGCGAAGAAGTGCTTCGGCAAGTTGGAGCAGTGGAAGCAGACGCACTTGTTCTCGTCTTCGCCATAGTTGTTGTTCCAGTCGAGCAATGCGCTGGGCGTCTGGCTGGCGAGCGCCAGCGCATGCATGGAGACGGTACCCATCACATCCGTCTCGCACGCCGCCGGCAGCAGGCCTTCGCTCATCATGCTCATCACCGTGCATGGCACCACGCCGAAGTTCTCCTCGAGCGAGGTCCAGCACTGGACGGCCGACACCGTGCAATGCGTGTCTCTCATGAAGCGGTCGATCGCCACGCCCAGCTTCGCCATCTTCATCAGTGCATCGGCCGGGACGCTCTGCGTTGAGACGTACGCCTGGATCGCCTTGAGCTTCGCCTGCACATCGCCTTCGTTGTCCTTCAGCTTGCCGATCACGCCAAAGATGTCCGAGAGATCGAGCGTCACTACCGAAATCCCATAGCGCTCCAGCAGCTTTTCGCTGTAACGAACCGTATTGAAGGCCTGCGGACGCGCGCCGATCGCGCCGATACGCAGCTTTTTCAGACCATTCGTTACGCGGCAAACCTTGGAGAACCAGTCCAGGTCTTTGCGGAACTCATCCGAGTCGGGCTGGACGGTGTGCTTCGTCGTCACCGAGTAGCGAATGCCATATTGCATCAGGTTGTTGCAGGCCGACATCTTGCCGCAGAAGCTGTCGCGGCGATCCTGGATCTTCATATCGTCGCGGCGGTCGGGCGTGGCCTGCACCAGCACCGGCACGTCGAGCTTCGAATAGCGGATCGAGTCGGCAATGCCGCGCTCGTCGCCAAAGTTCGGCAGCGTGACAATGATGCCGTCGATCTCGTCCCGGTGCGCGCGGAAAAGATCGCCGCATTTGATCGCGTCATCGTGAGTTTCAACCGAGCCAAATTTGGACTGCTCGGGTGCGAGCGTAATGGTCTTGATGCCGGCCTTCTGCAGCACGCCGAGCATCTCCTCGCGGCCCTCTTTGGCCAGGTGATCGGGAAAAAAGCCGCGGTTCCCAACGATGACGCCGAATGTCAGTTGCTTCTTCTGCATGGATGATTTCCTTCTTCCAATAAGAGCTTCAGTGATGACTGCGAAAACGGATGGTGTAGTAGAGGCCGCCCGCCACCATCAGGGCGCCCCACCAGATGGGCGGGTGCAGCGAGGCGAGCACGGTGGCATGGGCAGGCGGATGACCCAGTTCCCAAAGGCCGGTAATCAGAATAATGACACCGTAGACCAGCAGCAGAATTCCGGAGAACAACCAGATCGATGTGTGTCCGCGCATAATGCCTCTACCAGAAAATGACGTTCAGGACGCAGAAAACGATCGCGACTGCGCCGGCCCAGACGATCGGCCTCTGGTACCAGTGTTCGTCGCGCTCCTCTGGAATCTTCGTTGCGCCGTAGACCAGCCCCTCGAGTTCCGCTTCCGGCCGTGGCCTGGTCATGTAGCTGACGATCACCGTCACCAGCACGCAGACGATCCAGGACCAGAGCGCGCGATACATGTCCTCGGCCATCGCTTTGGCGTCCGGCGAGAGTGCCACGTAACGCAGCGCGCTCGGATCGCTCCGCACCCAGGCCCACAGCCCGACGGCAGTGCAGGTCCCCGACAGCAGACCCCAGAAGCCGCCGGCCTTCGTAGCGCGCTTCCACAGCATGCCGAGAATCACCGTCCCAAACAGCGGTGCGATAAAGAAGCTGAACAGCGCCTGGACATAGTCCATAATGCTGGCCGCGTGCTGCACGAGATACGCGGTGCCGACCGAGATGAGCACGCCGATGAAGGTGCACCAGCGCCCCATCGCGACGTAGTGGCTGTCGCTGGCTTTCTTATTGAAGAAAGCGCCGTAGATGTCGTAGGTCCACACTGTGGCGAACGCGCTCACGTTTCCCGCCATGCCCGACATGAATCCGGCGATCAGAGCCGTTACGCCCAGGCCCAGCAGTCCAGGCCCGCAGTAGCGAACCAGCATCAGCGGCAGCACTTCGTTGTAGCTGTGCTGTCCGGTTTGCACGGCGATGTCCTGCGGGACGAGGTGGAATGGCAGCACCGACAGCGCCAGCAGTCCAGGCAGGATCACGATGAACGGCACAGCCATCTTGAACGCCGATCCGATGATCGGCGACATGCGCGCGGCGCGCAGGTTCTGCGCCGAGAGCACGCGCTGTACGACCAAAAAATCCGTCGTCCAGTACCCGAAACTGATCACCAGCCCCAGCCCGAAGACAATGCCCGTCCAGTGAATGCCCATGGGATTGTCGCGGAAATGCGCCG
The DNA here is from genome assembly GCA_035933815.1 of Acidobacteriaceae bacterium. Taxonomy (GTDB): domain Bacteria; phylum Acidobacteriota; class Terriglobia; order Terriglobales; family Acidobacteriaceae; genus Palsa-343. The sequence goes on from DASYYN010000213.1 coordinate 10,963, forward strand.
TCGTGCTCCACAGATGGATGTAGCTGGAACCCATGCGCTCACTGATCTGCGCCTTCAGATTGCTCCAGCCGCCAGCTTCAACCAGCCCCAGGATGGGGATCAGCAGCGCACCGAGCCAGATGAGCAGGAACTGCAGAACCTCATTGAAAATCGCGGAGCGCAACCCGCCAAGCGCAACATAAATGGCCACCGTGATCGACGAGACCCAGATGGAAAAGTTCAGATCCCATCCGAGGACCACCTTCATCACCAGCGCCATCGAGTACATGTTGATGCCGCTCATCAGCACCGTCATGAAGGCGAAGCAAATCGCCGACAGCGCGCGCGTTCCATCGCCGAAGCGCAGGTGCAGATAGCCGGGCACGGAATGCGTCTTCGAGATGTAATAGAACGGCATCATCACGATGCCGAGGAACAGCATCGCCGGAATCGCGCCCACCCAGTACCAGTGCGTCGCCAGGATGCCGTACTGATACGCCGAACCCGCCCAGCCCATCAGTTCGAGCGAGCCAAGGTTCGCGGAGACGAAGCTCAGGCCGGCGATCCACGCGGTCATCTCGCGCCCGGCCATGAAGAATTCTTCGCTGGTGTTGGCCGCGCCCTTCAGGTAGAAACCGATGTAGATGACCATCGCGAAGTAGATCGCGATGACGGCAATGTCGACGCCGGACAGTTTGACAAGTGACTGCGCCGGCAGCGCAAACAGGGCGAGCCCGGCGGACGAGAGGGCGAGGTTCATGCCTGGTCGAGCCTCGTAGGTACTGCGTGCGGGAACCAAAGTTCCGGGTTACACATCACTGCCCGTAAGTGGCCTTAGCGCCGTGCTTACGGAAATAATGGCGATCGAGCAAAGCCTGAGAAACGCCGCGGCATTTGGGATTCAGGGTTGCGGTGTAGAACGCCATGCGCGCCACCGCTTCCAGCACCACCGCATGATACGCTGCCTGCGCGGCATCCCGTCCCCAGGTAAAAGGCGCATGTCCGGCGACGAGAACCGCGGGCACGGCCAAAGGATCAAGCGTGCGGAAGCGCTCGACAATTTTCCGGCCGGTGTTCAGAACGTACTCGCCGCCAATCTCCTCTGCGCTGAGTTCTTCCGTGACCGGTACGGGACCATAAAAGTAATCCGCATGCGTTGTGCCGTAAGCGGGAATCTCACGCCCAGCCTGCGCCCAGCCTGTCGCGTACTCCGAATGCGTGTGGACGACTCCGCCGATCTGCGGGAACGCGCGGTACAGTTCCAGATGGGTCGCCAGGTCCGAGGACGGCTTCAGCCTGCTGTCGATAAGTTTGCCATTAAGGTCGCTGACCACCATGTCCTCAGCGCTCATCGTCTCGTACGGAACACCGCTCGGCTTGATCACGACCAGGCCGTGCTCGCGGTCGATTCCGCTGGCATTGCCGAAGGTGTAGAGCACCAGACCTCGCCGTACCAGTTCGAGGTTGGCCGCAAGGACCTGCGATTTGAGCGTTTCGAGCATCGTTTCAGCTAGCCGCGCTGCCTTGGCGAGTGGAGAGTCGGGCTCATTTTACTAAATCGATAAACCAAGGTCACAGGAAAACGTTTACCTGCCCACTGAACGGTAACGGCTCGCAGTTCCGCCGTCAAGAACCCGGCCGCCCAAAATCAGCAACCCCTACCTGCACACTCGTCTTCTTCTCCGTCCCATCCCTGAAGGTCCAGGCCCCATACACGCGATTGCCCCAGGCTGCCAGGCCAAGATAATCGCCCATGAATACGCCTTCGGAATCGAACGGCGTGCTGCTCCACGCGTAATTCGCGAACGTTTTACCCCCATCGCTGGAGCGGGCCAGAACCACCATCTGCTTGCTGCTGTGCGGATCCTGCCGGCGATCGTAGAAGATGACGTTCACCGCGCCGGAGATCGGATCGACGGCGAGCCACTGGAAGAAGTGCTCGGCTCCATCGTGCACCGCATCGTCATTCACCTTCACGGGCGCGCCCCAGTGCCGCCCATGGTCCGTCGAGGTGCTGACGAAAATATCAACTTCTCCATTGCGGTAATCGCTCCAGGCAACATAGAGCGGGCCGCCTTTGCTGCCGCCGCGCGGATCAACGGCAATCTGCGGAAATCCGTTCGCGCGCTCCATGCCCTGAATGGCAAACATCACCGGCGCGGTCGCGATGATGTCTCGCGCCCGGGTGAAGCTCTGGCCGCCGTTATGCGACTCGGTCAGCTCAATGTGATCCCGTTCGGACCAGATGGCGTAGATCGTCCCGTCGGGCCCAACGACTCCGTCGAAGCCCTCGAGAGCGCCGTTATCATCCCGCGGCAGACCGCGGTCGCGCGCGATCTCGATCGGCTGCGACCACGTAAGCCCATCATCCGTGGACCGTGAAAACAGCATCTGCGAGTCGGCCAGCGTCCAGCGGGTCCAGCCGACGTAAAGATTCCCCGCGAAGCGGCTCTTCGACGTGTCTGCCACCAGGTAGGGCTTGTCTTCAAAGGGAATGCCGGGCGCAGTCGGTTGCGCAATGACCGTGCGCATTTGCGGCTCCCAGGTGCTACCGCCATCGAGGGACCGCTTCAGAAAGACCCCGTTGCGCGTTGCGCCTTTCGCCCAGTAATTGAAGGCGCCGAGCCGGTCGAAGGCAATGCAGCCCATGATTGCGTGGCCCGTGTTGTCGAAGACGACCGATACGTCCCCGGAAACGCGGTACTCCGGGGGAGTGACTCCGCTGGCGAGCGTCCACGTGCGCCCTCCGTCGCTGGAATATCCGGCTTGTGCGGAATGCTGAAACACGACCACCACCTGCTGCGGGTTCAGAGGATTGACCGCGACTCCCGGCTCCGACCACGTGGCGGGTTCAGCGGAAAGCGTCGTAACCTGCGCGCCAGGCGCGAGTGGCAGTTGCTGAGCGGCGGCGGGAACGGACAAACAGGCGAGGACAGCGGCCACAAAGCCGAATCTTTCCATGCGGTCCATTATCACGGTTTCGGGGTAGTCTCCGGCGGACCCGACTGCGCCACAGTCAGCTCGATCGCCTTTGTGGGATCAACCGGGAATCCGGCTGGAGGGTTCTGCGCCGTAATCGTTCCTGCGAGCGGCGGAGGCGCCGGCGGATTCGCACCCGGAGCAGCCACGGCCGCTGGCTGCACGATGGCCGGAGCCACGACGAGACCGGCCCGGCTGAGCGACTGTGATGCCGCGGTGTAACTCTGGCCGATTACGTCCGGCATGACGAACTGCGGCGGATTGGACGCGGGCGCCTCTGGCGCGGCGACGAGCAGATTGACCACCGGACTGGCCACTCCGGATGCATCGGCTGCAGGGCTCTGGGAAATCACCGTGCCGGCCCGCGCTCCCGGTTGCGGCAGGGTCGCAACGCTGCCAACCTGCGGCCCGGCCCGCCGGATTTCGATCTCCGCCACGCGCTGCTCCTTGCCGGTCACGTC
>DASYYN010000066.1:0-21548 GCA_035933815.1 Acidobacteriaceae bacterium
GTCGAAATTCTGTGGCAGGCGGAGACGCCGCAGACGCCGATCCCGGCGAGGTATCTGCCGTGATGAAGCCGGTAGCCTGTAGGCCGTAGCCGGTAGCCGCAGATTGAACCGTGATGCGCTACCCGCTACCGGCTACAGGCTACTCGCCGTGTCATTCCATTCGCAGCGCTTCCATCGGATCTATGCTTGCGGCTCGGCGCGCGGGGAGCAGCGTGGCGATTGCGGCTGCGACTACAAGGCTCGCCACAGCGAGTGCAAGAATCGCCGGATTAGCCGGATTCACCTCATACAGGAATGCGCGGATGGCGTGTCCCGCGAAGAACGCCAGCGCTGCCCCGGCCGCCACTCCGACCAAAAGCAACAGCGCCACCTGATGCAGCACCAGCAGCACGATGCCGCCCCGGGTCGCCCCGATCGCCATGCGCACCCCAATCTCCGCAGTGCGCCGTGCGACCCAGCTTGCGGCGAGCCCGTACATGCCGATACCACTGAGCAAAAGCGCGAGCGCGGCGAAAAATCCAGACAGAGTTGAAAGCAGATTCTGCCGCGTCATCAAGTCTTCCAGCTGCTGCGACAGCAGGATCGGATCGGTCTCCGGAGTCTTCGGCGCCAGTTCGCGCAGCGCGGTGCGGTAGGCAGCGTCAGCTTCCGCCGGTTTCCGGGCGCGGATCAGGAGCGTCATCGCATCCAGCGCTTCGCTCGTCGCCGTCAGCGGAAGGTAGACGGCCGGCGGAGGGGCTGAGCTCAGGCTGGCAAAGCGCGTGTCCGCCACGACACCGATCACCCGGCAGAATTCGTTGTAGGACGTGCCCGTGCTCATGGAGCTGATATTCTGGCGAACGCTGCGGCCCATCGCCGGCGCCCCGGGAAAGAGCAGGCGCGCGGCTGCCTGGCTCAGAATGCAGGTGCCGGTGTCGCCAGTACCACCCGAAAAATCGTGCCCCGCCAGTATCTGGACTCCCAGCGTGCCGAAATAAGCCGGGGCAATCTGGTCAATCTCGTACTGGTAAGGACTGTTCGCCGGCTCCGGCGAATCGGCTGCGGCAAAGGCGGTCAGATGGCTGCGTCCGCTCAGCGGTGTGTTGGTCGCGACGCTCACGCTCTGCACTCCAGGCATCTGGGCGACGCGGGCGACGATGCGTTCGTTGAGCTTCGCCACATCAGCCCGGCTCAACTGCATTCGTTCGAAGTTCGTATGGAACAGCACGACGCCACGGCTGCCGAGTCCCGCGCTGTTCTCCCGCAGATGGGCAACCGTCGCGCCCAGCATCGCGGCAACCGCGACCAGCCCCAGCGTGAGCGCCAGTTGCGCGGGCAGAAATATCCGCCGCAGCAGGAAGTTCCGCCGCCCTCCGTAGCTCGACCCGTGACTCTGATTCTTGCCGCTGGTACGCAGCGCCGGATCGAGCGGGAAATGAGTAGCCATCCATGCCGGCACAAGGCCGAAGAGCAGTCCACACACAACAGCCGTGCCGCCGGTGATGGCCAGCAGCGCTGCGTCGGGCCTGGTCGCGAGGGCGGCGGCGGCTTCATGATTGGGGAGGAAGCGCAGCAGGTAACGGTCTGTCGCCCACGAAAACGCGATGGCCAGCGCCGCTCCGGCGGCTGCGAGCAGCAATGATTCGACCAGCACCTGCTGCATGATTCGCGCGCGCGCCGCTCCCAGGGCCGCGCGAATCGCGAATTCGTGCTCGCGCGTTGCCGCTCGCGCCAGGCACACACCTGCGAGATTCACGCAGCAGACCAGCAGCACCACGCCGACAAGGATCTGCAGCAGCAGCAGAGGCCGCGTGTAGTCGTTGCGCAGATCGCTCCAGCCGGTACCGCCCGGGTCAACTTCAAAAGCGGCGTGTTCGACGACCGGAACATGCTGCATCGAGACCGGAAGAGTTTCGGTAACCGCGGTCCGAAAAAGCGAGCGAATCTCCGCGCGGGCCGCTCCGAAGCCGATGCCGGACTTTACCCGTGCGAACGGCGTCAACCAAAGGCTTCCCCGTTGCCGCAGCAGCGATCCAGTTCCGCGCAGAGCCGGCTCGAAGTGCAGCGGCAGATAAAAATCCGGCCGGGCCGTAATCATGACCCCTTCAAATCCCTTCGGGGCCACGCCGACAATCGTGACGCCGTGACTGGACAGGGTGATGTGCCGTCCGACGATGGAAGGATCGCCGCCGAAGTGCTGCTGCCAGTAACGGTAACTCAGCACAGCCGCCCAGCCGTCGGGACCGCCGCCGTCCTGATCATCGTCGGGCTGCAGCAGGCGTCCCGCCGCGGGCCGCACGCCCAGCACCTGAAAAGTATTGCCGCTCACCAGCGCGCCGTCGTCGATGCGCAGCCCTTCGCTCTGCTGCACGACAAATTCATACGTAGCCCAGCCGAAGATGCCGGAACTGGTCTTCGAATGGCGCCGCAGCGAATCGATCATGAAGCTGTTCACGGGCATATCGCGGACGGCGCCGTTTGGATTGTTCAGCTCGAGCGAGATGCGCACCAGCCGCGCGGGATCCTGAACCGGGAGGCTCTTCATCAGCAGCGCGCGCGTCAGGCTGAAGACGCCGGTGTTCGCGCCGATGCCGAGCGCCAGCGTCAGCACCGCCGTCACAGTGAATGCCGGCGACTTCGCCAGCTGCCGCAGCGCGAACTTCACGTCAGCCCATATGGACTCGATCCGCGGCCACTGCCACACCTCGCGGCCCTGCTCCTCGATGCGGGTGGCGTTGCCAAACTGCCGGCGCGCTGCGTACGTCGCTTCCTCGCGCGAGAGGCCGCTCTCCATCAGCTCGTCGATTTTCTCAGTGAGGTGCTCTTCGATCGAGGCCGACAAGTCCTCGTACCGTCTGCTGCGCGAGAGCCAGTTCCACATATCGGCGAACCCTGTTACTCCTCGCGGAGGGCTCGGTTGGGATCGACAGAGGCCGCTCGCCGCGCCGGCAGCAGCGTCCCGGCGACGCCGACGAGCAGCATGGCCAGCAACACCGCCGCAAACGTCGCCGGCGGATTGATGAACTGCATTCCTGCGAACATCGACCTGAAGATCTTCGGCAGCGGCAGTGCGAGCGCCAGCCCTATCAGCGAGCCGATGCCGGCAACGCGCAGTCCGTTGGTAAGAATCATGCGGAGGATGTCAGCCCCGCGCGCGCCCAGCGCCAGCCGGATGCCGATCTCGTGCATGCGCTGGCCAACCGAGTATGCCACCAGACCGTACACGCCGATGGCCGCGAGCAGGAGCGCCATTGCGGAAAACAGCTCAAGCAGGCGGATGAACACCGGATTGCCCTGGTGTTCCGTCTCGAGCACTCCGTCCATGCTCATGGTGCGCATCAGCGGCAACTCCGGGTCGACGTCGGCTACCGCGCGTCGCATCGCTGGAATCAGGCTGTTGGGATCGACGCTGGTCCGCAGCATCAGCGAGATCCAGCTCACCGGCCGCTGCCGGAACGCCTCGTAGACCTCCGGGCGGAGCGTGGTGTCCATGGAAAAGAACTTGACGTCGCTGACAACGCCGACGATCTGACTCCAGCCCTCCGAGCCAGGCTGCTCCAGCTGAATCCGCTTGCCGATGGCGTCACCGTCGCCCAGGTAATCGTGCACAAACTGCTGGTTCACGAGGACCACGCGCGGAGCATGCGCATCGTCGGCCTGAGTGAAGATGCGGCCGCGCAGCAGCGTCACTCCGGCAACGTGAAAATAATCGGGCGTGACCACCACATCCATTGGCATGCGGTGCTGGTTCGACGGGGTTTTCGCCTCTCCCTCCAGGCGAACCGGAACGCTCGGCGCGCCGGTGGCGGGCAAATTCGACACGACGGCCGCGTTCTCCACACCGGGAATCTGCTGCAGCTTCGGCAGCAGGTCGCGCGCGAACTGCTGCTGTTGTGCGCTTCCGGGGTAATGCGCCTCGTCGAGCACCAGGGCGGCGGTCAGCAGATGATCGCTGCGGAAACCGAGGCGCTGGTGCTCGAGCATGTAGACCCCCTCAATCAGCAGCACGCTGCCGATCAGCAGAAACAGCGCCAGCGTGAATTCGCCGGCAACGAGGATCGAGCGCATGCGGCTGTGCGATCGGCCCGCCGACACGCTGCGGCTCTCGCTTCTGAGACCCGACTGCACGTCAGCCCGCGAGGCCTGCAAAGCAGGAGCGAGGCTCGACAGCACCGCCGCGACAAACGAAATGCCCAGCGCATACAGCACGACATTGCGATCGAGCGTGATGGGCACGGCCGCGATTGCCTCGTTGAACTGCATATGCGCCGCCAGCCAGCGGATTCCCCACACTGAGAGCCCCAGCCCCGCAGCGCCGCCTGCCATCGCAATCACGAATCCTTCGGTAAGCAGCTGCCGCACAATGCGCATGCGGCTGGCGCCCAGCGAAACGCGGATCGCCATCTCCTTCTGGCGTCCGGTCGCACGCGTCAGCAGCAGCCCCGCAACGTTGGCGCAGGCGAGCAGCAGAACGAAGCCGACCACGATCATGATGATCGCCATAGCGGTGCGAATCCCGAAGCCGTAGACCAGGTAATCGGGCAAGGTACGTACCCCAATTCCCCAGCGCTTGTCGGTGTCGGGATAATCCTGCGCTGCCTTCTGAGCGAGCGTACGCATTTCGGCGCGAGCCTGCTCCAGCGTCACTCCAAGCGCGAGGCGCGCGAATACGGTAAAGTAGCGATCCTTGCGCGCAGCGGGAGCGACGTCCGCGGCGGTCAGGGTCATCGGCGTCCACAGCTGCGGCGTGAACCCCATCAGGCGAAAATCCGCCGGCATTACGCCGATGATGGTGTAGTCCTCGCGATTGAGCCGCAGCGTGCGTCCAAGGACGCCCGGATCGCTGTTGAAGCGCCGCTTCCACAATCCGTACGTGAGCACCACGACGTGATCGCGCCCGGGCTGATCTTCGCCGGTCTCAAAAACACGCCCCAGCGCGGGAGCCTCACGAAACAGGCTGAAGTAGTTGGGCGACACCGCCGCGTAACCGATTGCTTCCGGCTGTTTCTGGTCGCCAGCGAGCGCGCCCAGCAGCCCATCGTGCGCGGCAGCGATTTCGGAGAACAGCCTGGTGTCGGTGCGCCACTCCACATAGCTCGCTGCGGAAACCGGATGCGCCTCGGGCGCGTAGCTGTCATCGGGGCTGATGGACGAAACGACGACAATCTTCTGCGGATCCTGCCCGGGCAGGTGCGGCATGAGGTACGCACTGACCATGCTGAACATCGTGGCGTTCACGGCGATGCCCAGCGCCAGCGTCAGCACCGCCGTGACTGTGAACGCTGGTGACTTCGCCAGCTGACGCAGGGCGAACTTCACGTCGGCCAGGATGCTTTCGATTCGCGGCCATTGCCACACTTCGCGGCTCTGTTCCTCGATGCGAGTGGCATTGCCGAACTGCCGGCGTGCTGCGCAGGTCGCCTCTTCGCGCGAGAGGCCGCGCTCCATCAGTTCATCGACGTGCTCGGCGAGATGCTCGTTGATCGACTCGGAAAGCTCGTCGTACCGCTTTTTCCGGGAAAACATGCCACCCCTCCTATTCACTGCGCAACGCCTGCATGGGATCCACCGATGCCGCCCGCCGCGCCGGCAGCCACGCCGCCGGCAATGCCACCATCGCCAGCATCACTGCCGCTCCGCAGAGTGACAGCCAGTCTGTGCCGCTCATGCCGTACAGCAGCTGATGAATGGCACGGCCGAGCAGCAGAGCCAGGACGCATCCGGGCACCGCTCCTGCCAGGAGCATGCGCGCGCCCTGCGTCAGCACAAAGCGGACGATCGTCGCCCGCTGCGCGCCCAGCGCCATGCGCACGCCGATCTCGCTGGCTGCTGCCGCGACGCGAAACGAAAGCACGCCATAAATACCGATCGCCGCCAGCGCGAGCGCCAGTGTCCCAAACGCGGTCGTCAGCCTGGCCAGTAAATGCTGGGTAGTAATGGTGCGCTCGTAGAGCACCTCAAGCGGCACGATTTCCTCAAGCGGCATTTTCGGATCGAGGCCGAGCAGCGCCGAGCGCACTTCGCCCGTGACCTGCCGCGGATCGCCCGCTGCGCGCACTTCGAATCCGGCAATCGGCCCCAGGGCCTGCGTCAGCGGCACGTAAAAGAGCGGCGGCGGCGGTGCATCCAGATCGTTCAGGCGCGCATCCGCAACCACGCCCACCACGCGGAAGGCGGCGTCGTTCGGCGCCGGCCCGAATCCCACGCGCTGCCCGATCGGGTTCTCATTTCCAAACAGCTGCTTTGCGTAGGAAGCATTGAGAATGGCGACTTTTTCCGTTGCGGCGCGATCCTCGGCGGTGAAATCGCGCCCCAGCAGCAGCGGAATACCGAGGGTGCGGAAATAGCCGCTGCCCACCACGTCCTGCTGCCCCTGCCTGGCGGCCGCGCTCAGCGCCGGATGCCCCGCGGCATGCAGTTGAATGTGCCAGCCGCAGTGCGGGATCGGGCACATCTCCAGAGCCGCCGAACGAACGTCGGGCAGCGCGCTCACGCGCTCCACCATTTGCGGATACAGCTCCGCGAGCCGCTGCTGACTGTATCCGGCGCCGTGAAAGTCGAGATGCACCGCCAGCACGTGCTGCCGGTCGAGGCCGGCATTCACGCGGCTCAGGTTTACGTAGGTACGCAGCAGCATCGACGTGAGGGCCAGCAGCACGACCGAAAGCGCCACCTGCAAGGAGACGGTCCAGGCGCCGAAATGGCGGCCGGCACCGCGACTGGCTGATGCGCCGGACAGCTTCATGGCGGCGGCAAGATCGGTGCGCGTTGCTGCGATAGCCGGAAAGAGGCCGAAGCTCAGGGTTCCGACGACAAGCACGCCAAGCAGAAACAGATACACCGGCCAATCGAAGCGCAGATCGAGCGGAATCGGCGCCGGGCCTTTCGACGCCCAGCGCAGGAGCGGCGGCTGAGTAACAGCGGCGACGGCAAGGCTGAGAGCACCGCCGCATGCGGCCAGCACCGCGCTCTCGATCACCAGTTGCTGCACGATGCGGCTGCGGCTCGCACCCAGGGACGCACGCACCGCCAGCTCCCTCTGCCGCGCGACAAAGCGCGTCCGCTGCAGGCTGGCGAGGTTGACGCAGGCGATGAGCAGGATCAGGCTGCACAGGGCCATCAGAACCGTCATCGGCGTTGCGTACTTCTCGATCAGCTCGCTCTCGCCTTTGGCCGTCGGCTGCAGAGCGAACTGCGAGGCAAGGATGGCCTGCCGCAGACCGGGATCGGAGAACTGTGCGATCCGCTGCAGATCGCCCTGGAAGGCACTCGTCCATGCTGCCCGCGCTGCGTTCCGGCCAGCCGGCGGGATGCGAGCCTCCAGCCAGAGCCAGAAGATGCCGTCCTGATGCGTGAACGGCGCCTGGAAGTTGATGCCGCTGCCGTAGCCGAGCGTGTCGAGGTTGAGGAAATACCGCACGAACGGCTGCGCCTCGAGCGGAAGCCATACGTCCGGAGCATCGCCGGTTATCACGCCGAGAAAATGCTCGGGCGCGACGCCCGCGACGATCACCGGCGTGCCGTTCACGCGAAGGGTGCGACCGACCACCGCCGGATCTCCGCCGAAGCGGCTCTGCCAATAGCTGTAGCGGAGCACCGCAGCCCACGCGCCGCCCTGCGGCTGCGCATCGGCGCCGGTGAGGAATCGCCCCTGCGCGGGCGCGAGGCCCAGAACCGAGAAGAAATTCTCCGACACCAGCTGCATCGAGGCGTGCCCGGAACCGGCCCCGTTCCCTTCGGCCACACTGCAGTCGGAAATCCAGGAATGCGCGGCCAGTGGCGCCGTTTGTGCAGTGGCCCGGCTCAGCCGTTCGTAGGCAGGCTCGGAGAACATCGGCTCCTGCCAGTGCCCCGGCACCACGAAGCGCAGGCTCTGCAATTCCTGGGGACGCGGCGCAGGCAGGCTGGGCGTCACGACGGCTCGCAGCAGGTGAAACGTCACGGCGTTCGCCCCGATGCCCAGCGCCAGCGTCAGCACCGCCGTGACTGTGAAGGCTGGTGACTTCGCCAGCTGACGCAGGGCGAACTTCACGTCGGCCAGGATGCTTTCGATTCGCGGCCATTGCCACACTTCGCGGCTCTGTTCCTCGATGCGAGTGGCATTGCCGAACTGCCGGCGTGCCGCGCAGGTCGCCTCTTCGCGCGAGAGGCCGTTCTCCATCAGCTCATCGATCTGCTCGGCGAGGTGCTCGCTGATCGAGGCGGAAAGATCTTCGTAGCGGCGACTCCGGCCGAACAGCGATCCTAACGAACGGAACAGGCGCATCGGCGCCTCCTTACTTACGCTTTAGCCGTCGACAACACCCGCTGGATGCCGGCGAACATCCGCTCGAAGCTGGAGGTCTCCTGCTCGAGCCGCTTCTCGCCGGCTGCGGTCAGCCGGTACACCCGCACCGGGCGGTTGCGCGCGGAGAGGCCCATCTCCGACTCGAGCCACCCGGCCTTGAGCATCCGCTGCAGCGCCGGGTAGAGCGAGCCTTCTTCGATCTGCAGCAGATCGTCGGACACCGACTTGATGTGCTGCGCGAGCGCATAGCCGTGCATCGGCTTGCGGTGGAGCGTCTGCAGGATCATCAGCTCCAGCGCGCCGGGAAACAGGTCGCGAACCTCATCCTTTGTCGCCATGGTTGTCCAGATATACTATGCCAAGAATAGTATTGTCAAACAGGGAGGAGCCGAGACGGATGGGCCGCGGGAGACTGGAAAAAAGCCAAAGGCAGCGGCTGCAAGCCACGGCGAATGAATTGCTTGCCGTAGTCCCAGCCGATTTCCTGAGGTTATTTCGTTTGCGCCGGTGCGGCTGCGGGAGGCGCCTCCTGAGCCGGGATCAGCGGCACTTCTTCGACGACATCGATGCCCGCACGGCGGAGCAACTGGGCGACCACCGGCTTGGTCAGCCGAGTCGCGTCGTACTCCACGCGAATGGTCCTGACCTCTTCGTTGATCACGACCCGGCGGATGCCATACACCTCGCGCATGTTCCCCAGCGCGTACATTGCGGTTTCGGTCGGATGGCTCTCGTAGCGGTACAGCACGTCGAGCGGCGTCATGGCTTGATGATAGCGGATAGCAGGCAGCAGCTAGCAGATAGCGGATTCATCGGTATCCGAAGGTCACTCCAGCAAGCGGGGACCGGCTATCTGCTAACTGCTACCCGCTAGCCGCTACCGGCTCTGCAGAAACGGATTCGAGTCGCGCTCTTCACCAATGCTGGTGGCTGGGCCGTGTCCCGGGATGACGTAGGTGGCGTCCGGCAGGCTCAGCAGGCGGTCGTGCAGCGACCGGATAATCTGCCGCGAGTCGCCGCCGGGGAGGTCCGTGCGCCCAATCGAACCGGCAAAGAGCGTGTCGCCGGCCAGCAGCAGCCCTTCCGGAGCAAAGTGCAGGCAGATGCTGCCCTGCGTGTGTCCGGGTGTGTGGATCACGGTGGCGTCGTGCCCGGTGATGCCGACCTTCATGCCGTCCTCGGCGCTCGCGTCCGGCGGGGCCACTTCCGGCGGTTCTATCCCCAGCCACGCGGCCTGCATGTTCATCATCTTCAGCAGCGGCAGATCGTTCTGGTTCAGGAGCACCGGAGCGCCGGTGGCCTTCTTCAGCCGCGCCGCTCCGCCAACGTGGTCGATATGCCCGTGAGTGACGATGATCTGTTTGAGCCGCAGCCGGTGCTGCTCGAGGAAGGCGAGGATCTGCGGAACGTTGTCGCCGGGATCGACGACCATTGCTTCCCCGCTCGCCTCATCGCCGAGGATCGTGCAGTTGCACTGCAGCGGGCCGACGGGGAATGTCTCGAGGATCATGTGGTTATTGTCCGTGAAACCGCTGATTACTACCAGGCCATTACGGGCGGGAAAATCGTTGACTCCGGCGCAGGACTTCGTACGATGGTTCGTTCCCATTTTGACCGGTCGTGTCGTGCTGAGAAGGAGCGGTCGATGAAAACTGTAGCGAAGGTCATTGTCAGCTGGTTCTCATTTGTTGTCGCGCTGGTGGTCGCGGGCATTCTCATCCGGGTGCTGCATCTGCCCGTGCCCGCACTTCCGGGCGATGCAGGGCCGGGGTTGCGATTCGCGCTCACTCTGGTGGGCGCCATGGTCCTGGTGATCGGGTTGTGGCCTGTCGCTCGCGGACTCTCCGGAGCTTTTGGAACGCGGGCGATTGCGCTGGTTTCGTTTCTTCTGCTCGCATTCGGCGTCAACACGCTGATCGAGACGGCCACATTTACAACGCTGCTGCAGGGCAAGGTTGCCGGCGCCGCCGTTTTCTACGCCCTGGTTGCTCTGCTGCTCGGCCTGACGCTGGCTTCGCTGTTTGGATCCGCGCAGGAATTGCCGCGCGGCGACAGCGACCAGCGGATGCGCCTGCTGAGGCGTCTGACGGCAGCCTGGTTCGCGTTTCCGCTGATCTATGTTGGTTTCGGGATGTGCGTTGCCCCGATCGTGATGCCGTATTACCGCAGCATCGCATTCCTGCACGTGCCACCAATGCGCACGATCCTGGTGGTGCAGCTGGTGCGGAGCGCCATCTTCCTCGCGTGCTCGCTGCCGCTGATTGCGTTGTGGAGAGGAACGAAAGTGCGGCTCTGGTTTGCGCTTGGGCTGGCGCATGCCGTGGTGGTGGGGCTCTACGGGCTGAGCAGCTCGACGGTGTTGCCCACCACGCTGCGCGTGACGCACAGCGTGGAGATCTGCGCCGACTCATTTGTGTATGCGTGGGTGCTGGTGAGGCTCTTCTTTGCGAATCGCGCCGCGCTGAATGCCGAGCCTGTGCAGGAGAAGGCTTCCGCCATTCCCGCCTGAGGACTGGAAGCAGAAGGGCAGGCGCACAGGCCTGCCCTGACTCTCTCCCTAATTCCTGTTCACTTGTGCTTCGCCGGAGCGCTCTGGGTGGTCCCGGAGAGGACGGAGTGATGCGTCGTGATGCGATGCTGCTCCATGACCGTCAGCGTGATCGAGGTGACGATGAAGATGGCCGCCAGCCAGGTGGTGCTCTTGGTGAGCAGGTTGGACGCCGAGCGCGGGCCGAAGGCGGTCTGCGAACCCTGTCCGCCGAACGCGGCGGCCAGATCGGCGCTCTTGCCCTGTTGCAGCAGGATGATGACGATCAGCAGCACGCTGACGATCACGTGGATAGCGATGACGAAATAAATCACGATGGGTTACTCAATCTCGGGGTGCGCCGGGAAATTTGGTGCGGAAGGGGGGACTTGAACCCCCATGCCTTTTGGGCGCCACCCCCTCAAGATGGTGTGTCTGCCAATTTCACCACTTCCGCACGCGGGTCGCTCTTGTGGGAAGTATAACAAAGGGGCTGTGTCGAACTGCGCCGGAATCCCTGCTGCCGTTCAATGGAGATTCTGAAAAACCGGGTCGTCCTTTAGCCGCTGCGGAAAGCTCTTCTCGTAGCTCGCGAGGCCCGGGCATACCATGGGCCGCATGCCATGGAACCCGAAGGCGCGCATCTCGCGACGGGCCTCCTCCGCGGTCCAGCCCTGCACCTTCATTCGATACGCCGCGATCATCATGCCGGTACGGGCATCGCCGAAGCGGCAGTGCACGAAGATTTTCTTGCCCGGATTATCCTCGACCACCCTGAGGAAGCGCGCGAACAACGCGTCTTTGGGAAACATGCAGATCCAGGAGATGGAGATGTAGCGCATCCCCAGTTGCTCGGCCAGTTTTTTGTTTTTTTCCGACCAGCCGTTGTCGACGATGATCTTGATTCCCATCCGGGCAAGGTTTGCAAATCCCTGGCGCGAGGGCTGACCGCCGCGATAGAGCGTCGGCGAGACCTCCGCGAACTTCGGCACGCCTTCGAGCTGGAGCCGCTTGGCGATGGTGCCCTTTGCCGCTACTGCAGAATCGCTGGCCGCCCCAGCCGGCGTGGCCGCGATGCAAGCCATCAACGCCAGAATTGAGCAAAGGGATAAGAAACGGCCCATTACTTTTATTGATGCGGAGGCAGGTTCGCGGGGCGGCGCTCAGGAACGATTCCGATAGTCCAGTCTAGTCAGCGCCCGCGAACTCGCAACGCTGCTCCACGACCGCGCGGCGTGTCCGGCGGCTCACAGTTACGGCGATGGTCAGCGCGGCCACCGCGGCGAGTGCGGCAAAGAGGAAGATGTTCGAGTAGCCGAGGCCGACGACGATCAGACCGACGAGCGGCCCGGTTATGCCCAGCGAAAGATCCGCAAAGGCCGTGTAGACGCCCAGCGCGGAGCCCCGGTTCTCCGGCGTAACACAGTTCACCGCCTCGACGCCAAGCGCCGGGAAGACCAGCGAGAAGCCAAATCCGGTAAGCGCGCAACCGGCAAAGGCCATCGCGGGCGCGTGCGCCAGCCAGAGAAAGACCAGACCGCCGATTTCCCCGGTGAGGCACACGAAGGAGACCCGGAATCCTCCCAGGCGGTCGATGGCATGCCCAAAGAGCAGGCGCGCCAGCACGAACGACGCTCCAAAGCTGGTGAGCGCCCAAGCCGCATTGTTCCAGTGGTTATGTGTGTAGAAGAGCACCATGAACGAGGCGATCGTGCCGAAACCGGTGGTCGCCAGGGCGAGGCTCATGCCGTGGGGCATCACCCGGCTCAGCACCTGCCGGAAAGCCAGCGGCTCTTCTGCGAAGACAGGGACTTCGCCCAGCGGCCAGGCGCTCAGCAGCCCCAGGCAGGAGGTTGCGGCGCTGACCAGGCCCACGCCTTCCAGACCCCAGGAGTGCCAGATCCACACCCCGATGGGTGCGCCGATGGCGAGTCCGCCATAAGAGCAGATTCCGCTCCAGGAAATGACTTTGGCCGTATGCTCCTGCCCAACCCGGGCGATCCCCCATAATGAGGATCCAGTCGCCAGCCAGCTCTCGCCGAATCCTAAAACCAGGCGGCTCAGCAGGATAACGAAGAGGCAAGCGAGTGGGAGCTGCCGGAAGAATGCAGCCGAAGAGAGGCACAGACCGGAAGCGCCGCAAGCCAGCAGGCCGGAGAGTACCGTCCGCCGCGCGCCGACGGTGTCGGCCATGCGCCCCGCCTGGGGACGGCTGAGCACCGTTGCCACGTACTGAAAGCTGATGGCCAGACCCGCCAGAACCGCATTGAACCGCAGCTGCAGGTGCACGACCCCGGGCAGAACCGCCAGGGGGAGGCCGATGGCGAAATAGCAGAGGAAAATCTGCAGCGAAGTCGGCAGGATTCTCAGGGTGACGCCGCTGGTGGAGCGGGCCGCAGAGGCTGTTGCTGTGGAGGGCATTGCCTGGGTTCATGGTACACGCGGGGGGGTACGGGCGGGGGACAGGTGATGACACTGAGGCGTTACTCCGGTGTCATGGCCGGGGTAGTACAATTGCTTCTACGCGTACGGCCGCGTGGGCGACCCCAGGAAATCTGTTGATTTTTCCGACCTGTTCCTGACTCCGCAGGCCACCCATCGGCGTCTAATTGTCCAGAGCGCGGTGCGTAAGCCTGCCTGCTGCAGGCATGCCCTGCGACAAGAGAGGTCTTCCTGAAGGTGAACTCGACCGTCAAACAAATCCTGTTCTGGGTGCTCATCATCTGCTGCCTCGTTGTGCTCTTCGAGCTGTTCCAGAAGAACAACGTCATGGGCGGCCATGAGCAGGAGATCAACTTCACGCAGTTCCTGAGCGACGTTGAGTCGAATCAGATTGCGGATGTCACGATCACGAACCAGGACGTCCATGGGCACTTCCGCGCCGACAAGGGCGCGTTTCATGTGACGGTGCCCGCGACCTATTCGCACCTGTACGACATCCTCGACCAGAACAAAGTCAACGTCACGGTGAAGAGCGACAACGGCAACAGCTGGTGGGCCTGGCTGCTGCAGTTCTCTCCGCTCATCCTGATCGCGCTGCTTTGGTTCTTCATGATCCGCCAGATGCAAAGCGGCGGGAATAAGGCGCTGTCGTTCGGCAAGAGCCGGGCGCGCCTGCTCTCGATGCAGCAGAAGAAGGTCACGTTTAAGGACGTGGCCGGCGTCGATGAGGCCAAGGAAGAGCTGAAGGAGATCATCGAGTTCCTGCGCGAGGCGCAGAAGTTCCAAAAGCTCGGCGGACGCATTCCCAAGGGCGTGCTGCTCGTCGGACCTCCGGGAACCGGCAAGACCCTGCTTGCGCGCGCAGTAGCCGGCGAGGCGAACGTGCCGTTCTTCTCGATCTCCGGTTCGGACTTCGTTGAGATGTTCGTCGGCGTGGGCGCAAGCCGCGTTCGCGACCTCTTCGAACAGGGCAAGAAGAACGCCCCATGCATCATCTTCATCGACGAAATTGACGCGGTCGGCCGCCATCGCGGCGCCGGTCTCGGCGGTGGACACGATGAGCGCGAGCAGACGCTGAACCAACTGCTCGTGGAGATGGACGGCTTCGAGTCCAACGAGGGCGTTATCCTCGTTGCTGCGACCAACCGGCCCGACGTGCTCGATCCGGCGCTGCTGCGGCCTGGCCGCTTCGATCGGCGCGTGGTGGTGGGACGTCCGGATGTGCGCGGCCGCGAGGAAGTGCTTCGCGTGCACGCCCGCAAGGTGCCGATTTCCGACGACGTCGATCTTCGCGTTCTGGCTCGCGGGACACCGGGCTTCAGCGGCGCCGACCTGGCCAACATGGTCAACGAGGCTGCCCTGAACGCTGCCCGCGCGAATCGCAAATCAGTCCTGATGCTCGACTTCGAGCAGGCGAAGGACAAGGTGCTGATGGGCGCCGAGCGCAAGTCGATGCTGCTGAGCGACGAAGAGAAGCGCGTCACGGCCTATCACGAAGCCGGACACGCGCTGGTCGCCGCCATGCGCGACAACGCCGACCCGCTGCACAAGGTGACGATCATCCCGCGCGGCATGGCGCTGGGCGTCACGATGCAGCTGCCGGAAGACGACAAGCACACGGTGACGAAGAAGTATCTCGAGACGCAGCTGGCCATCCTGATGGGCGGCCGCATCGCCGAGGAAATCTTCCTGCACCAGATGACCACCGGCGCCGGCAACGACATCGAGCGTGCCACGGATATGGCTCGCAAGATGGTCTGCGAGTACGGCATGAGCCGCCTCGGGCCGCTGACCTTCGGCAAGAAGGAAGAGCAGATCTTCCTCGGCCGCGAGATCGCGCAGCACCGCGACTTCAGCGAGGAGACGGCCCGGCAGATCGACGCCGAGGTTCGCAGCCTCGTCGACGACGCGTATCGGTCCGCGTGGGACATCCTGAACAACCACCAGGACATCATGCACAGGCTGGCAAGCGCGCTGCTCGAACGCGA
The DNA here is from genome assembly GCA_035933815.1 of Acidobacteriaceae bacterium. Classification (GTDB taxonomy): domain Bacteria; phylum Acidobacteriota; class Terriglobia; order Terriglobales; family Acidobacteriaceae; genus Palsa-343. The sequence goes on from DASYYN010000066.1 coordinate 15,224, forward strand.
GACGCTCGATGCGAACGAAATCCGCCTGATCATCGACGGCAAGGACCTGCCCCCGCTGAAACCAAGTGGCGGCGGAACCGCGGTGGCCGACGTGCAGCAGGTGCTCAAGCCGGAGCCGGGCCGCACTGGCGGTTTGCCGGAAGGCAGCCCCTCGCCCGCATAGTCAGCAAAGAAAGCAAAACGAAAAGGCAGCCTTCGGGCTGCCTTTTCATTTTGGGCCAGGGACTAAGACACGGTTGTGCCGAATAGCTTGCCGATTCCTGCTGTGGCCACCATCGCGAGTGCGCCCCACAAAGCAACTCTGCCACTGCCCAGCCATGGCGAGGCGCCACCGGTTCGAGCCGCAACTGCGCCGAGCGCCGCCAGGCAGGCGAGCGAGGCTGCGGAAACGGTGAATGGCAGATAGCTCAGCGGCGCAAAGATGACCACCAGCAGCGGCAGAGCTGCGCCCACGGCGAATGTCGCCGCCGAAGCGCCGGCCGCCTGCAGCGGACGAGCAGTCATTTGTTCGGTGATGCCAAGCTCGTCGCGCGCGTGGGCGCCAAGCGCATCATGCGCCATCAGTTGCACGGCGACGGTGCGGGCGAGTTCCGGATCAAGGCCGCGCCGCACGTAAATGTCAGCGAGTTCCTTTTCCTCAGCTGGACGCTGATTCGCCAACTCCGTTTTTTCCGTAGCCAGATCAGCGCGCTCTGTATCGGCCTGCGAACTAACCGAAACGTATTCGCCTGCGGCCATGGAGAGTGCACCGGCTACGAGACCAGCAATGCCGGAGAGCAGGATCTCGTGACGTGCAGAACCCGCCGCGGCCACCCCAACGATCAGGCTTGCCGTCGATACAATGCCATCGTCTGCGCCTAATACCGCTGCACGCAGCCATCCGATTCTCTCGCTGCGGTGCCGTTCACGATGTGCCATTCAGTCTCCTGTCATTAAGAATCAGCATCTCTGCGAGAATAGTGCAGCATGTCCCTGCGCTTTCCTGCTCCCGCCGTTGCGCTGGCTCTCCTGCTTACGGGATGCAACTACCACTCGGTGAACTCCGCAGTGCATCTGCCCAGCACGGTGCGCACGCTGGCGGTGCCCTCATTCCTGAATCACACGCAGTCGTACCACACGCAGGCAGTGTTCACAGAGGCCGTGATCCGCGAGTTTGCGAACCGCACGTCGTATCGGATCATTGCGGGCGAGGATGCGAACGCCGACGCCACGCTGACCGGCACGATCACGCGCTTCGACATCATTCCCCTCACCTACGACAACATCACCGGCCAGACCTCCAGCTATCTGGTGACGATCATCGCCAGGCTTGAAGTGAAGGACCGCGACGGCCGCGTCCTCTATCAAAACCCGTCGTATCTGTTCCGGCAGCAGTACGAGCAAACCCAGGACCTCGCCAGCTTTATCCAGGAAGACTCGGCGGCTACGCGGCGGCTCGCTGCGGATTTTGCCAGCGCGGCGGTCGCGGATATCGTGGAATCCTTCTGAGCATGGCGCCCGGACTGGGCGCGACTGGCTCAGGCCGACCCTGCATTGGTTTGGCCCGCGAATTATTCACAGGTCCACGGCTTGACAGCCACAAAATGGCCGGAATATAGTCGGCGGCGTTGTGTAGTAAATCGACTTACTATTGGTGAACGCCTCGATCCCAGTAAGTCGATGAGCTCTGCGGCCCACGGAGGCGCCTCAATGCTTCGGATCCAGTTTTCCTCTTCCAGCCTGAAAATGGCCAGCGCGGTCGTTGCGCTGGCTTTCTTTTTCACCGCCTATGCCGGCGCTCAGGTCATACAGACCTACGACTTTGAGACCGGTACGCAGGGCTGGACGTCGTTCAATGGCGCCAGCACGCCCGTCAACACAACGGCCGCGGCTTATTCAGGGACGCACAGTCTGCTGACGACCACTGGCTCCGGTGGCGCCGGCGGCCCGGCGGTCCCCGTGACGACCGTCCTGCAGGCGGGAGCGAAGTACACCATCACCGGCTGGATGATGCTCACCCCCGGCGAATCGCCCACGAATGCCAACTTCACGATCAAGCGCAGCGATCCCTCCTGCTCCGGCGGAACCTGCTACGACACTGTGGGTCCGTATCAGGTGGCTGTCACGTCCAGCGGATGGGCACAGATCGGCGGCAACTTTACCGCGACCACGACGGAAACTGGGCTGACGCTTTACGCCCAGTTGGTCGGCGCCACTTCGGCGCAATCGTTCTACCTCGACGACGTCGTCATTACGCAGACGGCGCCGCCGCCGGGCGGAACGCCGGTTGTCGCCTACGATTTTGCCAATGGCAGCACGGACGGATGGGGTCCGTTCGGCTCTGTGCAGGTTACGAGCACGCCGCCTCCGATGCTCGATCCGGCCGGCGATGCCGATGCGCTGCTGACCACGAATCGCACCGCCACCTACATGGGCCCCAGCATCGATCTGGCGGGTGTCCATGGGATTGTTGCGGGCGCTACCTATCAGGTAACGGCATACGTCCTGCTCGCCAGCGCCGACGCGAGCAATCCGACAGTGACGTTCTCGCTGAAGCGCACCGACTGCGCAGGCATAACCTACAGCAACATCGCGACCTCAACAGCTCTCTCCTCCGCCGGCTGGACGAAGGTGCAGGGGACCTTCAACTTCAGCGATCTGCCGGGAGCGCCGAGCAGCCTGGTGCTCTACGCGCAGTCCAGCAGCGCGACTGATTCTTTCTACATCGGCCACGTAACGATCAGTCAGCTCACCCCTGCGCCGCCCGATCCGAGCCAGCAGGACAACTCCGGGATCACCAGCACCTTTGAAGACGGCGGGCTCGACGGCTGGTCCTCGCGCGGCAGTTCCGTGCTGACCAACACTTCGGGGATTGCGCACAGCGGTTCCCACAGTCTGCTGGTGACCAACCGCACTGCGAACTGGAACGGGGCCTCAGTCAACGTCACGAACAAGATGTACGTGGGTTCCGTGTACAACATCAGCGCCTGGGTGATGCTGCAGCCCACCGATGGCTCGACGCACACCATCAACGTGAGCCTGCAGGCCACCTTCCAGGGCACCACCGGTTTTCCGGGCGTCACCTCCTATCCTGGTATCTCCATTCCCGCGGACGGCAACTGGCACCAGATTGTCGTGAATAACTACACGATGGGCGCCAACTCAGATCCGGGAACCGCGGTGACGCTGTACTTGCAGACGGTCACCACCAACGGGACCAATGATCTGGTCGGTTTCTATGTCGACGACTTCCAGCTCACCTACGTGCAGCCGCCGACCATCCAGACGGACATTCCGTCGATCTGGAAGACGTACGCGAGCGATTTCCCGATCGGCACGGCTGTTGATTCGCTCGATCTCTCCGGAGCGCATCGCGACCTGCTGACCATGCACTACAACAGCATCACCTCGGGCAACGAGATGAAGTGGCAGTCGGTGGAGTCCTCCAAGGGGACCTTCAACTGGGGCCCGGCAGACGCTGAAGTGGGCGAAGCTGTGTGCCACAATATGCGGATTCGCGGACACAACCTGGTGTGGGCAACGGGCGCGCAGACACCCTCGTATGCCTTCGGCGATGGCACCAACTCGCCGGCGAACCAGGCGCTGGTGACCGCGAATATTCAGGAGCACATCCAGGCCGAGTTGCAGCACTTCGGCAGCAAGGTCTATGCCTGGGATGTCGTCAACGAGCCGCTCGATCCCAACCAGCCTGATTGCCTGGTGCACGGGCCGTTCTACAAAGTGCTCGGCCCCGATTACCTCGACGTGGCTTTCAAAGCGGCCCGGCAGTATGCGCCGAACGCGAAGCTCTTCCTGAACGACTACAGCACTGCGGATCCCAACCGGCTGGCCTGCCTCGTGAAGGTGGTTGGCGAGCTCAGGGATCGCGGCGTGCCCATCGACGGCATCGGCCATGAGATGCATAACGCCATCAACTATCCATCACCCGCAGCCATGGCGAACGCCATCGACACGGTGGCGCAGGCCCTCCCGGGCATCCTGCAGCAGGTCACCGAGCTCGATGAGAGCGTCTACAACGCCGGCGACCGCACTTCGAATTACGGCAACAACATTCCCGCGTCCGTGCTTGCCGAGCAGGGCTGGCTCTACAAGGCGTACTTCGACGTCTTCCGGTCGCGTGCCGAAAACGGCGAGTTGAGCGCCGTCACGATGTGGGGCATGGCCGACGACGACACCTGGCTCGATGGCTTCCCGGTGCCGCGCACCGACTATCCTCTGCCCTTCGATATGAAGCTGCAGGCGAAGCCGGCGTACTGGGGTATTGTCGATCCTTCGCATCTGCCCGGCTACGGCATGACGTTTAGCCTGCCGACGGCCAACGGCACGGTTGGGCGCACGCGCGTCTTCACCGTGACGGCGACGAACGGCGACGTTGGGCCCGCCTACGCGACCCAGATCAACGCGCTCACCTTCACCCAGATCGCGGGACAGGCCTGCACGCCGAAGGTCACATCGGCGAGCGGCTTCCCGGTGAAGCTGGGCGACATCGCGACCAGCGGGTCGGCAACCGCAACCTTCAATGTGGACTTCAGCGGCTGCCAGGGCGTGGTGCGGTTTACCGTGAGCGCACCGTGGAGCAGCGCCGTCTATGACACCGGCACCTTCAGCCAGACGTATCAATACCCGGAGAGCCAGTCGCCGCCGATCTCGGCGGGTGGCGCGAAGCAGTAACTCAAAGGCACACTCAAGCCACAACAGGCTTGAGTGGGATTGCCGCCAGCCAGGGCTATAATTCCGGCAGGCCAGTGCCTTCGTGATGTGACGGGCAAATCCATCCGAAGGAGAACGGCCATGAACGACGAGATTCGCTATCAAGTCAGCAGCAAGCGCCGCAAGGGCTTCCCATCCGAGACCAGCGTAAAGCGCGGCTTTCCGCGTAGTACACGGAGATAAGGAACTATCCGAGAAACTGGGCCGGAATGATCTTTGCCCCTGCGGTTCAGGGCGCAGGTTTCAGGAAGTGCTGCATGCACTCCGGGCACTACGACGGTGCGCGCCGCAACCACTACAGCAGGTAGACTCGGGCATGGCTTTGCGCCGTGCCCGTTTTTATTGGGCGATCCGGTTTTCGCCTTCGGGGCCTCATACGACGATCATTCGGGCTGCCTCACGACGCTTTCCGTGCAAGCGGCCTCGCAAGCTCGACGGGGTGGTCCAGGCTGCGGTCCTCGATGCCCAGCAAGTTGAGTATCGGTGTCGTGCTTATCGTAGTCATCAGCGCCATCACCACCATCATGGTGAACAGAGTCGGAGAGAACGCGCCGACGTTATAGGCGATATTCAGCACCACCAGTTCCACGAGCCCGCGGGTATTGAGCAGAGCGCCCAGGGCAACGGCGTCGCGCCACGGTTGTCCGGTGACGCGCGCCGCCAGCGCGGCTCCGCCCATCTTGCCGAAAACGGCCGCCAGCAGCACAATGCCCGCCCACATCCACATGGCTCCGCCGTTCAGCAAATCGAGGCGCGTGCGCATGCCCGTGAGCGCGAAGAAGAGCGGCAGCAGCAGAACCGAGACGACCATATCCAGACGAGCGCGCAATCCGACCTGCCACTCCTCGACCCGCGGGAAGCAAACCCCGGCCATGAACGCTCCAAAGAGCGGGTGCACACCGATGGCCGCCGTTGCCGCCGAAGAGAGCAGGGTGACGGCCAGCGCGAGACCCAAGAGCTCAAATGAGAGGATGTTCGACTTCCGCCGGCGCGCGAATACCTGCAGCAGCGGTCTTACGACAGCGACCATCAGCACGACATAGCAGACCAGCCCGATGAGTCGGAGCGGCAGTGACGATGGTCCGCCTTCGGCTCCGATCAGCGCCATGGCGATCGCCAGCAGAAGCCATGCGACTACGTCATCCACCGCCGCGCACAGAATCGCTGTCGTCCCGAGCTTCGTGCTTTGCATGCCGCGCTCTTCGAGAATCCGCGCCAGCACGGGAAAGGCCGTGATGCTCATGGCGATCCCGAGGAAGAGGACAAAGGGAACTCTGCCGATACCATGCGGCGCGAAGCGGATGCGCAGCGAATGCGCCAGTGCCGCACCCATTGCGAAGGGCAGCAGAATACTCAGCCCGCTGGCGAGGGCCGCCGTTTTGCGCTGGCGATACAGGTGCTCGTAGTCGAGCTCCGTGCCGATCAGGAACAGGAACAGCACCAGCCCGACCGTGGACAGATTCTCAAAGGTGGCAAACGACGCCTGCGGAAAAAACGCCGCCGAGACGTGCGGCGCGATACGCCCCAGGACCGACGGCCCGAGCAGGATGCCGCCGATAATCTCGCCGATGACGCGGGATTGCCCCAGCCGCCGCGCCAGCCACCCGCAGCTGAG
>DASYYN010000082.1:0-26686 GCA_035933815.1 Acidobacteriaceae bacterium
GGGCATTGCGGCGGAGGAGCTGCGTGGAAGCGCGCTGAGCCGGGTCGGCTACGTCAGCGAAAACCAGGAGATGCCGGACTGGATGCGCGTGGGGCAGATGCTGGATTATCTGCGGCCGTTCTATCCAGGATGGGACCGCGAGCTGGAGCGGCAGCTGGTGCGGCAGTTCGATTTGCAGCTCGATCGCAAGCTGAAGCACCTGTCGCGCGGCATGCGGATGAAGGCGGCAATGGCCGCGGCGCTGGCATTCCGTCCGGAGCTGCTGGTGCTGGATGAGCCATTCTCGGGGCTGGATCCGCTGGTGCGCGATGAGCTGATCGAAAGCCTGCTGGACCGGTCGCCGGAGACGACTGTGTTCCTGTCGTCGCACGACCTGAGCGAGATCGAGAGCTTCTCGACGCAGGTGGGGTATCTGGAGCAGGGGCGGCTTCTTTTCTCGGAGGAGATGAGCACGCTGTCGCAGCGCTTCCGCGAAGTGACGGTGACGCTCAGCGGGCCGGGGCAGGCGGCGCGGGAGGTTCCGCCGCAGTGGCTGCAATACGAGGCGACGGACTCGGTGGTGAGGTTTGTGCACAGCGACTGTCGCGGCGAGCGCACGGCAGCAGAGCTGAGGGAAATGTTTCCGGCGGCGCGGGACATCGAGCTGGAGCCGATGCCGCTGCGGTCGATCTTTCTGGCTGTGGCGCGAGCCGGGCGCGCTCATCGCATGAGCAGAGCAGAGGAAAGGAGCCGGGCATGAATCAGGCGCTGCACATTTTCAGCAAAGACACGCGGCACCTGCGGTGGGAGATTCTGGTATCGCTGGCGCTGCTGGCGGCGTATCTGTGGGCGGCTCCGCATGAGTGGACGCAGAGCTTTGTTAGGCTCGGTGCGACTGCATCTGGCAGCGTCGCGATGAGTCTGGCGGGGGAGGCGCTCTCCGTTCTGATCCCAGTGAGCTGGTGGCTCATGATCACGCGCGCGGTGCACGCAGAGAATCTGGTGGGCGATCAGCAGTGGTGGGTCACAAAGCCGTACGACTGGGCCAGCCTCTTAGGGGCGAAGCTGCTGTTTCTGGCAGCGTTCGTCTTTGCCCCGATCTTCCTTATTCAATGTCTGTTGCTGGCGCGGGCCGGATTCCATCCAAACGCCGTTCTGCCGGCGCTCGGGGTGCACCTGGCGGTCCTCGGTCTGGTGATTGTGCTTCCGCTGCTGGCCATTGCCACAATTACTTCGACGATTGCGCGATCGACGCTGACGGCGCTGGGAGTGCTGCTGGCGATTGTTGCCGCGGTTGCGGGGCTGGTGAACTACGCCGTGGAAGCCGGAGACTTCGCCGTCTCAGGAACGGGCTGGCTGTTCGAGGCTGTCTTTGTCGCCGGCATCGGAGGAGCGATTGTGCTGCAGTACGCGCGCCGGTTGCAGTGGAGGGCGCGGCTGATCATGCTGGGAACGGTCGCGTTGCTGATCGTGTTGGCTCTGTTGCCGACGACTTCGTCCATGGTGCGAAGAGTCTACCGGCCGACGAGCGGCCCCTTACAATTTGCGCTGGATACGGGCAACAAGTCGTATGCCCAGGGACTTGTGAGAAACATGGTGGCGATTTCGGTGCCCATCAAACTGTCCGGGATCGCGCCCGGCACCGGCGTCGTGATTGAGGGTGCGCAGACAACGCTCGAAGCGCCGGACGGGCAGCGATCGACGACCCCATGGCTGTCACAGTATGCCGGAGTGTATTTGCCGGGAGACGATCTGGGCGGGACCGGCAATCTCAACGTTCGGACGCCCCGGTGGTTCCAGGCGCGGGAGGCTGGTAAGCCGCTGACGCTGCATGTGCGATTCGCGGTTGCGGAACTGCGCGCCGGGCAGCCGGTGCAGATCGCAATGCCGGCACACGAATTTGAGGTTCCGGGCTTCGCGATATGCACGCCGCAGGAGATATCCGTGCCCGGCCAATTCAGTACCCTGAGCTGCCGCAGCGCAGTAGAGGATCCGACGAAGACTCTGATTCAGGCCGAGTGGTCGGACGCACCCTGTTCAGATCCTGCTGGCAGCGGCGCGACGGTGCAAGGCGGGGGGTGGTCGGGAAGTTTGTTTCCAGGCACGGGCTTGGAGCTGAATCCGGTGGTGCAGGTTCGATTGGACCTCTCGAACGCGTACAAGATGATTAACGGAGTGCAAGCGCCGCGTCCTCGCTTTCTCTGTCCCGGGAGACCGATTACGTTCACGCCCTACCGGGTGGTGCGCCGCGGCGAGTACGATGCGACATTCGCGAATTTTGTGATGCCGAAACAAGGGGCGCAACAGCCGGGCGGCGGATACGGCGGATACAGCGTTGGGGTTCACGTCGGCGACTGAGGTTATCGTCCAAGCACTGGTGCTGCGACGTCTGAACGCCGCGTAATGAATCCGCGCGACAATGCATCCATCTCATGGATAGGGGCCTGGGGGGAGCATGGACGTTGTGCTGTACGGCGCCAGCGGAATGATTGGCAGCCGTATTTTGAAGGAGTTGGTTGCGCGTGGGCATCGGGTTCTGGCGGTGGTGCGCGTTCCGTCGCGGGTGACGGCGGCGCCCGGCGTGACGATTCGCAGCGGCGACATGGGCGACGCCACGGATGTGGCAAAAAATCTGGAAGGCGCCGATGCGGTGATCAGCGCCTTTAGCCCCGGACTGGGGAACGAGGCGCAGCTGGTTCCGGCAACGGAAGCGCTGCTGGAAGCCGCGCGGCGAGCGGCGGTGCCGCGGGTGCTGATCGTGGGCGGGGCGGCGAGTTTGTTCGTCGCGCCGGGGAAGACACTGCTGGAGTCGGGTCATCTGCCGAAAGAATGGGTCGGGATTGCGACGGCCCATGCGAATCTGCTCGAGCGGTTGCGCGCATCGGCGGGCGATCTGGAGTGGACCTCTCTGAGCCCGGCGGCGTTTATCCAACCAGGCGAGCGCACCGGGAAATTTCGACGCGGCAAAGATGAGCTGATCAGCGATGCGCAGGGGCAGAGCCGCATTTCCGCGGAGGACTATGCCGTGGCGCTGGTGGATGAGCTGGAGAACCCAAAGCACATCCGGGAGAGGTTTACGGTCGGCTACTGAGCCACGGCGCTTACTGCTGAACGCCGTGTGACTTCAGCTCGTGTTCAATGTGGTTGACGCGGAAGGTGGCCTCGGTAAGGTCGAGGTGCTCGCTTTGGCGGACGAGAAGGATGGCGTCCACTTTGCGGCCCTGCTGGAGGAGTCCGCGGATCGAGTCGTTGAGCGCGGCGGTGCGGGCCGCGTCAGGGTTGAGGGGCAGCGTGGCGGTGGCGGCTGAAAACGCCGACGAGCCGCGCTCCGGCCGGACAAAGTGCAGGAGCGTGTCGCGCAGGTCTTCATAGCCCTTCAAGCCGCCGCTGCTGTACTCGTCAGACATGGGGACGGTGCCCTGCGAGGCCGTGGCGATGGCGAGCCGGTAGATCAGGATGCCCTTGTCGCTGCTGATCGACTGCACCTGAATTCCCTCGACATCAGAAAAGGGAATGGTTCCTGTTTTGGTGCGGAGCCAGCGGAGGCGGCGCCACTCGATGCGCTGTGTGGCTGCGCTGAAGGTGAAGGTAGAACGGCGCGCCCAAACGAAGGCGATAAGCAGCAGAACTGCGGCGGGCGTGAACGCTCGACGATCGCCGTGTGCGAGAGCAATGTAAAGCGGCATGAGCGCGCAGAGAGCAAAGATGGCGCTGAGCCACATGCTGCTGTCGCGGACGACGAGTTCGTCTGGTGTTTGGCGAACAATTTTCATGGCGGGGCCCCCACAGATTCCCACTGCCCGGAACGGGCGGAGTTGAAGATGGCCTCAAGCACGGCCATGTTGGCGATGCCTTCCTCGAGGGGGACCGGCACGGGCGTGCCGTCGAGGATGGCTTTGGAGAAGGCGTCTCCCTGCAGCGTGTACTGATCGACGACAGGGAAGGTTTCGGTGCTGATGCCGGAGAAGGTGAGGTCTCCGGTGGAGTCGATGAAGATGCGCGTGGGCCGGTCGGGCGGCGCGTTGAAGGGGATCTCAATCTCGATGCGGCCTTTGGCGCCGAGGAACTGCACACGCTGGTACGGGATCATCTGTGTGCTGCAGGTGAAGCTGGCGTGGCCACCGGGGAAGTCGAGCAGGGCGGAAGTAAGGCGGTCGGTGCCGAGTTGCGGATCGCGGTCGATCAGGCCGACGACGCGGGTGGGCTGCTGGCCGAATCCATAACGCGCGGCCTGGATGCAGTAGCAGCCGATGTCGTAGAGGGCTCCGCCGCCGCACTGGGGCTGATTGCGGATGTTGGCGGGATCGACGTTGAAGTAGCTGAAGGCGGCGACGACGGCGCGCAGTGTGCCGATGCGGCCTTCATCGATCAGCTGGCGCGCGCGGAGCCACTGCGGGTGGCTGCGGATCATGAAGGCTTCGCCGATGACCACGCCGGTGCGGTCGCGCACCGGGAGCAGCGACTGCGCTTCGGCGAGCATCATGCTGAGCGGCTTTTCGCAGAGCACGTGCTTGCCGGCTTCGGCGGCCTGGATGGTCAGCGGAACGTGCAGCTGGTTGGGCAGGGGATTGTAGATGGCGTCGATGTTGGGGTCGGCGAGGAGTTCCTCGTAGGAGCCGTAGGCGGTGGGGATCTGGAGCGCGGCGGCGGCCTGGCGAGCACGGGCGAGGTCGCGCGAGGCGATGGCGGCGATGGTGCAGTGCCGGCCGCGCTGCATCGCGGGGATGACCTTTTTGAGACCGATGTTGGCGGTGGAGAGCACGCCCCAGCGCAGCTTGTCCCTCATGGCCGAACATCATATCGCGGCGAGTGGAGGGTGGTCTGTCCGGACGCGACAGGGAGGTTTAGCCGGGACTCCCGGCTGCAGCACGGGCCTGGTGCACGGAAGGCTCCTCAGTAGCTACGCGCAGATTGGCAGCCGGCTGGAGCCCCCACCGACAAAATGAACAATCTCAAATTTGTCACCATCGCTGATCGGAGTTGCCGGCCAGCCGTTCCGGGAAACGATGGCCCCATTGTGCTCGACGGCGATGCGGTCGGCTTTGAGCGCGAGGGCGTGCAGCAGGTCCTGAACGGTCGCGCCGGAGGAGAGGTTCGGAAAATCGCGCGGCTGGCCGTTGATCAGCAGGTTCATGCCCTGAATGTAGCATTCGCGCCGGCGGACGGTGTTCGCGCGGAAACGGGCCGGCAGCGGCGCCAGGCACCTGCAGCAGTCCCGATAGCAGCCGTCTGGCGAGGTCGCAGCCGGGCAGGGGGAGGGAGGCGGAGGGTCAGAGCAGGTGGCGCAGAATTTCCCACATGATGAAGCCGAGCGCAGCGGCGCCCGCCTGGAAGGCGATGCCATACGCCAGCCCACGGACTGCGCCGAGAGGGTTGCGGTGGACCGCGGTGGATGGACTTTCGGGAACGGTCTCTTCGGGTTCAAAAGCTTCGATCGTGAGCCGATTTAAGTAGGGCGAATCACAGGGGAGAGCCATTTGGATACCTCGTGTGAGGAAGGTATCGGCGGCTGAGGTAAGTCACTTCAGGAATGGAGCGCCGATGACCGAAGTTGTTGCGAAACGGGACAGTGGGCGGCGATGCATTCCGATTCGGGAAATGCTTTGCCGCGGTGGGCAGCAGATCCGCGGTGGCCCTGGAACGCGTTTTGTGACGAAATTTCGCCAGTCCTGTTGCTTTCCCAATGGAAATATGGGATGCTCCTGTTGGAAAGCAAAAGGGGTGGGCGGAGCGATGAGGGAGAAGAAAGATGTCCAGCAGGGAACGCTGGCGCTGATGGTGCTGAAGACGCTCGACGTGCTGGGGCCGCTGCACGGGTATGGAATCGCGCGGCGGATTGAGCAGATCAGCGGCGATCTGCTGTCGGTGAATCAGGGGACGCTCTACCCGGTGCTGCTGAGGCTGGAGCAGGAGGGCGCGGTCGAATCGGACTGGGCGCCTTCGGAGAACAACCGGCGCGCGCGCTTTTACCGGCTGACCAGAGCCGGGCACAAGCTGCTGGAAACGGAAAAGCGCGACTGGGAGCAGACGGCGGCGATCATTGCGCGGTTCTTCCAGGTGAAGGCGGAGGACTTGCCGTGAAGCGGCTGAGGCGTCTTCTTGCGCGGGGTGCGAATTTCGCAGCAAATCGCCGCGGCGAAAAGCGGCTGCGGGAGGAGATGGACGCGCATCTGGCGATGCAGGCGGAGGAGAACATCCGCGCCGGCATGGCTCCTGAAGAAGCGCGGCGTCAGGCGCGGCTCAGCCTGGGAAACGCGGAAGCGATTCGAGAGCAGTACCACGCCGAAGAAGGGCTGCCTCTGCTCGAGAACCTCGCGGCGGATGTTCGTTTTGGACTGCGCCAGGTTCGGCGCAATCCGGGGTTCTCGCTGACTGTGATCGTCACTCTGGCGCTTGCCGTGGGCGCCAACACCGCGATCTTTTCGGTTGCGAACGCGCTGCTGCTGCGCAGCCTGCCCTATGCGCATCCGGAGCGGCTGGGCACGATCTTCACGCGAATCCGGGGAGCGGGTGCATCCGACGAGCGGCACCACGTCAACGGAGAGCAATGGGAATTGCTGCGCGACCAGGTGCCGGCCCTCCTCTCGGCGATTTCGGGCCTCCGGCCTGCCGGCGAGGACTTTCAGGCGGGCAGCACTGTGGAGTACCTCCACGTTTCCCGAATCTCCGCTCATTACCTGGACGTGCTGGAGATCTATCCGGTTCTCGGGCGCAATTTCACGGAACTGGAGGATCGGCCGCACGGGCCGCGGACGGCGATCCTGAGCTACGCGCTGTGGCAGACGACGTTTGGCGGAAGGCCGGACATTTTGGGCCACGCCGTGCTTCTGAAGGGAGAACCCTACACGGTAATCGGCGTGCTCCCGCAAGGGGTGGTCGCTCCTCAAAATGCGGATCTGTACGTTCCTCTGCAGGCCAGCCGCACCGGAGAAGGCGGCGGCACGAACTTCGAGGACATTGTCCGACTGCGCGACGGACATAGCTGGCAGGAAGCCGATGCGCAGATCAACCGCGCGTGGTCGCTGCGCACGAATCGTTACGAGCTAGCGGACAACCCGGGGGCCACGGTGACGTATTACACCGTGCCGCTGCAGCAGGGGCAGACGGCGACGCTTCGTCCGCAGGTGCTTGCTCTTATGCTGGCGGCGGGTTTTATTCTGCTCATCGCCTGCGCGAATCTCGCGGGGCTAACGCTGGTTCGAGTTCTGCGCCGCACGCCGGAAATTGCAACTCGGCTCGCGCTGGGAGCTTCGCGCTGGCAGATTGAGAGACAGCTCTGGATTGAAAACCTGCTGATGGCGGCAGCCGGCGGACTGGCGGCGATCGCAACGGGCTTCATTTTGCTGCGCGGGCTGCTGCGGCTTTTGCCCGAGCATCTGCTGCCCGTTGCGCATGTGCCGCTGGACGGCCGCGTAATGCTGTTTGCCATGCTCGTCTCGCTGGGCACCAGCGTTTTGTTCGGCATGTTGCCGGCGATGACGGCACGCCGCTTCGATCTGCGCTCGGCGATGGGAACGCGTGCAGTCGCGGGCGCGGGGCATATCCGGCTGCGGCAACTGCTGATCGCCGGAGAAGTGGCGCTCACGGTGGTTCTGCTGGCTGCTTCAGCCTTGCTCGTGCGAACCCTCATTCATCTGCAAACGCTGCCGCCAGGGTTCGATCTGAACGGCGTCATGACGGCGTCGGCTTCGCTCGACGATATCCGTTATCACGACCCTGTGGCTTTCCTGAAAGTGCTCGACGAGAGCATTGCCGCTATGCAGCGAATACCCGGCGTGGAGAGCGCAGCAGTCGGGCTCAGCGTTCCGTATGAGCGGACGCTCATCATGGGCGGCATCAATTTCAGCGACACCAGGCTGAAAAATCAAAGCGCCACCGCCGACCAGACCTACGTCACTCCGGGCTACTTCGAGACGCTTCGGATCCCCTTGCTGTCGGGACGATGGTTTACGGATGCCGATGGGGCGAAAGCGCAGCATGTTGCCGTCGTGAACCAGGCGTTCGTTCAGCGCTACTTTCACGGCGTGAATCCGATCGGCCAGGTAATCAACAAAGACGTCACAGTCGTCGGCGTGGTCGGCGATGTGGCGATGCCGCCGGGCATCGATCCAGCTGCGCCGCTTACGGCCGAACAGACCCTGTACGTGCCTGCCGCTCAGTTTCCGGCAACGGAGCTGGCGCTTGTTCATTCATGGTTTCAGCCAAGCTGGATTGTGCGCACGGCCGCACCGGTGACGGGTTTGACCGAGCAGATGCAGCGCGCTCTCGCCAGCGTCGATCCCAACCTTCCGTTCTCAGGCTTCTACAGCATGCACGACCTCCAGACGAAGACCCTGGCGATGCAGCGCGTCCAGGTGGCTCTGCTGACCGCGCTGGCAGGGCTGGCGCTGCTGCTGAGCGCGGTGGGAATCTTCGCGCTGGTCGCGAACACCGTGGCGCAGCGAAGGCGCGAGATTGGAATTCGTCTGGCCCTGGGCTCCAGCGTGCGCCAGGCGATGGCCGAAACAGGACTCCGAGGCGTGCGGGCTTCCGCACTGGGACTGATCGCGGGCCTGGTCATGTGCGGCGGTGCATTGCGCGTGATGCGAAGCGCAATCTTCGGAGTGAGCGTCTACGACGCGCGCGCCATCCTGGCGGCGGTGTTCATGCTGGCGTCGGTCGTGCTGATTGCCGCGACCGTGCCGACGTTGAGCATCGCGAAAATTGATCCAGCAAAGATTTTGCGGGATGAATGATGATCGTTAGCGCACGACGCCCATGTTGTCGGCGGGCCAGTAGATGAACTCGGCCTTGCCGTAGATGAGGTCGCGGTCTACCGGGCCAAAGTCGCGGCTGTCGCTCGAGATGGAGCGGTGGTCGCCCATGACGAAATATTCGCCGGGCGGGACCGTCATCTCGGCCATGGAACGCGTGTCCTGAAAGCGGTGAGGGACGTACGGCTCCTGAATCGGGAAGCCGTTGATGAAGACGCGTCCTTCGCTGATGCGGATGGTATCGCCGGGCAGCGCGATGACACGTTTGATGTAGCTCTTCTCGGGATCGCGCGGATAGTGGAAGACGACTACGTCGTCACGGCTGATCTTTTCAAACCGGAAGAAGAATTTGTCGATGAAAAGCCGGTCCTGATCGCGCAGCTGCGGCTGCATGCTGGTGCCTTCCACGCGTACCGGCTGATAGAGGAAGGTGATGATGAAGACGGAGGCGAGGAACGAGACGACTATGTCGCGCAGCCAGACATGAAATCCATTTCGTCGCACGAATCAGTGTGCCTCGTTCTGAAATTCGGTGCAGCCCAGACTTCCCGGCGGGCAGACCATGTGCTGGTGAAGCGTTGGTTTCGGCAGCGGCTGGGGCTGCGCGGCTGCAGGTACGAGCGTTGTATTGCCCTCCAGGTTGCTTTCCTCGAGCTGGAGCGGGCGCTGGATCACCATCTCCACCTGGGAGCCGGAAGGGATACTGATGTCGGCTTTGTGGGTGAAGAGCGCAACGATGCCGGCGGCCGCGAGTCCCGCGCCGGCGCCTTCGAGGCCTCCGGCCAGCGGATGGCCGGCGCCGAGGCCGCTGATGGAGCCGACCGTCGCGCCGGTGGGGACCGCAACCTTGGCGGTCTCTCCGGCGTTGTGGCCCTTGTTGCTGCCGCCCTGCTGCTCGATGGTTCCTTCGTCGCCATTCACTTTCTGGTTCCCCGCGCCCGGCAGGCTATTCACGACGCCGGGAATGGAAACGACGGTTCCGTTGGGGAAGATCATCGAGGTGAAATGCATGTTCAGCTGCGCGTTGCCACGGATGCGGCCCGGGCGGACGACGCTGTCGATCATCCCCTGAACGTAGACGCCGGAGGGGATGAGCACGCGATTGCCGACGACCACAGGGAAGGTGGACGCGAGATAGACTCCGTCGCCCGGCTTAGCGCTTTTGGTGTTGATGGAGCTGCGCAGTTCAAGCAGAACCTTGGTTCCCGCGGGGACGATGAAGCTTTTCGGAGCGGATGCTACGGACGACGCGGCCGGCACAGGCGCTGAGGCTGCAGCGGTCTGGACCGGTTCGATGGACTGCGACGCAGGCGACGTCGCCTGGGCGGCGGCAGCCAGGGTTCCGGCCAGCAGGACAACCGGCAGTGAGAAGAACGGGGTGGACGACATCGAGCGCCTCCGAAAGCCTCCATTATTGTGCCTCAGAGGACCGGATCTGCGGGAGTCCTATGACAGGCGGGCACGCAGGCTTGGACTGATGGCGTTCGGAGAGGGTGAGCGGGGGAACCCACTCAAACCAAAACATGGCCTGAATGGGGCACCCAGCACCGAGGCACCCAGAGGGTTCGATTCTGACAGGGCCGTCAGAATCGGATCGGCCCCGGCTACTTTACCCGGACCTTGGGCTCGACCGACATGCCTGGGCGGAGCAGATGGTCCTTGTTCTGCTGCTGGTTGGTGAGGTCGATGCGAACAGGGACGCGCTGCACCACTTTCACATAGTTGCCGGTGGCGTTTTCCGGCGGGAACAGGCTGAGCATGGAGCCGGTCGCGCCGCCGATCTGCGTCACTTTGCCGTCGTAGTCGCGGTCATACGCGTCGACATGGATGGTGGCCGCCTGGTTGACCTTCATTTGGTGAAGCTGCGTTTCTTTGAAGTTAGCGGTGATCCACACGTTGTCGAGCGACACCAGAGTCATGAGTGCCTGGCCGATGGCAACGTTCTGGCCGGGCTGCACGCTCTTGGTGGTGATGATCCCGGCAGCAGGTGCGCTGATAGTGCAGTACTGCAGATTAAGCTTGGCCTGGGCGAGGGCGGCGCGCGCCTGATCCACCTGTGCGGCGGCCTGATCGGCTTTGGCTTTCTGGATCGCGTCCTGCTGCGGCGCGGTTTGAGCGTAGCTCAGAGCCGACTGCGCCTGCGTGACGCGCTCGCGGGCGATGCGGATCGCGTCCTGGGCGGCGACTACATCGGCCTGAGCCTCTTCCACCTGGGCTTTGTCGGCATCGGCAGCGGCGACGGCGGCGTCGTACTGCTGCTTCGAGATGATGTCCTTCTGGACGAGCGGCGTGTAGCGCTGCACGTCAAGCTGCGCCTTGTTGTAGGTCGCCTGAGCGGCGATGACACGGGCCTGTGCGGCTTTCAGCTGGTTCTGCGCCTGGGTGACCCCAGCCTGGGAACCGGCTACGTCGGCGTTAGCGGTGCTGAGATTGCTGCCGGTGTTGATGTGAATGATGGGAATATTGACGCGAGCAGCTTCGTAAGCCGCGCTGGCGGCTTCCAAATTGGCCTCGGCCTGCTGCAGAGCGGTCTCGTAGTCCGCGGGGTCAATTTCCAGGAGAACTTTGCCGGCATCAACAGACGCGTTCTGATCGACGTAAACCGCCTTGACGTGGCCATTGATGCGCGAGCTGATCTGGATGAGGTTGCCGTCCACCTGAGCGTCGTCGGTGTCTTCGTAATAAGTGGAGTGCCACCAGAAGAGGAGTGCGCCGACGACGAGCACGGCCACCACTCCGATGATGATGAAGCGGCGGCGCGAGCGGGGGGCGGTCGGTTCCAGCCGCTCTTCCGGGACCTCTGTCATGGTTGCTTCGGCATTCTGATCCGCCACCTTACTTTCCTCCCACGTAATCCTTGTAGCTGGTTTGGGCGACGCCGAGGGCGCGCGCCAACGATAATTTTGCAATGTTGTGCCGGTAGAGGCTGTCGACGTACTGCTCGTCGGCCTGGGCGACCGCCTGTTGCGCCTGCGAGACAGCGAGATTGTCGGAGACTCCGGCCTTGTAGCGCTGCTGCGCTTCGCTCAGGGCTTCGTTGGCCAGCTCGACATTGCTCTTCGCCACGTCCACCAGACGAGCAGCGGCCTGAATATCCAGAATGCTGTCGTGCACGTCGGCGGAGATCTGACCGTGAAGATCGCTGAGCCGGGCGCGCACCTGCTCCAGGTTAGACTGCGCGATGGTCTGATCGCCGCGAATCTTGCCTTCTTCAAAGATGGGCGCATCGAGCGAGCCGACCGCGTTGCCGGTGCCGTGCGAATGCGCCGGGTTGATCCCGATGTCGCCGTAGTCGCCGGTGAAGGTGACGGTGGGCAGGCGCTCATCGGTGGCGGCTTTGCGGGCGCGCTCGGCGGCCTTGACCTGCTCTTCCATCGCGCGCAGGTCGAGGCGATTGGCCAGCGCCTGCTGCACGGCGGTGTTGGGATCAACATTGTCGAGCGGTGCGTAGGGCTCCTGCGTGCTGAGTTCGAACTGCTGATCGAGCGGCAGCCCAATGGTGCGCGCGAGCGCAATTTTGTCTTTGGCCCAGGCATTCTGGGCGGCGATAAGGCTCTGCTGCTGGGTCTGGTAATCGACGCGGGCGCGCAACTCGTCGAGCAGGGGAGCCGTTCCGGCCTGATGATTGGCGACGGCCTGGTCGAGGGAGACTTTCGAAGTATCCACCTGGGCCTGGGTGGCCTGAACGCGCGCGGCATCGGCGATCACCGTGAGATACGCATTGCCGACGGTGAGGACGACGAGGTCGCGGGCATCCTGCGCGGATAAATTCGCAGCCGCGAAATTGTGCTTCTGGGCGATGTAATTCTGCAGAGCGGGGAGGTCCACGAGAGACCAGCTCAGGGACCCGCGAATGTCGGTGTAGCCATACGGGCCGATGATGACGGGAAAGCCGGGAATGCGCAGACCCTGCGCCTGCAGGTCCGTCTCCTGGACGGCTTCCGTCACTTTGGCCGTTGCGGTTGGCAGCAGGGACTGCAACTGCTCGAGCCGCGCGCCGCGAGCAGACTGCACGTTTTGGCTGGTGAGGATGAGGCCCAGGTTAGAACGCAGGCCGCGCTGGATCGCGTCGTCGAGAGAAAGCTGCAGGACGCCGGGCGTGGCCTTCTGCTGCGTGAGGCTGCCCTGGTACGTGGAGTTGTCGATCGGCGGTTGCGGAATCTGAATGGGCGCTGACTGAATGCCGACGCCGGTGTTTGTCTGGCCCGACTGCGCGAATGCCGTTGCGCCGCATGCCACGGTGAGAATGGTCGCGAATGCGCGGAGCGCCCTGAGCGTTACGAACAGGGATCGATGATCGGTTGCAACAACCTCCGGCACAAATAGCCTTTCGTTTGGAGTCCCGGAAGATTCTGATTCTTCCATTCAGGGTACGTGCTTTGGATGCAGGTTACCGGCGAAAAAGTGCAAAAGAATCTCGGGTTTAAGAGTAGTCGATGAGGCCGTGTCGCGTCTTGCCGCGTGTCGGACAAAGTAACGTTGGGGCCGACGGACACACTGCGGTCGCGAATTGAAAAAATGGCGCCGAGTGTTCAGCGGCGGTGCGCGAGTTAGCTTTGTGTCGCAGGAACGGTCTGCGCCAGCGAGCTGGCCAGCGAGCACAGCGCCTGACGGAAGAGGCGCCCGATGGCTTCCGGAGTCCAGACTGCGGGCCTCGAGAAGCGATTGATTGCGCGCGCAGTGGTGGCGTTGTCCTGGCCGAGAACGGCGCGCTGCACAAAGACGGCGCGCTGTGCCTGCGTAAGGCGGTCTAACCATTCGCGCAGACGGCTGCGGCCTGTGCCGGAAACCAGCTCGGCAATTTCCGCCCCGGAGAGCGGGTCCGCGGTTTCGTCTTCGAGACACGGAGAGGGACCGCCCACGGGAAGTGCAGAGAAAGACGCGGGGTCGTTGCCATGCATGATGGCGAGCGCCGCGTCGAGCACGCGCTCCCGAACCAGGGTGCCGGCGGCCGATGGATCGGCGCAGGGGTCGATTTCAACTGACGCGACGGTGCTCTCGATCAGACGGAGAGCCTCTGCTTCGTTGCCCAGCATGAGGGCGGCAACGCGCCATGTCTCGACTGCCGCATGTTCCGCTCTCTGGACGGATTCACTGGTGGAGCTGCAGGGTTGAGCCACGAGATAACCTCCAATGTCGTTCCGACCACGCCCAGTCGGTATTTTATACGTCGCCGGAAACTGATGGAGGAGGCTTCCGCAAAGTACTTGGTGGGGCAGGAGATCTCGGCGATCCAAAAGGAGTTTGCCGGCCGAAAGCCTTTGCAGAACCGTTAACCATCGCCGGGCGGCGGGTCAGGTAAACTCTTGAGACAAGAGCTCGATTCCTGCTCTAGTCCTGGGAAAGATGGCCCGACAGACCAAACGCCCCGAGAGCCTTTTCTTCAGCCGTGATGAGTCGTGGCTGAAGTTCAACCGGCGGGTACTGGAAGAGGCGCAGGACCCCACGAATCCTCTGCTGGAACGCGTTAAGTTTCTGGCGATTACGGCCAGCAACCTCGACGAGTTCTTTGAGATTCGGATTGCCGGCATCCTCCAGCGGATCGAAGACGGCTACAACGACGAGGCTCCCGACGGCGCGACCCTGCGCGAGTCCCTGGAAGCGATCAAAGGCGAGACGCACGATTTTGTCTCCGACCAGTACCGCTGCTGGAACGAGCAGCTGCTGCCGGAGATGCGCAAGGCCGGCGTGCGCGTGCTGGAATGGCACGAGATGGACGATGAAGCGCGGGAGTTTGCGACCCAGTACTACCAGCGCGAAGTGGATCCGCTGCTGACGCCGATCACCATCGATCCGGCGCATCCTTTTCCGCGCGTCCTGAACAAGGCGATGTGTCTGGCGCTGCTGCTCCGCCGCAAACGGCGGGGCGTGATGGGCCCGGTGCTCGGCGTGCTGACGGTGCCGCGCGCGCTGCCGCGTTACGTGCGGCTGCCGTCGGCCGCTGGAAGCGAGGACTTCATCTTCCTGGGCGATCTGATCGAGCGCAATGCCGGCGGCATGTACCGCGGGTACGAGATCCTGTCGCGCGCCGCGTTTCGCGTGACGCGCAACAGCAATCTCTACTTCCAGGAAGAAGAATCGCGGTCGCTGCTGGAGACGGTTCGCGCGGAGTTGCACAACCGGCGCAAAGGCGATGCGGTTCGGCTGGAGATTGAGAGCGGAGCCGATGGGGAGATCGTGGAGCGGCTGCGCACGAATTTCGAGCTGGACGAGTCGCTGGTGTATCACACCGACGGGCCGGTGAACCTGTCGCGCATCATGATGCTCTACGCCTCAAATCGGCCGGATTTGAAGTTCAAGCCCTTCGTTCCCCGCGAACTGCGGCTGAACCGGAAGTCAGCAGACCTGTTCGATGAGCTGCGCCACCACGATGTGCTGCTGCACCATCCATACGACTCGTATGACGGCGTGGTTGGATTCATCGAGGCGGCGGCTCAGGATCCCAATGTGGTGTCGATGAAGCAGACGCTCTACCGCACCAGCGCCGACTCGCCGATCTTCCAGGCGCTGACCGAAGCCGCGCAGACCAGGGAAGTGACGGCGGTGGTGGAGCTGACGGCGCGCTTCGATGAGGCGTCGAATATCCGCTGGGCGCGCAACCTGGAGGACGCCGGGGTACAGGTGTTCCACGGCATCGTGGGGCTGAAGACTCACTGCAAGCTGGCCCTGCTGGTGCGGCGCGATCCGGATGGCATGGTGCGCCGGTACGCGCATCTCGGAACAGGGAACTACAACCCAGATACGGCCCGCTTCTACACCGATCTGAGCCTGCTGACCGCAGATCCGGACATAACGTCGGCAGTGCACAGCGTCTTCAACTACCTGACGGCGCACTCGGAGTCCGACGATTACCGGCCGCTGCAGGTGGCGCCACTCACGCTGGCGGAGAGCACGATTCGGCTCATCAACCGCGAAACCGAGCACGCCGCGGCAGGACGGCCTGCACGCATTGTTGCCAAGATGAATTCGCTGCTGGAGCAGCGGGTGATCGAGGCGCTGTATTCGGCGGCGCACGCCGGGGTGGAGATCGATCTGATCGTTCGCGGCATCTGCAGCCTGCGGCCCGGCTTGAAGAACCTGAGCGAGAAGATTCGCGTGCGGTCGATTGTGGGCCGGTTCCTGGAGCACAGCCGGCTGTTCTATTTCCTGAATGGCGGCGACGAGGAGCTGTACTGCGGCAGCGCGGACTGGATGCCGCGGAACCTCTTCGAGCGCTGCGAAGTGGTGTTTCCGATCCGCGACCCGCAGATTCGGGCGCGGGTGCGGGATGAGATTCTGGCCGCGTACCTGGCGGACACGGTGAAGGCGCGTATGCTGCGGCCGGATGGCTCCTATGTGCGGGTGCGAGAGCCGGGACGAGAGAGCAAGATTCCGGCGTTCAGCGCGCAGGATTTCTTTATCGCTGTCGCCGAAGGACGGGCCGACGCCGGCGATATTCCCAAGACGCAGCCGGCTCCGGAGCCCAAAAGGCGCGTGCAGCACCGCGTGAAGGGCCGCGCGCACGCGACTGCGGCAGACTAAGGCAAAAGGCCGACGGTAGTTCCGTTTGAACTAGGCGCGACTGATAGGTTGAGCGAGCTGCCGCAGGGCGGCAATGCCATCCTGCCGCGACGCATCGATGGGGAGGAGCGTGTCGGTGTGGGTGGTTTGCAGGATCTTGCGCAGGCGTGGCTGGACACCGCAGAGACGCAGCGACCCACCTTTCTGGTGCAACTTGTTGTACGCATGCACCAGGACGCCGAGGCCGGCGCTGTCGACGAAGTCCACACTGGAAACATCGAAGATCAGGTGCACGACTCCCTGGAGCATGATTTCCTCAATCTGCATTTCCAGTGCTTTGAGCGGGCTGCGAGCCGTCATGGATCCGGAAACGTTGATAAGCGCCGCTCGATCGGACAGAGACTCGATGGTGGTGTCCATTGGCATGGAGGCAATCTACTCCGGAGGCTGCAGAATCGATTGAATACGGGCCGGGACCAGTTTCGGGATGGTATCACGGATTTAGCGAAGGTGACATGACCAACTTAAGTAAGTTACCGGGTGACTTATTTGCGCTTCCAGCGCACGCCGTCTTTGCTGTCTTCGAGAATGATTCCTTTGGCAGCAAGATCATTGCGGATCTGATCGGCGGTGGCAAAGTCGCGCCTCCGCTTCGCCTGGTTGCGCTTCTCAATCAGCTCCTGGATTTGTTCGTCGGACAATTCACGACTCGCCAGGACTTCGGGGGCGGCTTCGCCGAGCCGGCCTTCGCGTTCCGCCCAGTCCAGGGTGAATCGGGTCCACTCTGCATCGCGGTCTTCAAGGATCGCGAAGACCTGGTCGAAGTGGTGCAGAGTTTCGAGGACCGCATGCTTGTCATCGGCGAAAAACTGGCCGGCGTCGGCGCGGGCGTTCACGATGCGAACCATATCGAAGATCGCAGCGAGGGCGTTAGCGGTATTCAGGTCGTCTGCCAGCGCGGCGCTGAAGCGCTGCCGGGCTTCGCTGGCGACGGCGGCGATTTCGCCGGATGTGGCGGCTGACGCGGGGCGCTCCGGCCAGTGGGTGGTGAGGATGCGCGTGTGGAACGTGCGCAGGCGATCGACGGCAATCGTCACCGCGGCGAGTTCCTCGAAGGTGAAATTCAGCTGCCGCCGGTAAGGCACCGAGATGAGCAGCAGGCGGATGGCAGACGCCTTGTAGCCACGCAGCAGCAGGTCGCGCAGGGTAAAGAAATTCCCGGCGGACTTGGCCATTTTCTGGTTCTCAACCAGCAGGAAGCGCACGTGAAACCAATGATGCGCAAACGGATGATGCGACGCCGACTCCGACTGCGCGATCTCGTTTTCGTGATGCGGGAACATCAGGTCCTCACCACCGGCGTGCAGATCGAAGCTGTCGCCGAGGTATTCCATGGACATCGCGGAGCATTCGATATGCCAACCGGGGCGGCCGGGGCCGAGCGGAGTCTCCCACTGGTGCTCGCCGGGCTTCGGAGCTTTCCAGAGGGCGAAGTCGCGGGCGGAGTCCTTCTCGTATTCATCGAGGTCGATGCGCGCTCCGTCGGCGATGCCGGTGAAGTCCTTTTTGGAGAGCTTGCCGTATTCAGGGAAGCGGGCAATGCGGAAGTACCACGAGCCGTCTTCGGCGCGGTAGGCGATGTCCTGCGCGGCGAGGCGCTGGATAAGCGACACCATCGAAGGAATGTGCTCGGTGGCCCGCGCAACGACTTCCGGGCGTTCCACCTGAAGGGCTTCGAGATCCTCGAAGAACGCCTGCTCGTATTTGCGCGTGTAGTCGGAGATGGAGACGCCCGCAGCCGACGCGTTGCGAATGATCTTGTCGTCCACGTCGGTGATGTTCATGACGTGGCGGACGGTGAGGCCCTGCAAACGCAGGAAGCGGCGCAGGACGTCTACCTGGAGGAAGGTGCGGAAATTGCCGATGTGGCCGTAGTCGTAGACGGTGGGACCACAGGCGTACATGCGGAAGGTTTTGCCGTCGGAGGGGCTGAGGGGCTCCACCTGGCCGCTGAGGGTGTTGAAGAGCTTGATCGCGGGGTGGGAGCCGGAGTCCGCAAGAGCGGCCGTGGAGCCGGACTGCTGGCCAGGTTGTTGATTTTGTGTGCCCATGCGGAGCTTCGCTTCGATTCTATCAGCGCGAATCGCGGCCCAAGGCGAGGGAAGGTTCGGCGGTCAGGCCGGGCTGGGCAAAGTCCCCGGCGAGAAACTTCGGCCAGGCGGCGGCTGCGATCATGGCGGCGTTGTCCGTGGCCAGCGGGATGGAGGGGAACGCAATGGGAATGTTGTGCTCGATGGCGGCGGAGGTGAAGCGAACGCGCAGTTCGCGGTTCGCGGCCACTCCGCCGGAGACGAGGATGCGGTCGGCGTTGAACTGCTCGGCGGCGCGGAAGGTCTTGCGGCGGAGATCGTCGACGACGGAGCGCTGGAAGGAGGCGATCAGGTCGAGGGTACGGCGGTCGCAGAGCGGCAGCGCGTCGGCTGGCTTTGGGTTGGCGAGAGCTGCCAGCGCTGCGCGGCGGCTTTCGATGCCGGGCTCCATCTCGTGCACGTGGACGTAGCGAAGGACGGCCGTTTTGATTCCGCTGAAGGAGAAGTAGATGGTGTGGGCGGGATCGAGCGCGGCGGGATCGTCTCTTCGGTGGATCTTCGCTTTGACCTGCGAAAACGTGAATGGGACGGCGTCGGGATTGCCGTGAGGCGCGAGGGCGTCGATCCAGGGACCGCCGGGGTAGCCGAGCCCGAGAAGCTTGGCTACTTTGTCGAAGGCTTCTCCTGCGGCGTCATCGACGGTGCGGCCGATGTTGCGATACGTCCAGGGGGTACCGTGGGGCTGGGCGAGGTAGAGATGGGTGTGTCCGCCGGAGACAACAAGAGCGAGCGCGGTCCCGGAGGATGTTGGAGGTGCGGCGCGCTGGGATTCTTCCAGCAGAACGGCGTGGATGTGGCCTTCGAGATGATTGACGGCGATCAACGGCTTGCCGAGCGAGAAGGCCAGCGCCTTCGCGAAGCTGATGCCGACGAGAAGCGCTCCGGCGAGGCCGGGGCCTTCAGTCACGCCGATGGCATCGAGGTCCTGGTACGTAACTCCGGCCTGGCTGAGCGCGGAGCGCACGACGGGAAGGATGTTGCGCAGGTGCTCGCGCGAAGCGAGTTCCGGGACGACTCCGCCGTAAGGCGAGTGCACGGGGATTTGCGAAGCGACCACGTTGGAGAGGATTTGCGATCCGTCGCGAACGACCGCAGCTCCGGTTTCATCGCAGGAGCTTTCGATGCCAAGAATCAGAGCGGTGGCGGCGGAGGGCACATCTCTATAGTAGAAGGTTGCAGATGGCCTCAGCGGGACACATTGCGGCATTGCACGTGGCGGAGCGGCTTCGCACGGCGGGATACGAGGCGTACTTTGCCGGGGGATGCGTGCGCGATCTGCTGCTGGGCGTCGAGGCCAAGGACTTCGACGTGGCGACGAGCGCGACACCGGACAAGGTTCTGGCGCTGTTTCCGAAGACCTTCGCCGTCGGCGCGCATTTCGGAGTGATCCTGGTTTGCGAGGACGTCGAAGGACGCGAAATTGTCACCGAGGTGGCTACATTTCGCAGCGACGGCGTGTACCTCGACGGCCGGCATCCCGAGGAGGTCCGGTTCTCAAAGAGCCCGCGCGAGGATGTGCTGCGGCGCGACTTCACGATCAACGGGATGATGCTGGACCCGATCCTGCAGCGGGAGACGTGCAGCCTGACCTCCGCGGTGCTGGATTACGTGGGCGGGCAGAACGATCTGCGCGAAGGAATTGTGCGCGCCATCGGCGATCCGCGGCGGCGCTTCGAAGAAGACAAGCTGCGCATGCTGCGGGCCGTGCGCTTTGCGGCGCGGCTGGGCTACGCGATTGAGCCGGAGACGGAACGGGCGATCCGCGAACTGGCGCCGGGTATCGCGCAGGTGAGCCGCGAGCGCGTGCGCGATGAGCTGACGCGCATGCTGACCGAGGGCCAGGCGGCGCGCGCTTTCGATCTGCTCGACCGCGTCGGCCTGCTGCAGCAGGTGCTGCCCGAGGTAAGCCGGATGCACGGCGTCGAGCAGCCGCCGGAGTTTCATCCCGAGGGCGACGTGTGGGTGCACACCCTGCTGCTGCTGGAGAAGCTGCCGCCGGGCGCCTCGCCGACGCTGGCCTGGGGCGCGCTGCTGCACGATGTGGGCAAGCCGGCGACGTTCTCGCACAATCCGCCGGACCGGATCCGCTTCAATGGGCATGTCGAAGTGGGCGTAAAGATCGCGCACGAGATCCTGCGGCGGCTGCGCTTCTCCAATGAGGACTGCGCGCAGATCCTGAGCCTGGTGGAGAACCACATGCGCTTCGGCGACGTGGAGAAGATGAAGGAGTCCACGCTGAAGCGGTTCTTCCGGTTGCCGCATTTTGATGAGCATCTCGCGCTGCATCGCATGGATTGCCTCTCGAGCCACGGCGATCTGAGCCTCTACGACTTTGCAAAGCGCAAGCGGGAGGAGATGCCGGAGGAAGAAGTGCGTCCGGCGCTGCTGGTGACGGGGCGGGATCTGATCGCGGCGGGATACAAGCCGGGTCCGGCGTTTAAGGAGATGCTGCGACTGGCCGAGGATGCGCAGCTGGAGGGCAGGATTCACAGCAGGGAGGAAGGACTGCAGTTGATCAGGGAACAGGAGTCAGAAAACAGGTTGCGTTAGTCCGCCGAAGCTTCCGTTGCTGTTGTGTGGTGAAAGAGCTCGATCTGCTCCCGCTTGGGCGGCGCGGTGAGCGCGCTGACCACGACCAGTCCCAGCACAGACGCGAGCAGGGCGGGGAAGATGGCGTCGTGCAGGGCCAGTCGCGCGGCCAGATGCGGCGCAATGCCCGCGCGAAGGATCCAGTGCGAGACCATGCCGTCGGGGAAGGCCGTATTCCAGAGAACCGTGACGAAGGTTCCCGCCGCGATGGCCGTGACCGCTCCGGCAGCATTGGCGCGCTTTGAATAAAACGCGGCGAGGATCACCGGCGTGAGCGCGGCGGAGTAAACGGTGTAGGCGTAGAGCGTCTGCTGCAGGACGTTGGTGATCTGCGTGGCCTGGACCAGCGACCAGACGCCGAGCAGTACGACAGTAAGGCGCGAGACGAGCAGGATGCGCTTGTTCGAGGCATTGGGCGAAACGTAGCGCACGAAGACGTCGTTGATGAGATTCGTGGCCGGCGAGAACAGAAAGTTATTCGCCGTGGACATGATCTTCGCGAAGACAGCGCCCATGAGCAGCGCCCCCAGCAACACCGGGAGGCCGTGCAGGGCGGAGTAAGCGATGATCTCCCGCGGGTGCTGGGCGACCTCGCCGGTGCGGAAGAGCGCGGAGGCAACGACGGCCAGGGCGACGATGACGCTTTCAAGGATGACGGTGCCGATGATCCAGCCGACCACGGCGACGCGCGCGTCCTTCTCTGATTTGGCCGAAAAGAACTTCTGATACATCGCCTGATTGCCGAGCATCAGCAGCATCGTCGGAATCATCAGCTCCATCGCCTGCACAAAGGAGAAGTCGCCGAGGACCTGAAAGTGGGTCGCGGGCAGCGTGTGGGTCACGCCGGACCACCCACCGGCGCCGTGCACAAGAAAGGGCAGCGCGACGCACATCGTGATCGTGGCCAGCAATCCGATCACGACATCCATGTACGCCACCGACGCCATGCCGGCGATAGCGGTGAAGACGATGGTGAACGCTGCCATGATGTAGGCGCCGAGCTGCGCAGTAATCATTGAGGGGAAAACGAGGTGCAGAATGTCTCCGCCGCCGATGAGCTGATAGCTGGTGATCCCCGTGTAGGCGAAGAGGATCGCGACGACGCCGAGGACGCGCGCCGTTTGGCTATAGCGCGCCTCGAGCAGGTCGGGAATCGTGAACTGGGCAAATTTGCGAGCGCGCGGAGCAATGAAGTAGATGAGCAGCAGCCCCAGCCATCCGCCTCCGGCCTGCCACAACGCCGCGAATCCATGACGGTAGGCGTTCTCCGCGCCGGCGAGCAGCGAGCCGGAGCCGATCCACGAGGAGAGCAGCGTGAAGATCAGGACGAACGCGGGAAGGGTTCGTCCGGCGACCAGAAAGTCAGCCCGGGTCTTAACGCTGCGGACGCGCGTCAGCGAGACAACGAGCAGGCTGAGGACAATCGCGCCCAGCACGATGGCGTACAGAGAAGGCATGCTTTTCCTTCAGACGAGTGTACGGGAGGGAAGCTTTGTTGTCTTAGGCCGGGCGCTTGCGTTTCGTCGTGTGCGCTGAGGCAGTCGAGCGCTTCGCGGAACCGGACTTCGCCGCGCCGGAGTGGTGGGCGGAATGACCGGCACGTGAGCGGGAACGCCGGCCAGAGGAGATGTGCGCAGGCTCGGCTACGTAGAGCGTCACACCGGGTTCCACGGTGCCGCTCCGCAGATGGTTCCAGCGGCGCAACTGAGCGACCGTGACGCCGAAGCGGTCGGCGATGGTCACCAGCGTGTCACCGCGACGGGGGTGATACACCGCGTTGCGCAGCGCGCCGGCGCTGGTGGGAGCCTGCGGAATCACGAGGGCGTCGACGCCGGAGAGGTCGG
Organism: Acidobacteriaceae bacterium; assembly: GCA_035933815.1. Lineage (GTDB taxonomy): Bacteria > Acidobacteriota > Terriglobia > Terriglobales > Acidobacteriaceae > Palsa-343. The sequence goes on from DASYYN010000082.1 coordinate 22,816, forward strand.
AGTTCTTGCCGATCTGATTGACGAAAGCCAGTTCCGAGGGCGAGACGTGCCAGGTACGCGCGATGCTCTCGAGTGTGTCCCCCGGCTGCACGGTGTGGAAGCGCCAGTAGCGCCGCTTCTCGACAGGGATCTGGGCGATGTCGCGCTTAAAGACGTCGGCCGTACCAGCGGGAAGGTGCAGGTCGAAGCTGTCGTCAGGAGGCGTGGTCATGCGCAGCAGGCTGGGGTTGAGCGCGGCCAGTTCCTGTACGGGTGCTCCCACGATGTCGGAGACGAGGCGCAGGTCCACGGCGTAGTCGGTCTGCACCGTGTCGTCAACGAGCGGCGGATCAGGCGTCAGATCGTCAAGGCCGTACTGCTTCGGATTCTTGGCCATGATGGTGACGGCCAGAATGATGGGCACGTAATTCTTGGTTTCCTGCGGCAGGTTGTTGCGGCGGTAGAGCTCCCAGAAATCGGCGTAGCCGGTGCGCTGCACGGCCTTCTGTATATTGCCCGGACCCCAGTCGTACGCGGCCATCGCCAGGTACCAGTCGCCGAGCTGGTCGTACATTTTTTTAATCTCGCGGGCATAGGCGCGAGTCGACTCGACAGGATCAAAGCGCTGGTCGTACCAGGCGGTGCGCTCCAGTCCGTAGGCAGCCCACGGCATGAACTGCCACATGCCCCGTGCGTGGGAGCGCGGATTGACGGCCTGCGGGCGGAAGCCGGACTCAGCAACAGCCTGATAGATCAGGTCCTGCGGGACTCCTTCTTCGCGCAGCACGCGCTGGATCATCTCCTTGTAGGCGCCCATGCGCTCGAGCGAGTTGATGATGGTGGCGTGTCCCCGGGGATTGTTGCTGAAGAAGTCGATGTACGCTGCGACGTAATCGTTGATGACCAGCGGCAGGTCGGACTGCGTGGTCTTCAGCTCGGCGGTAGCCTTGGCGGCGACGGTGGGATTGGCCGGCGCGGTGATGTTGCCGGCAACGTCGACGGGCGTCTCCGCCTGCGGCTGCAGCGGCGTGCCCTGGGCGAGAGCGTCCATCTCCAGCGTGTTCACGGCATCGACAATGCGGTCGAACTCATCGGAGATGGCCGCGTCGCTCCGAATATCGCAGTTGCACTTGAGCATCAGGTCCACGGCGTAGTCGAAATTGGCGCGAGCCGAGGCCGTGTGACCCTGCTGGTAATCGCTCATGCCTGCGTTGTAGGCCTTTTCGACGGCATCGATGAGCTGGCGGTCGCGGTCCGCATTCGCTGAGGCGGCCTGCGCGAGAGTCGTCTGCGCAGGCGCGGCTTGCGCAGCAGGAGGGTTTGCAGGCGCCGATGCGGCCTGGGCGGACGGAGCCGTAGTGAGCGAAGGCGCTGTGGCCTGCGCCGGGGGATGCGCAGCCGGATTCTGTTTCGACGGGCAGCCTGTGAGAACAACAAGAGCAGCCAGGCCGCCTGCGACGAGAAATCTCTTCAACACCATGAGCGAGTGGAACCTTTATTGTAGGGCCCGGTGTCAAGAATGCCGATGGTAAACTGAGGCTTCCGGCGAAGTTTCTCTCCGCAAGCCAAATGGCCTTCGTGCGGCCTGCGTTCCCGGCCTTCTTCGATGGACAACAAACACATCCGCAACTTCGCGATCATCGCGCACATCGATCACGGGAAGTCCACGCTTTCTGACCGCCTGCTGGAGCTGACCGGCTCGCTGACGGCGCGCGAGATGCAGGCCCAGGTGCTGGACGCGATGGATCTGGAGCGCGAGCGCGGCATCACCATCAAGGCTCATTCGGTCCGCATGATGTATCCGGCGAAAGACGGCGAGACGTATCAGCTGAACCTGATCGACACGCCCGGGCACGTGGACTTCTCCTATGAAGTATCGCGGTCGCTGGCCTCCTGCGAGGGCGCGCTGCTGGTGGTGGATGCCTCGCAGGGAGTCGAAGCGCAGACGCTGGCCAATGCATATCTGGCGATCAATCACGGTCTCGAAGTGATCCCCGTCATCAACAAGATCGATCTGCCGAGCGCCGACATCCCACGCACGCAGGAAATGATCGAGCAGACCGTCGGTTTGGACGCGACAGACGCGATCCCGGTGAGCGCGAAGACGGGACAGGGCGTGCCGGACATTCTGGAAGCCATCGTCAAGCGGCTGCCTCCGCCGAAGGGCGATCCCGAGGCTCCGCTGCAGGCGCTGATTTTCGATTCCTGGTTCGATCCGTACCGCGGCGTCATTGTGCTGGCGCGCGTGGTACATGGACGGATGCGCAAGGGGATGAAGATCCGCCTGTTGTCGAACGGCAAGGTGTTCGATGTCGAATCGATGGGCGTGCTGACGCCGAAGCCGGTGGAGATCGAGGAACTGTCAGCGGGCGAGGTGGGCTTTTTCGTCGCGACCATCAAGAACGTTTCGGACACGCGGGTGGGCGACACGATCACCGACGATGCGCGCCCCGCGGCCGAGCCGCTGCCCGGCTTCGAAGAGATCAAGGCGATGGTCTTCGCGGGCCTCTACACCGTGGACTCGCATGAGCACACCCTGCTGCGCGACGCACTCGAGAAGCTGCGGCTCAACGACTCATCGTTCTTCTTCGAGCCGGAAAGCAGCGTTGCGCTGGGCTTTGGCTTCCGCTGCGGCTTCCTCGGCCTGCTGCACATGGAGATCATCCAGGAGCGGCTGGAGCGGGAATTCAATCTCGATCTGATTACGACAGCGCCGGGCGTTCGCTATAAGGTGCACATGACGGACGGGTCGATGCTCGAGGTGGACAATCCATCGCGCTGGCCCGATCAGAGTGAGATCAACAAGATCGAGGAGCCGATCATCACGGCGATGATCCTGACGAATGAGGAGTACGTCGGCGGCATCCTGAAGCTGGTGGAAGAAAAGCGCGGCCGACAGAAGAACTTCGAATACGTTGCGGCGACGCGGGTCATGCTGACGTATGAGCTGCCGCTCAATGAGATCGTGCTCGACTTCTACGACCGGCTGAAATCCGTCTCGCGTGGATACGCGTCGCTCGATTACCACCTCTCCGGCACGTGGGAGTCGCCGATGGTGAAGATGGACATCCTCGTTTCGGGCGAGCCGGTCGACGCGCTGTCCATCATTGTCCATCGCGATCACGCGTACGAGCGCGGACGGGCGCTGGTTTCGAAGATGCGGGAACTGATCCCGCGGCAGCAGTTTGAGGTGGCGATTCAGGCGGCGATCGGGTCGAAGATCATTGCACGCGAAACGGTTTCGGCGCTGCGTAAAAACGTGCTGGCAAAATGCTACGGCGGCGACATTACCCGAAAACGCAAGCTGCTGGAGAAGCAGAAGGAAGGCAAGAAGCGCATGAAGCGGATCGGGAAAGTGGATATTCCGCAGGAGGCGTTTCTCGCCGTGCTGAAGGTGGGGGAAGACAGCGCGAGGTAGCGGTCAGCAGCCAGCCGCCAGTGATCAGCGTTCAGTTGTCAGTGATCGGGAGTCGCGGCGCTCCTCTTCGCCAGCAGCTCTTTGTAGAGCTCGATAGTCTGGGCTGCAATCGCCGTCCATGAGAAGGTCTGCTCGACGCGCCTGCGTCCCGCCTCTCCAAACTGCTTCGCCTTCGCCGGATCGGCGAGCAGGGCGCTGATCTTCGCGGCCAGGTCGCGCGAGAATTTCTCCGGATGCAGAGGAAAGCTGGTGACGGGATCCTGATCGAAGGGAACGAGCCAGCCAGTTTCGCCGTCCACAACCACCTCGAGAATGCCACCCGTGGCGCTGGCCACGACCGGCGCGCGGCAGGCCATCGCCTCCAGATTGATGATGCCGAAGGGCTCGTAGACCGACGGGCAGCAGAAGACCGCGGCGTGGCTGTACATCTGGATGGCCTCGGGCTTCGTGAGCATCTTCTCGATCCAGATGATG
>DASYYN010000113.1:0-2994 GCA_035933815.1 Acidobacteriaceae bacterium
AATGCTGTGTGTAATGCTGCTCCTGAAGCCATGTTATGAGCCCATCGATGTGTGGGCCCAATGGGCCTGCGTACATGCGACGACGAGTGCCACTGAACGCAAAGAATGCTGCCGTGCTCATGCTTGCCTCTCCGATCACGACTGGAGGAGAAGCTAGAAAACTATGCCGAGTGCGATGGTGGCAAATCAGGCTGCGCCGCGGGCAAGACGCATCTGGCTCGGCATAATTATCCCTTCGGATCGGGTAGGGCGGTGAGCTTGCGCTCACCACCCTCCCACACCACCGTACGTGCGGGTCCGCATACGGCGGTTCAACGAACGCACTGGAGTCGCTGCTGCTCACGCAGCAGGGAGACCAGCCCCATGCGGGTAAAGTAAGCCGCAGGAATGGCGTGGTTCATGTGGGACGCACCCGCGTTCCACCACGGACCGCGGCCATTCATGGCACTGCGCCAGGCCCGCTCGGCGTCCAGCCCCAGGGCGAGGAGCTTGCGCCCCCGAGTCCGGGGCCGTTTCCACTGCCGCCACAGCAAACAGCGCAGTCGTCGTCGCACCCACCCGTCAAGCGCCTCCAGAACCCCCTTGCTTTGCGTGAGCCGGAAGTAAGTGATCCAGCCCCGTAGCAGTGGGTTCAGGGTCTCAATGGTGTGTGCCAACGACTGCCCGCGCCCGCTGCGCAGCAGCTCGCGGATACGCTTGGTCAGTCGCCGCACGCTCTCAGGGGCAATCCGCAGGCGGGTTTCCCGCTGCACGGTGAAGCTGAACCCCAGGAACTTACGTACCCAGGGCCGCGCCACCGCGCTCTTCTTGGCGTTCACTTGCAGGTGCAGGACCTCCTCGAGGAAGACCCTGATCCCGCGCATGACGCGCTCGCCCGCTACGCGACTGCGCACGTAAATGTTGCAGTCGTCCGCGTAACGGCAGAAGGCGAGTCCTCGTCTTTCCAGCTCCCGATCCAGGTCCGTCAGCAGGATGTTGGATAGCAGCGGCGAGAGCGGACCGCCTTGCGGAGTACCCTCGGTGCGCGGCTCGACCAATCCGTCCTGCATCATCCCGGCTGTCAGGAACCGTCGGATGAGCTTGAGCACTCGTGCATCCCTGACCTGACGTGCCACCCGCGCCATCAGCACATCGTGGTTGACTCGATCGAAGAATTTCTCCAGATCAAGATCGACCACCCAGCGCTTGTCTTCGCGGATGTACGCCTGCGCCCTGCGCACCGCCTGATGAGCACTGCGACCCGGACGGAAGCCAAAGCTGCCCTCCGAAAACGTCGGCTCAAACAGGGGCTGCAGGACCTGATGCAGGGCTTGCTGGATGAGTCGGTCCAATACCGTCGGCACCCCGAGCGTACGAACCCCGCCTGAAGGCTTGGGGATGTCCACCCGACGCACCGGATGCGGTATGTACCGTCCTTCCAGCAACGCTTGCTTCACCCTCGGCCAGTGCACCCTGAGCCAGTCTTTGAACTCGCCGACCGTGAGGTCGTCGACCCCCGGTGCGCCTTTGTTCTTGACCACTCGCTGGTACGCCAGCCACAAGTTGCTGCGTTCGACCACCCGCTCCATCAGGTGATCCTCCGATTTCGTTTGCTCGGGTGTCGCCGCGCGTACCTCAGCGCCGAGCCGCCGGGTGCCGGACTTCCGGCCCGCACCTTGCCGCTCGGTCCCCCTCGCGGGGGCTTCTGCCTCATCGGTTCGCTTCGAGATCACCCGTCCTACTCTCGGCGTCGTTGTTCGGCCCTTCGGCATCGCTGCCTACTATGGCTTCTGCTGACTTCTGGCGATGCCTCCGAGGACCTCTCGATCCTCGTAGCACAGCGGCACACCGCCAGATCTCCCCGGGTATTGCGCACCCTCTTTCACGCTTATGCCTGTCGGATCTACGCCGCACCGTTCCGTGCAAGTACCGGGCTTTGACGATCATGGCCGTCTCACCCCGATGCGTCGCCTCTATCCGCTTCCTGTTCGTCAGGCCAGCGCTTTGCCCACAGCTTCCTCCCGACCCCATCTCGCGATGACGCCGTTGCCGCTCAGCTAGCACTTCCCCTTGCCGGGTGTGCGGAGGACTTTCACCTCCCAGAGAGTGCGCCCTGCCGGGCGCACCAAAAAAAAGGCCCGCACTAGGCGGGCCTCTAAGATTGCGCGGAATAGGGGGTCTTGCTCCGCGTCTTTCAGGGAAACCGCCCGCTTTGGGGTCGGGCGTCTCCCCTAACCAGTGCCGATGAGGTTATCGGCTCATCCTTTTAGAATCGATACCTCTTTCGAGGGGGGAGTTACATATCCAGTCCGCCCATGCCGCCGCCCGGCGGCATCGCGTGGCTGTGCTCCTCGTCCTTCGGAGCCTCGGCCACCATAACCTCTGTCGTCAGCAGCAGACCTGCAACCGACGCGGCGTTCTGCAACGCCAGGCGGGTAACCTTGGTCGGATCGAGAATACCCTGTTCGATCAGGTCACCGAACTCGCCCGTGGCGGCGTTGTAGCCGTAAGTGCCCTTGCCTTCCTTGATCTTGTTGAGGACCACGGCGGCGTCCTCGCCGGCGTTGTCCACGATCTGACGCAACGGCTCTTCGATCGAGCGGGCGAGGAGGCGAATACCAACCGTCTGGTCCTCGTTCGCTCCCTCGAGCTTGTCGAGCGCCTTGTGCGCGCGGATCAGGGCGACGCCGCCGCCCGGCACCACGCCTTCCTCCACGGCTGCGCGGGTCGCATGCAGCGCATCCTCCACGCGAGCCTTCTTTTCCTTCATCTCGATCTCGGTGGCCGCACCGACCTTGACGACGGCGACGCCGCCGGAGAGCTTGGCAACACGCTCCTGCAGCTTCTCCTTGTCGTAGTCGGTGGTGGCCTCCTCGATCTGCTGACGGATCGACTCGATGCGGGCCTTGATGTCGGACTGCTTGCCGGCGCCGTCGATGATGGTGGTGTTCTCCTTCTCCACCACGATCTTCTTCGCCTCGCCGAGGTCATTCAGGGTGGCCTTCTCCAGCGACA
>DASYYN010000123.1:0-7334 GCA_035933815.1 Acidobacteriaceae bacterium
CGGCCACTCCATCCTCTTCCGTCGGGCCAAAAGTAATTTGTTCCGCCGCTCCTTCATGGAAACGTTGCCGCCACAGGTGACTTTGTCCGTTCACCCGCGCAGTGAAATACATCCACACTTGATCTGGCGACCACCCGGCGGAGGTACACGCGCCCGGCGGACCAACCGGACGCGGTGCGGTCTGCCCTTGCAGAGCAACAAGCCGGCACGGCGCCCACTCGCCGTTCCCATTCATCTCCACCACTAACGCCCATCGCCGATCTGGAGACGGATACGAGTAATGCGCCATGCCGCGTTCGTGCGCAGGAAAATAAATGTCACGCAGGCCCGCGCGCGTCACCGCAGCCGTAACCACCCCCAGATGAACCCCCGACCGCCTCTCCGAAAAGAGCAGCCGTTGCGGATCCAGCCATACCAGTCCCGCCGCGTTCTTCAGCAGAAGCTGAGACTCGCCTCCCAGTGCCGACACTTCGTATGTCGAAAACCCGGAGCCATCCATCACCGTGTAGGCAATCTCCGCCCCATCCGGCGAGAAAGCCGGCCCATATTTCGGCCGACTGTCGTCCGTCACCCGCCGGGCTTCTCCATTCGGTAACATCTTTACGTAGATTTCGTCGGACGTCAGAAACGAGTTGCTGCCGCGGATGAACGCCACCATTCGTCCATCCGGCGAGAGCGTCGGCGCGACAGCCGAATCGGTGAAATCCGTCAGCTGAACGTATCTGACCTCCGGTGGCCGATGCGGCAACCGAGAGAGAATCAAAGCCGCCACCGCCAGAAACAGGCACAGCCCCGCTCCCACATACCAGGCCGGCGCTCTGCGTCGTGAGGGCGGAGCATCGGCTGCAACCGGCTCGGGCGTCGCAACCGGCTCGGGCGCCACCTCAGCAGAGAATCCTGGCACAACCGAAACCGCAGCGATGAACCGATAGCCTTTGCCCGATACCGTCTGAATGTATCGGGGATCGTCCGGGTCGTCGCGCAGGCAGTACCGGAGCTTTCTGATGGCCGTGTTGATGCCGTGCTCGGTATCGACGAAAACCTCGTTCGACCACAGCCGCCCGGCAATCTCGGCGCGCGTCACCAGCTGCCCCTCGCGCGAGACCAGCAGGATCAGCAGTTCCATCGGCTTCCGTTCCACGCGCACGGCATGGCCGTGGCGCCGCAGCTCAAACCGGCCGCAGTCCAGCTCCAATTCGCCGATTTGCAACACGGGTCCAGGCAGGGTGCTGGGCACGATTCCTCGCGAGACGGATGCTCCAGTCTCCCACGGAACTCCGCCGTGTGAAAGAGCTTACCGCTTCACCAAATCTTTACCCAATCCTTCACCTCCTCTTCATTGCCTTCGCCTCGCCGGATGCGGTCTGCTTCGTTTCCTGGCGTGCAAACCCGAACGATGTTCCCCCTCTATCCGCAACCATTCGTGAACCAGAGGAGATCGAGATGAGGCCGTTTACCATTCTGAGAGTCTGCTTTTGTCTGTCCATCGTTGTTCCTGCCTGCTTCCAGCCTGATGCAAAAGGGCAGTCCCCCAATGTGACTGTATTTGGCACCGGGTTGAATAATCCCCGTGGGCTCACCTTCGGGCCGGACGGCTATTTGTATGTCGCCGAAGGGGGTGCCGGAGGCACAACTTCGACCACGCCCGAGATGTGTGAGCAGGTCCCCGTTCCGGTTGGGCCGTACACGGGCGGCTACACCTCTCGCATCTCCAAATTCGACGCGAACGGAAACCGCACCACCGTCATCGACGGCCTGCCGTCGAGCGAGACCAGCCCGGATCAGGGAACACTCATCAGCGGCGTCGCCGACGTGGCATTTATCGGGAACACTTTGTATGCGATCACTGCCGGGTCGGGGTGTTCTCACGGACTCCAGGGTACAACGAACGGCATCTTCAGGGTCAACTCGAACGGCACCTGGACGATGATCGCCGACCTGAGCGCCTATCAGAAAGCACACCCGGTCGCGAATCCAAATCCGGGGGACTTTGAGCCCGATGGCACCTGGTACAGCATGGTCGCCGTCCGCGGAGAGTTGTACGCCGTGGAACCGAACCACGGAGAGCTGGATGCGGTCTCGCCTGATGGAAGCATTCGCAGGGTTGCGGACATTTCCGCTACCCAGGGTCACATCGTCCCAACCGCCGTCGCTTACCACGGGAATTTCTACGTCGGAAACCTGAATACATTTCCGATCGTCGAAGGCTCCTCGAAGATTTTGAAGATTACGCCGAGCGGACAGGTCCAGACCGTTGTAACGGGCGTAACCACCGTTCTGGGTGTGGCTTTCGATCACGAGGGCTACATGTATATCCTCGAAAACACCACCGGCAATCCGTTTCCCACCCCGGGCACCGGAAAGGTTCTCCGCGTAACGGACAGCGGTCTCGAAGAAATCGCCAGCGGATTATTTCTCCCTACGGCAATGACATTCGGACCCGACGGAGCTCTCTATGTATCGAACGTGGGCTTTGGTCCGCCGCCTGTCGGACTCGGCCAGATTCTTCGAATCGTCGTGCCACCGGTCACGAACTGACGCGTTGCCTGTTCAGCGGTCTGCTCTGAGAAGCAGTCGCTGAGAGGAAGAGGACGGCGAATCTCCGACTCGCCGTCCGCCCGTTCTACTTCAGCCCATACACGTCAATCTCGCCCCGCGGATTCGCCGCCGTCACCGCATCGTGTCCCGTCGAGATATAGACCTTCCCGTTGGCCACAATCGGCGAGGTGAACTTGATCCCATATCCCGGCGTGTCTGCCGAGTTCGTGCTGCTGTTGTAGAGCGCGTTCGGGAACGCATCCGCATCGTAGGCGCGCAGTGTCGCCGTTGTCGGCGTGCTGTTGGTGCCGTTCTGCAGCGGCTCGCCCGTGTCGATCATCCAGAGGATTCCTCCGGAATTTCCGTTCGAGGAGATGAACGGCGTCGTGCCCGGCACTTTCTGCTGGGCAGTCGTTCCCGTGTATGCTCCCGGCGTCAGTGTCCCCGAATATGCGAACTGCCGAATCCCCGCCGGCGTGCTCGACGTCGTTGGCGTGATCCCCAGATACACCGATCCGTTGTAATACGCCGAGGTCCCAAAAATCTCATACGAATTGATGTTCGCGCTGTACGTGCCCGTCGTATCGGTACAGCTCGCCTGATACGGCGCCGACAGGTCCGACTCGAACCACAGCGTCTGCGTCGCGCCGCCATCGTTCGCCTGCTCGTGACCCATGTTCGCCGTGTTCACCAGATACAGCTTGCCCGTCTTGCCGCCGGCCAGCACTTCCGACGTCCCCGGAATCAGCAGCAACCCGCCGGCCGCCAGATCGGCATCGTTGCAGCCCATGAACCCGTAGTCCGCCGGAGTGAAGTAGTCCTCGAGTTGCAGCGTTGGACTGAACTTCAGCACCGAGTCGCTCCACGCGGTCTGCCCGTCCCACGGACCATTCCCGGTCGCCACGTAAATGTTGCCCGCACTGTCCGCCACCGGACCACCGCTGCCCATCCACACTCCGCCGGCGCTCGCAAATCCGCCCGTCCCGTTCAGGTTGGGACTCGCGTTGAACACCCCTACCTGCTGGAGCGATTGCGCGTTGTAGGCCAGCAGCCAGCCTGTGGGGCAGCCGCCAAATCCGATGTAGACATTCCCGTTCGCCAGCAACAGGGCCGCTCGCTGCACGCACGCCGTCGTCAGCGAAACGACGCCGTTACTCCCGCTCGCATTAGTGCCCGGTACCGACGCCTGAATCGTCACCGGACCGCCAAATTTCTGCGCGCCCGTCGTGATGTCCAGCGCGTTCAGACGGAACGAAGCACTGCTGCTGGTCGTCTGCGCCGACACAACATAAATCGTGTTCGTCGACGGGTCAATCACCGGCGTCGACGTCACGCCCAGCACCGGCTGAATGGACCCAACCGTGATCGGCGCCTCTCCGGACCGCAGCAGCGAAGTGTGCCACAGCGGCGCGCCGCTTCCGTAACTGTCCGCGTCGAACGCGTACACGCTGTCGTTCTCCGTCGCCACGTACAGAACGTCGTGCGTGCTGCCGTTGACGGTCACGTTCGACATCAGCAGCGGCTCCCCGTAGACATAGCCATCCACAAGGTACGAGAACAGCTTGCCGAAATCCTGCGCGTTCACGTTGTTCGGCGTCAGCGACGTCTCCTTCGCGTTCAGTCCGCTGCGGTTGTTGTCCATGTGCCAGGTCAGCACACTGGCTGTGCCGCCTCCGCCCGTGGTCCCGCCGCCGCTGCTCACCGTAATGTTGCGCGGCGTCGTCAACGATCCTCCGCAGTTATCCCACTCCTGCACCACGGTGTAATAGCTGCCGGGAGCCAGCGTCAGCGACGTATTCAGGCTGCTGCTGTTGACCACGTATTGCAGCTGATCGTTGACGTAGATTCCCATCGACGCCACGCCCGCCGCGCAACTCGTCGTTGCCGTCGCCGTGAACGTCACCGGCGAAGTCACCGTGCTGTTGTTCGCCGGACTCGTCACCGTCACCCCCGGCGTACCCGAGCCGCCAGAACCACCCGTCCCGCCCGAGCTGCCGCTCGTCACCGTGATCGGAATGTCCGTCTTCCCCGCGCCCCCGCAGTTGTCCCAGTCCTGCACCACCGTGTCGTAACTGCCCGGAGCCAGCGAGAGCGTCGTGTTCAGGCTGTTGCCGTTCACCTGGTACTGCAGCTGGTTATTGACGTAGATCCCCATCGCCGACACGCCGCTCGCACAACTCGTCGTCGCCGTCGCCTGATACGTCACAGGCGAGGTGACCGTGCTGTTCGCAGCCGGACTCGTCACCGTCACCCCCGGCGTACCCGATCCGCCGCCCGACCCACCTGTTCCACCCGACCCACCCGAACTGCCCGTCGTCACCGTGATCGGAACGTCCGTCGTGTTCGACCCGCCGCAGTTGTCCCAGTCCTGCACCACCGTGTCGTAACTTCCCGCCGCCAGCGAGAGCGTCGTATTCAGGCTGCTCCCGTTCACCTGGTATTGGAGCTGGTTATTAACGTAGATTCCCATCGCCGCCACGCCGCTCGCGCAACTCGTCGTTGCCGTCGCCTGATAGGTCACCGGAGAAGTCACCATGCTGTTCGGAGCAGGCGAGGTGACCGACACTCCGCTCGGGCTCGGCGCAGTGCCTACCGTGATGTTCACTGGCTGCGTCGTCGCCCCTCCGCAGTTGTCCCACTCCTCAACCACCGTGTAATACGAGCCGGGAGCCAGCGCCAGCGTCGTATTCAGGCTGCTGCCGTTCACCACATACTGCAGCTGGTCGTTTACATAGATCCCCATCGACGACACGCCGCTCGCGCAGGTCGACGCCGTGGCGGTGGCAATGTACTGCACCGGCGAGGTCACCGTTGCATTATTCGCGGGGCTCGAGACGCTTACCGTGGCAAGCGCAGGCGCAGCGATGCCGAAAATCGCTGCCAGCAGGGGGAATACGCGCTTCATGACACATCCAGCGTGCGTGGGGAATTGGGGCTTGCGACAAGCGCCGGGTCGGCCCTGGCCTGACTCAGCGTCCTGACACTACGCCCAGACATCGCTCGGATGCGTAGTAGCTAGAAAGTTAACATTGCGGGCAACCTGATGGCAAACCAGGCATCATCCCGGATCTCCCGAACGCGATCCATTCTGTCGCTTGCAGCCCCCGGCCCTGGCGCCCGCTGCACCGGCTCCCGCAGAGAATCCTTCCCGTTCGTCACAAAATCGGCGTTACCCCCTTCCTCCACCGGAACACCGGGGCTCGGGCCTGCGTAGCTCTCTCTGACCGGACGACTTTGTCCCAGACCGAGGAGACGAAACGGTGGAACTGACGACCCAACTGAAGCAGATTGTGCGCCGCCTGTTGCGCGCGCCGATGTTCACGCTGGTAACCCTCGTCACGCTGGCAGCGGGAGTCGGCGCCACCATCACCGTCTTCGGCGTCCTCGAAGGAGTTCTGCTCAAGCCCCTCCCCTATCCCCATCCGAACCAGCTCGTGGGCGTCTGGCACACCGCGCCCGGGATCAACTTCGACGAAGTCAACATGGCCCCGTCGAATTACTTCATCTACCGCGAACAAGGTCGCGCGTTCGAGGACATCGGCCTTTATCAGGGCGACTCCGTCAACGTAACCGGCCAGGGCACTCCCGAGCAGGTCCAGGGCCTCGACGTCACCGATGGTCTCCTTCCCGTCCTCGGCATCGCTCCCATGCTGGGCCGCACCTTCAGCCGCGCCGATGCGGCGCCCGACGCTCCGCAAACCGTGATCCTCAGCTATGGCTACTGGCAGCGCCATTTCGGCGGTGATCGCTCGATCGTCGGCCACCCCATCAACATCAACGGCAAAATTCGCCAGGTGATCGGCGTCATGCCACAGAACTTCCGCTTTCTCGACTGGACGATTCAGCCCTCCCTCTATATGCCGCTGCAGCTCGACCGCAACAAGACGACGCTGGGCCAGTTCAGCTACGAAGGCATCGCCCGCCTTCGTCCCGGGCAAACCATCGCCAGCGCCAACGCCGACATCGCGCGCATGATCCCGACGGTGTGGAACAGCTTCCCCGCTCCGCCGGGGTTCAGCATGGAGCTGTTCAGGAAAGCCCGCCTCACTCCCACAGTCCGCCCGCTGATGCGCGACGTTGTCGGAGACGTGGGCGCGACCTTATGGATTCTGATGGGCAGCATCGGCATCGTGCTCCTCATCGCCTGCGCCAATGTCGCGAACCTCATGCTGGTGCGCGCAGAGGGCCGTCGCCAGGAACTCGCCATCTGCTCCGCACTCGGCGCCAGCCGCTGGCGCATCACTCAGGAATTCCTCGTCGAAAGCATCGTGATCGGCGCGCTGGGCACAGGACTTGGCCTGGCGCTCGCCTGGGGTGCGCTCCACCTGCTCGTCCTGCTCGCGCCCTCCGGTTTGCCGCGCCTGAACGACATCGGCATCAACCTGCCGGTGCTTGGCTTCACCGTGCTGGTTGCGCTCTTTTGCAGCCTTCTTTTCGGATCGATCCCGGCTCTTCGCTACGGCCGTGTGCGCGCCGGCACCGGTTTGCGCGAGGGCGGCCGCAGCCTGAGCCAGGGGCGCGAACGGCATCGCACGCGCAATACGCTGGTCGTCATACAGGTGAGCCTCGCCTTCGTGCTGCTCATCTGTTCCGGCCTGATGATTCGCACCTTCCGCGCGCTCACTCATGTCAGCCCCGGCTTCGATGCCACGCCCATCCAGACGCTGCGGATCAGCATCCCCGAGGCTGAAGTGCCCGATGCCGACAAGGTCATCCGCATGGAACAGGACATGATGAACAGGATGGCCGCTGTGCCTGGGATAACCAGCGTGGCCATCTCCAACGCCATTCCGCTG
>DASYYN010000158.1:0-14033 GCA_035933815.1 Acidobacteriaceae bacterium
GTGCCACTGCAGCTCCCGTCTGCTTGTCGCCCAGCGACTGCCGGTCGTCGTAGCCCACCCACACGCCGCACGTCACGGATGGCGAAAATCCGAGGAACCACGCATCCGTAAAGTCGTTCGTCGTTCCGGTCTTGCCGCCGAGCGGGTGATTGAGCTTCGCCAGCGCCGCCGCCGTTCCCTCCGTTGTCACACTGCGCAGGAAGACCATCATGGTGCGCGCCGTCTTTTGGCTGATCACTTCGTTAACTTCCGGAGTCGGCTCGTCAAGCGGCACGCCATCAGCGTTGACCACGCGCCGCACCATGCGCGGGGCGATGCGGATGCCGTCGTTCGGGAACACTGAATAGGCATCCACCTGCTGCTCCAGCGTCACTTCAGCCGAGCCCAGAGCAATCGGCAGGAAGTACGGGATGTTCGACGTGATTCCGAATTTGTGCGCCGTATTGACGACGTTCTTCACGCCAACGCGAGCAGTCAGCTCGATGGCCGGAATATTGCGCGAATCCGCAAACGCCTTCAGCAGCGATATCCGCCCAAGGAAGCGTCCGTCGTAGTTATGCGGCGTCCACGAGCCAAACGAAACAGGATGGTCGACAATCGTGTCTGCCGGCGTCAGCCCGTCTTCCACCGCAGTCGTGTAGACGTACGGCTTGAACGATGACCCCGTCTGCCGTTCTGCCTGGGTCGCACGGTCGAACTGCGACAGGTTGAAGTCGCGTCCGCCCACCAGCGCCACCACGTCACCCGTGGCGTTATCCATCGCGAGCAGTGCTCCCTGCGCGCCCGAGTCTTCCTCCAGAGTGCCGTGCAGAAATGAGCCGTCCTGCCCGATGATCTTCACGTAGATGATGTCCCCGACGTGCAGGAAATCCGCGGCCGTTTTGAAGCCGGTCCACTGCCAGTCGTCCGCCGAAAGAATGAGCTGCCAGTTCCCGATGCGCGCCGTCACCTGATACGGCAGTATCCCAGTAACCAGCGCGTGCAGGTACGTGCCGGATTCCGGAGGAATACTCCAGTCCGGGTGTTTGAACGTATCGATATTGAGGCCGCCGGCGATCACGTTCAGCAAGTGCCCGCGCCAGCCTTGCCGCCGCTCCCACGCGGCCAGCCCATCGAGCACGGCCTGGTTCGCCGTCTTCTGGTAATCCAGATCGAGCGTGGTGTAGACCTTCAGCCCCGCCTCGTGCACCTGCTCGGTGCCAAAGCGCCGCTCCAGCTCCCGCCGCACCTCCTCCACAAACCACGGCGCGACCGAATTCGGCGGCGCCTCGAGATGCAGCCCCAGAGGCGCGGAGCGCGCGGTTTCTGCCTCCGCGGCCGTTATGTTCCCGTCCTCGAGCATGGCGTCGATCACCACGTTGCGGCGGCGAAACGCCCGCTCCGGGTTCAGGATCGGCGAGAATTCCACCGGCCCCTTCGGCAGCCCGGCAAGCAGCGCGGCTTCGGGCAGCGTCAGATTGCTGGCGTGTTTTGAAAAGTAATACTCCGCGCCGGCTTCGAAGCCATAGACGCCGCTGCCCAGGTAAATCTGATTCCCGTACAGAGTGAAGATCTGCTCTTTCGTGAAGCGATGCTCGATCTGCAGCGACAGGAAGACCTCCTGCAGCTTGCGGGTCAGCGTGCGCTCATTGGAGAGGAAGAGATTGCGCGCCAGCTGCATCGTCAGCGTTGAGGCGCCCTGCGCGCGGCCTTTCGAGCGAACGTCGTGCCACAGCGCCCCGCCGATCCGGACCAGGTTGATACCCCAGTGGTTTTCGAAATTGCGGTCTTCAATGGAGAGCACCGCATCGCGCAGCTTCGGCGAGAAGTCGTTGTAGCCCACGACGACACGGCGTTCCAGGGCAAAGCTGCCGAAGCTGCGGCCGTGGACGTCGTAGAGCTCCGTCGTGGTTGCGGGCCGGTAGTGCTCCAGTTCGTCGATCTGCGGCAGATCCACCGAGTAGACCAGCATCAGTCCGGCGAGGCTGCCGGCGGCCGCTGCCAGAAATATCAGGAATGCGAGCAGAATGCCCGCGCCCACTTTGCGGGTGCCGGAGGGTGGCTCGAAACCGGAGTCGTTTCGCCGATGCCGTCGGCCGAGTGTTTCAGGAGCGGGCTGGTCGTCGTCGGGGTTTGGAGTAATCAGGTTGTAACCCGGCATCGATCGAACGCCTTGCCCCTCCCCCCGGAGTGTTGTCGCCCGGCTGCCTAGGCGTTCTTCTGCTTCAGGATGTCGAGCGCCTTGTTGAGCTGGTCATCCGGCCGCTGCTCGGAAGGATTCTCCTGCTCAGCCAGCAACTGATCGATGTTCTGGCTGACCACCACGTTCGGCGTCACCGCATCGTCTTCGATCTTCTTGCCGGAAGGCGACTGGTACTTGGCCACCGTGAGCAGCAGCGCAGAACCGTCGGGCAGCGTGAAGGTCTTCTCCATGGCGCCTTCGCCAAAGGTGCGATCGCCGACCACGTCAGCGCGCTTGTGATCGAGAATAGCCGCAGCCGTCAACTCCGCAGCTCCAGCCGTACCGTGATTCACCAGAACCACCAGCGGCGCCGAAGTGACGAATTTTGCTGAGTCTGCGGCAAACGTTTGCGTGGGAACGGTTTGCCCCTGCAGCGTAGCCAGCGTGCCCGATTCAACAAAGGCGTTCGCCAGGCGAATGCCCTGCTGCGGATCGCCTTCCGCAACGTCCCGCAGATCGAGCAGCACCTTCTTGTTATTGTCCTTCGGCATCTCGCGGAGCCGGGCAATCACCTGATCCACTCGCTCCTTGCTGAGCACGGTGGGCTTCAGGTAAACAATGCTGGAATTTTCGTACTGCTGCTCGCCAAGCGCCGGGATGGCGACCGCCGTCCGGGTCAGCGTGATCTCATCCGGCTCGGGCTTGCGCGGCCGCACCAGCTCAAAGCTGACGGTCGTGCCCGGCTTGCCTTCGAGCATCAGCCGGATCATAGCCACGGACATGTCGCGCGTCGATTTGCCGTCAATCGACTCGATCAGATCGCCGTCCTCGATGTGGGCATTGGCCGCTGGACCGCCCGGGATCACGGCGATGACGCTGCCATAGCCGTACCGCTTCGAAACGTCCATGCCGACACGAGCCTGTCCCTCGTGCTGATGGGCAACGAAGGTTTGGTACTCCGGCGGGGTCAGATAGCTGGAATCAGCATCAAGAGACTCGAGCAGCCCGTGCAGCGCGCCGGCGGTCACCTGCTGGATGTTCGGGTCGGTGACGTAGTCGGTCTGAATCTTGTGCAGGACCTCTTCATACACCCCCATCTGACGGTAAGCGCCGTCGCTCTGCCCGGCATTGACGCCGGCGGGACCGAAGCCCCCGAAAAGCACGACAAGGATGATGGCGACAGAAAGGGCGAGGATGGTGCGGCTGAAACTTCTGGACATAGAGGTGCGCGGCGGCTGGGATCCTGCCGAATATTCTCATCATAGCGCAGTTCTACGGCGAACGCCGGGAAGGCTTCCGGTTGGTATCGGCCAGACCTGATTAACTCATTGGCTATTAATGACCCGATCAATCAGACGAAGGAAAGCCTGCGCATTCAGCAGTTTGCCGCATCCCCCTCACTCTTTTTTGAGAGGCGAATTGCCGGCTACTCATAGCGGAGGGCTTCGATCGGGTCCAGCGTCGCGGCCTTCCACGCCGGGTAGATGCCGAAGACCAGGCCGATCAGGCACGACACCACGAATCCGGTCACGGTCCAGAAGCTAGACATGCTCGCCGGGAATTTGAACCCGTAACGGATCGCCAGCGTCAGGATAGTCCCGAGCAGGATCCCAATCACCCCACCAACGGCGCACAGCGTCATGGCCTCGAAGCTGAACTGCACCAGGACATTCCGCTTTGTGGCCCCAATGGCTTTTCGCACGCCGATCTCCCGCGTGCGCTCCGTGACCGACACCAGCATGATGTTCATCACCCCGATGCCGCCGACCAGCAGCCCCACGCTGGAGACCGCGAACATGAAGATGACCAGCCCAGAGGTGATTTGCCCCCACAGGTCAAGGATATTGTCCGGCCCGAAGATGGCGAAGTCGTCGTCCTTGTCGGACCGCACGCGGCGCCGCTCCCGCAGCATCATCCGCACCTCTTCCGTCACGATCGACTTGTTCTTCGAGTCGTCGTACTTGAGCGAGATGATGGTGTCCAGGATCTCGGGATGGATCTTGTGGAAGGTGCTCATCGGGAAGACGGCTTTATTGTCATTCGGATTGCTGCCACCGCCGAAGAGCTGCTTGAACTTCTCGAGCACGCCGATGACGGTGAAGACATCCCCGTTGACGACGACTTCCTTCCCCAGCGGATTGTCGGTGCCGAAGAGCTTCTCCGCCGTGTCGTGGCCGAGAATGCACACGTTGGCGCGCAGAAAGTCCTCTTCGGGAGTGAAGGGGCGGCCTTCCTGCAGCATCACGTCGTCCACCTTAGCGAAGCTGGGCAGGTCGCCTTCGAGCTGGGTGTTCTGGACCTTCTTGTTCTTGTACTGAATGGCCACGTAGCCCACGCCGAGATTCCAATTGGCGTACTGGCGCCCGGCGTTCACCGCCACCACATGCGGGAGCTTCTCCAGCGCGTATGCATCGTCGAGCGTGAGCTGCTTGCGCGCCAGCATCTCGGTGGTTGGGCGGATGCCAATAAAATTCCAGCGGAAGACCCACAGCACGTTGGTCCCAAACTGGCTGGCGATGTCGGCGACGCGGTTATTGACGCCGTTGATCAGGGACGAAATCGTGATCACCGTCGCCACGCCGATGACAATGCCCAGGATCGTCAGGCCGGAGCGCAGCTTATTCGAACGCAGCGTGTCCAGCGCCATGCGGACGGATTCGCGCGAGTCGGAAAGGGCCATGGCTTATAGCTCCGCCCGGAGGGCCACAATGGGATCGAGAATGGCGGCCTTGCGCGCCGGATAAACCCCGAAAAAGATCCCGACGCTGGCGGCGACAAACAGCCCGAGAAGCACAGCCCAGACAGCAATAGCGGACGGGAATCCGACCACAGCGGTGACAATCTTGGCAATGCTGACCCCGAGCACGACACCGAAAAAACCGCCGAGCAGGGACATGCTGGCAGACTCGATGAGGAACTGCAGCAGTACATCGCTCCGTCTGGCACCGAGCGCCTTGCGAATCCCAATCTCCCGCGTCCGCTCGGTGACGGACACGAGCATGATGTTCATGATGACTACGCCGCCCACCACCAGCGAGATCGCCGCGATGCCGATAATCACCATGGCGAACATGCCCGTGATTTGGTTGAAGAGGCTGATAAAGGTGTCGTTCGTCAGGATGGCGAAGTCGTCTTCCGTGCCGGGGGCGTTATGGCGGCGCGCGCGCATCAGAGCCCGAACTTCGTCGATCAGATTGTCCAGAGCGCCCGGCGCCATGCCGGCCTTGGCTGAGATGTTCAGGCTCTGGTGCTCGCCGTGCGTATGCAGGTACGTGCTGAGCGGCATGTCCACGTAGTTGTCTTCGCTCTGTCCGAAGACCTCGCCCTTGCGTTCGCCCACGCCGACGACGGTATAGATCTCACCGTCTACGCGGAGTTCCTGCCCGATGGGATCGCGGTTGGGCAGCAGGTTATCGACGATGTCGTAGCCGATAACGATGCTGTGCGTTCCCATCTGGTCGTCCATGGGAGTGAGAGCGCGGCCCTCCACAACATTGAGGTCGTTGATCTCGAACATGCTGGAGGTTAAGCCGGAGATCTGAGTGTTGGTGGTCGACTGTTTGCCGTTGACCACGCTGCCGGCCGACGTCAGCGATGCGCCCAGCGAGAGGCACCGCGTGCAGGATTGCCGCAGATAGAGGTAGTCGTCGTAGACGATGTTCTTGCGCTTGTTCTGCTTCAGGAAATCCTCGGCACTGAAGATGACAGGGTTGATGCGCTGCACCGTCATGCTGTCGGAGCCGTGATTCGCTATCTTGCGAACCACGAACATCTTGGCGCCGTTCGAGAGGGTGATGACGGCAATGACCGAGGCGACGCCGATGATCACCCCGATCATGGTCAGGACGGTGCGCATCTTGTTCGCCCAAAGCGACTGCAATGCGACCCTGAACGCCTCACGAAATTGCATGGATAGAGACTTCCCCCGGTGCCCGGCACACGCGCAAATCGGACTTCGATTGTCAGGCCGTCGCTGGTACCAGTCTACGCAATCTGAGGATCGACGGTTCCCGCTTTCTCAGCTGTGCGCACTGGCCAGGCAGACGTGGAAGACACTCACGTTCCCGACAAACGATGCCCGCCTTCCTGGCGGACCTTTCGCTCTTGCGCTGCAACCTAGCTGACAAGTGTTACGAAGCCGGTGATTACCAGCATGAACAAAACCCACCATCCAAAAACTGCGCCCGCAGCCGCTCCGCGCTTCACTCGGCCTGTGATCGAGCATCCGATCGAGCAGACAACCAACGCCCATATACCAAAAACATCGAGGAAAGTACCGAGAGTGACCAGCCACAGAGGAGAATCACCGCCGAAGAGATAGAAACCAAGGTTCGTGCCGACGGGATTGTTGAAGTTGAAGGATTCGGGTGTAACCCCAATTAAGAGAACAATGATGGCCAGCAGGTATCGCGCGCAATAGCTGATCAGATTTCCATACATAAATACCGCGAACACCTTGCTGTACTTTGCGGTTCCGCCAAAGCCAAAGTTGATAGTGGGCCAAACCAGCAGAGCAAAAATCGCAGTAAAGATAGTCGTGAGCACCGGCGCGGCATATGCAGAATATGGCTGACGAGCAATTCCCTTCGTCCGAGCGACGGCCTGCTGGTCAGGAGGCAGGCTCTCGATCATCCGCTTGACCTTCGGCACTGCGTTGATGCCATTGTCGTAAACCGCCGCCCAGCCGACCTTCTTCTGGACCATAAACGCAAAACACGAGGAGACGATAATCATGATCAGCAGCGGTCCCCACCAGGCGGCACTCCGTCGTACGTCGGCGAACAGTTTCGATGGCGCAACAAAAGTATCGACGATACGCTGCGCTTCATTGAGCGGTGCGATGGACGCTTCGGGCTGAATGACGGCTTCGGGCATAAAGACCTCCGGAGACTTCCGGGCTTTTCGATGTTGCGGGTTGGCGGAATTGTACTCCTCGGCCCCGGCACCGCAAGTGAATATTGTGGTCCTAGCATTACCAACAGGTGCGCCGTTCCTGCTCGCTCCAGCCTGTTCGTGCCCGGCCGTTTCCACAGAACTTTCCTGCGGGAATCCGGGTCGCTACTTCTGTGACGCGTTCGGGTCAGGTAGTCTGAAAGGGCTCGCAACGATTCTTCGCGGTCTTCTATACATGCGTACCTGGATCCCCGCTGTTGCCCTTGCGCCCGCTCTGGCGCTTGCCCTGCCTTGCTTTGCCTCCACAGTGCATCGCTCCGCCTCTCACCGCGTCCATCACCATCGGACCGTCCATCACCCGGCAACCACCGCTCATCATCGCCTGGGCAGGGCGGCCATGCATCGCGCCTCGCTCGAAACTGACGTCCCTCGGCGAGCGAGCGCCATTCCAGCCGTCACCAGGGTACGCTTTGTGCCCCCGATGCGAGGGTCCCGCGCTTCCCTGCTCCGCCAGAATGAGAGGAACGCAGCCGAGGGCCTGGTCCGGATCGCGGACGATGAGCAACTGAACGAAATGCGCGTCGAGGGCGATTTGGTTGCGGTTCCGGTAAACGCATCGCTGCGAGTCAATGCCGATCTGCCCGTAAACCGGCGCTATTGCCGCCCGTGGACTTCACAGTTCCTGCGCGATGTAGCCCGCGTGCATTACGCCCGCTTCCATCGCCCGCTGCAGGTCAACTCGGCGGTCCGGACGGTCGCCTTCCAGCGGCAACTCATGGGGATTAACGGCAATGCGGCCGCAGCAGACGGCGACCTGGCCTCGCCGCACCTGACGGGCGCCGCCGTCGATATCGGCAAGAAGGGTCTGACACTCCAGGAGATCGCCTGGATGCGCGCCTGGCTGCTGCCGCTGCAAACCGCCGGCAAGATCGACGTTGAAGAGGAGTTCTACCAGGCCTGCTTCCACATCACCGTCTATTCCAGCTACCAAACGCTGGTCGAGCCCACGGTTCCGCGCCGCCGCTCCAGCGCAACCCTGCTGGCCACAGGGGTTCGCTAACGCTATTTTTCTGGCACCACGGGTGATCTGTCGATCCGTCCGGACCGACAGATCACCCGTGGTGCTGGCCTCGCGACCTACTGCCGCTCGGCTCGCAGGTCGATTCCCAGTTGCTGGCACTTTTTGTAGAAGTGGCTGCGCTCGAGGCCGAGCGTTTTGGCGGTGTTCGTAATGTGCCCGCCGTGCCGTTCGAGTTCGGCCAGCAAGGTGGCGCGCTCGAAAGCCGCCACGCGATCCGCGAGAGCGCCCGTTGATTCCACCGCAGGCATTCCCACCGCAGCGCCACCCGATCCGGCCTGAGGGAACGCCAGATCGACCGTGGCGCGATCCACGCTATCCGCCGCCAGCAGCAGCAGCCGCTCCACGGCATTCCGCAGTTCGCGGATGTTCCCGGGCCATGGCATCCGGCACAGGGCCTCGACTGCTTCCTTCGAAAACCCCACAGCCTTCCAGTTATTTTGCGCGCAGACCTGGCGAGCGAAATATTCGACGAGAGCCGGGATGTCTTCCCGCCGTTCGCGCAGTGGCGGCAGCGTGATGGGAAAGACGACGACGCGGTGGTAGAGATCGCGGCGGAAGCTTCCCTCCTCCACCATCTTTTCCAGATTGCGGTGGGTGGCGACGATGACCCGCACGTCAACCGGGACCGGCTTATCGCCACCGATGCGCTCGACTTCCGATTCTTCCAGCACGCGCAGCAGCCGTGTTTGCAGCGCCAGCGGCATGTCGCCAATTTCGTCGAGAAAAAGCGTGCCGTGGTGCGCCTGCTCGAATTTGCCGACGTGCCGCTGCGCCGCTCCTGTAAACGAGCCCTTCTCGTGACCGAACAGCTCCGACTCGATGAGCTCCGTCGGAATCGCGGCGCAGTTCAGCGTGACGAAAGGACCGGCGGCGCGCTGGCTCTTCTCGTGCAAGGTGCGCGCGGCAAGTTCCTTGCCGGTGCCCGTCTCGCCGTAGATGCAAACGCGCGATTCGCTGGCCGCAACGCGCTCCAGTTGCGCCATCACACGGTGCATCGCCTCACCGGTCCACACCAGCTCATGCTTGCCGACACGATGCCGCAGTTCGCGGTTCTCCGCCTCCAACCGCTTCAGCTTCAGCGCGTTCTCCACTGTGAGCAGCAACTTGTCGGTCGAGATCGGTTTCTCCAGGAAGTCCAGGGCGCCGAGGCGCGTGGCGCGCACCGCCATTTCAATGTGCGCCTGGCCGGACATCATCACCACGGGCGCCGCCACGCCGCCGCCCTTCAGTTCTTCAAGCAGCGCCAACCCGTCTTTACCCGGCATCACCACGTCCGAGAGGATCAGATCAAAGGGCCGCGACCTCGCCAACTCCAGCGCGCGCGCAGCGTTATCGCAGACGGTCGCCTCATGTCCCGCGAGGCGAAAGGCGCGGGAGAGCGAGGCCAGCGTATTCGCTTCATCGTCGACAATCAGGATGTCGGCTTTGCTCATGCCGTCACATGTTCAGGTAGCAAATAGTTGACCATCGGCAGAGTGATCACGAACCGCGCGCCGCCTTCCTCCGGCCGCTCGACGGTGATGCTGCCGCGGTGATCGGAGACGACCGACTGCACGATGGCCAGCCCCAGGCCGGTGCCGTGCTGCCGCGTGGTGAAGTAGGGCGTAAACAGGCGCGAACACTCCTCATCGCTCAGGCCCGGACCGCTGTCGGCCACTGCGACACGCGCGAAATCCGCCGAGCGCGAGGCTGAGATGGTCAGCGTGCCCCCTTCCGGCATCGCATCCATCGCGTTCAGCACCAGGTTCGACAACGCGCGATGCAGCAGTTCCGGATCGCCGAGGATGCGCAGCGGCTCCGGGCTGATGGAAGTTCCGATGCTGATGTGTTTCTGCTCGAGCGCCGGAGCATGCAGCGCTATCACCCGCTGCACCGCTTCGCGCAGGTCCATCTTCTCGAGCTGCGGCTCGGGCATCTTCGAAAAGTCGCTGAAGCGGCTGACGATCGCGCGCAGGTTGTTGATCTCCGCCTGCAGGGTGCCGGTCCCTTCCAGAAACACCTCATCGAACTGCACGCGCGGCAGGCGATGCGCGCGCACCAGATTCTCCACCGTGATTTGCAGCGGGAACAGCGGGTTCTTCAGCTCATGTGCCAGACGACGGGCCAGTTCGCGCCAGGCCGCCACGCGCTCGCTCTGCACAAGCCGGTCGCGCTGCTCCGTCAGCTCGTGCGTCATGTTGTTGAAGCTTTTCGCCAGCACGCCAATCTCATCGCGCGCCCGGATATCGACGCGCGCATTCCAGTCGCCGGCGGCCACCTGCGATGCCGCACGCGCCAGCTGTTCAATCGGCTTGGAGACACGCGCTGCAATCCACAGGCTCGCCGCGATCGCAAACAGGATACCGATGCCCGCCACGCCGAAGGCGATGTCGCGGATGTGCCGCTGCACCTCCACCATGCCGCGGCGCGAATTCGCGACAACGAGCACAGCGAGCACCGCTCCGTCGGAGCCCTTCAGAGGGATGGCCGTGGCGTCCACGCTGTCCTCGCGACGGGGCGTGATGTAGACGACTCCGGTCGCATTGTGCGCGCTCGAGAGCGCCTGATTCACCAGCGCCTTGTACGGAGCCGTCTCGTTCTGCAGCGCTCCGGCAAAATTCACCGGATCGAAGTCGGTGCCGAGATTGCGATAGAGATACGCCCTGGTATTCGGCGTCTGCGGGAAATCTCTAATGAAGTCCGCGTTGAGCTGGCGTCCGCCCACCACGTACAGCGGCGGACTCGACCCCGGCACCACACGCGCGGCAAACAATCCCACCTGCGATGTGCCGTCGGGCAGGTTCTCATCGTTGAGAAACGCCGGCTTGCCCGCGGCGGAGATATCGCGCTCCATGTAGCCGAAGCGCGCGGGCCATTGCGCCGACGAGATGATGCTGCCGTCGTGCCCGACCAGTTCCAGGTAATCGAGGTGGAAATCCTGCGCCAGCGTTCCGGCAATGGTCAGGTACTGTGAGGCATCGCGACCGCTGCCAATTTCGAGACTGGTGCGGTGCAGCTGATCGCTTTCTGCCACGTGCTCCACGGTCGCTGCGGTCTCGGCGGCGCGCCCGTCAAACGCGCGCTGAAACTGGTTCACCAGCGCGGTCGTTTGCTCCTGATTGATGTTCTCGAAAACCCCGCGTACGCGCACCGATACCGTCCAGGCCACCGCGGCGACCACGCCGACGACGGTGAGCGAAAACATCAGCAGGAGCTTCTGGCGGAGCGTCACTGCTGGCCTTCCAGCGAGGCATCGGCCACGAGCGGCAGGCCATCCGGCGAGAGGCGCAGGTCGCGCACGCGATCGCCAACGGCCCATGCGCGCGGCAGCCACACCAGTGGCACGATCGTCCCATTCGCCAGTACGGCTTGTTCCGATTGCCACAACGCGACAGGATCGGTTCCGGTCACCTTTCCATTTTGCCCGAACAGCGCGCACATTTCGTCGAGTGCGGCCCGCGGAGCCGTTGCTTCAAGATGTACGCGGCGCAGGATCAGCGCGGCAGCGGTATGGGGCGCGGCCATCTGTACGTTGAATCCGTCCTCGCGCAGGTTGAGCGCAAGGCGCTCAGCAGCCAGTTGCAGCGTCGGCGTTGGATCGATGACCCCGAGCGACAGGGGCCCGGACGGCGCAGGTCCACGCAGCGTTCGTGCGCGATCCAGCTCGCGGTCCGGTGGAAACAGGAAGTTGTATCCGCTGAGCGAAGCGGGCAGCAGACTGGCTGTGACCTCGCCCTGCTTCTGAAAGATGACATTGAAGAGCGCGGAGCGGTCCACTGCCAGCGCGATCGACTGCCTCGTTTGCAGGTTCGCCAGCGGCCCATTGGGAGCGATGCTCAGCGCCAGCAGGTCCACCGGCCGCGAGACGAGCACCGCGAGGTGCTGCTGCTCGGCCTGCAGCACCAGCTCGGGCGGCACTTCAATCACGTCGGCCCGGCCGACGCTGAGGTCGAGTGCCTGATCGCGAGCGCTGCGGTGCGGGAAAATCTGGATCTCGTCGAGAAAGGGCCTTCCCTGCCAGCAGTCGTCATCTGCAGTCAGCGTCAGCGCACCGTTCGCGAATCCGCTGACCCGGAACGGACCTGTGCCGTCGAGCGCTCCGGTCGCATCCTGCCGCGAAATCGCAAATTCCGTTTGCGCCAGCAACTCCGGCAAATCGGGCAGGGGCGATTCCGCCGTGAAGATCACCGACGAGCCGACCGCGTGCACCGTGCTCCACGGACACGGCACATTGGCCGGCGCCGAGCACGTCTGCTGCAGCGATGCGGCGACGATCTCGGCCGTCAACGCGGTGCCATCGTGGAAATGAACTCCGGGGCGAAGCGCAAATTCCCAGCGATGCGCAGCATCCTGCGACTCCCAGCGCGCGGCCAGCGCCGGCTGCGCCGAACCCGTATCGCTGATGGTCGTCAGCGTATCGAGCACCAGCCGCCGCGCCAGTCCGTCGGGCACCTGCCAGGGATCGCCGGAGATCTCCACGCGCAGCGTTCCACCATAGTGCGGACGCGTGCGCGCACCGGCCGCCAGCGCGGCGAGCAGCATCACCCCGCTAATTGCAAATCGGCGCAACATTCCACACCTCGAAAGCCGTGGGCATGTCGCGCCGCACGATCATGGTTGCAGTGGCAGCGTCAGGGTCGGAGCTGAGCGAAATAATCGCCCCATTCACCGGCAGCGCCGCGCTCACCGGAATCGCCTCGCGTCCCGGGACCTCGAAGGCGCGCAGGGTATCTCCACTGGCCGCCGCTCCCGATCCCGACACGAGCACCTGCGCGCCGGAGCCGCATCCGGAGCGCACCACAGCAAGATCGCTGCCCCAGTCATTTGCTCCGGTCACGAGCTTCGCCGTGGAGTTCTCGATCAGCAGCACCTTGCCGTTCACCTCGTTCAGCAGCGTCGCCGATCCAGCAGCGCGCGGCAGGTCTACCGCAGAATAAAACGGCGCAAGCTGCATGCCGAATCCCGGCGCGAGCACGCCTGTGAAGTTATCGCGCATCGCGTTATAGAAGCCGCGCTGCGTCGCGGTCACCGGCCACGGATCGTCGCTGTCGCCGCAGGTGACGGTGAGCTGCCCTCCGGCGCTGCTTCCGCTGCACGCCACACCCGGCAGGTACGCGTCGAACAGATGATCCTGCGCCGCCACAATGCGCCCGCGCAGGTCGCGGGGATACGCGCGTGTGTGCTGGATGGGGAAGCTCTGCGGTGCAGTCCACGCGGGGCTTGCGCCCGGAGCGGTAAGCTCCGTGGTATTGCGATCGAAAACCAGGACCCGCTCCGGCTCGAGCACGACCAGCCGCTGCTGCCCCGGCGATGTAAAGATGGCCGCGTCCAGAATCTCATCCGGCTCGCTCAGCAGTAAGGTGCGGCGCAGCGTCAGCATTGGCCCACTCCCGCCGGTGAGGGGCGCATCGAGTGTGACAGGAACCATGGCCACGCGCACCTCAGTTCCTTCGCGCACCTCGGCCACCCACAATCCGCCACGCAGATTCTGCGAGAGCGTCACCCGGATCAGCGTGGCACTCTCTGCACTGCCGGCCACGACGCCCTGGCTGCGCAGATCGTGTACGAGCGCCTGGCGAATCGCCGGGATTTCTGCAATCGGCAAGCTGGAATTATTCAGGATCACAAGCCGTGCGGGGCCGGGTCCGGCAAGCGCGGCAATCTGCCGTGCCAACTCGGCGGCCGGCGCATCGAACGTGGCGGCGCGCACCCAAACCGCCGCGACCAGCAACACCGCTGCCGCAAAAAACAGCCGAGGCCTGAAGGACATTTGCTGGGGCGGATTATACCGTGCGCGTGTCATCGCATCGCCTCGAAAAGTTCCTGCGAATGCTGCTGGACAACCCTGCTCCCGGCGCGCTCGACAAATCGCTCCTCCCACCTGGAATCATGCCGAGCGCGCCGGGATTGCGGGGGCTA
>DASYYN010000237.1:0-8464 GCA_035933815.1 Acidobacteriaceae bacterium
AATGACGACGATTAGCTCTGCTGCTTTCTCTGCCTGTGCAAGTCTCCGACGCGCGAACCGCGCTGTATGCCACCTGTACGACCTGGTCCTTGCGCCCACGGGCCTGAAGTCCACCCAGTACATCATTCTCGAGTCGATCTCCGCCGCCGGAGAGATTGCTCACTGCGATCTGGCGCGGCAGTTTGCCGCTTCAGAAGAAACGTTCTCGCGCCGACTGGCTTCCGCACGCAAAGCGGGGTGGGTGTGCATGAAAGTGGGCGAACGGCATCGCCGCATTTATTGCCTGACGGAACGGGGACGCAAACTGCTGGAGACGGCCCAGCCGTATTGGGAACGTGCTGAGGATCGCCTGCGCCGCGAACTGGGTGACGAGCGCTGGGCTGGTCTGAATGAATACGCGGCGCGGCTGACCGACGCGGCGGTTCGCGCCGAGTATGCGCCGACGAGGAACGTGCGTCCGCAAGCGGTGGCGTGAGGTCTGTCGCGCAGCTCGACGGACGCAAGGTGCAGAGGAGCTGGCGCGATCCATTTCCCTGGCGTCAGTGGCCGGCGTGGATCTGATAGAGAAGGAATGTGGTCACAGCGGCGACAAAGAGAATGAAGGCCAGCAGGAAACCGCCAATGATTAACTGCGCCGCGCGCTGTTGCTCAGGACGGGGCCGCGTGATGCCGAAGGTTTGAATAAAGGTTTCCGTCAGCCAGGCAAGTAGCTTCATCACACGCTCATACCTTCGGCGAATCCGAATAGCGGCTGCGAGCGATCGAGTCGAGCATGCCGTTGAGGAAATCGACCGACTCCGGCGCAGAGTAGCGGCGGGCAATCTCCAGCGCCTCATCGATGATGATGGGCGCGGGCGTACCGGGAAAACCGAGTAGTTCGGCGACGGCCATCCGCAGCAGGTTGCGATCGACGGCGGGCATGCGATTGACGCGCCAGTTCTTCGAGTGCTTCTCGAGCAGTTCGTCGATTTCGGATTCGCGCGCCGTCGCGACGCCGAATAAGTCCTCGGCAAAGCCGCGGGTGGCCGGGTCCACCTCTTCGCGCGCCTGCCAGAAGGTCCTGCGCACCTCGTCGGGATTTTGCCGGCCGACATCAGCCTGAAAGAGCATCTGCATCGCAAGTTCGCGGGACTTGCGGCGTTTGCCGACCATGCTCATGGCCTGGACCCCGCGGTTCCGGCGATGACTTCGGCGGGTGCTTTCTCCTCGATCTTCCGGTAGAGGGAAACCATTTCGATGGCTGCTGCGGCGGCTTCGAAGCCCTTGTTGCCGCTTTTGAGGCCGGCGCGGTCGAGGGCCTGCTCGAGTGTTTCGCAGGTGAGCACGCCGAACGAGTGCGGGATCCCGGTTTCCTGCTGCGACTGGCCAATTCCGCGCGCGACTTCGTTGTAAATGGCTTCGTAGTGGGCGGTCTCGCCGCGAATTAGACAGCCGAGTGCGACGACCGCATCGAAGCGCCGGGTTGCGGCGAGCTGGCGGGCCGCCCCGGGGATCTCCCAGGATCCGGGGACGCGGGCGATTTCGATGTCGGCGCGTTTTGCTCCTGAGCGGAGCAGGGCATCGAGCGCTCCCTGGAGCAGGCGGTCGGTGATGACGGCGTTCCAGCGGGCGACGACGATGGCGAATTTCATGCCGGCGGCGCTGAGGTCGCCTTCGAGAGCGATGGGTTTGCCGTGCAGCGGGTCGAGCCATTCCCAAAAGGCGATGGGGTACCCGGGCACCGGCTCAGCGGTGAAGATGCGGGATTTCCAGTGCGTCTCCTCGATTGCGGCGATCATGCGCCGGCCGGCGTTTTGCATCCACTCGGCGGCGACGCGGTGGACATCATCGATGGCCGTGACTTCGATGAGCCAGTGGGAACTGAGGTTCGGGATCTGCCCGTGTACGAATTCCAGATTGCCGAGCGGCGCGAGAAAGGGGCGGCCGGCGGCGCCGGAGGGATCATCCCAGCCCTTGCCTGGCTCAAAGCCCAGCGCGGAAAAGAAACTCACCAGCTGTTCGAGCTGAGCCGGGGAGTCCACCGGGCGAATCAGGGTGATCCCTTTGATCATGATTTGAGGGTATCAGGACGTGCGGTTCGGGCGGCACAGGTGCGCTTCGGGCAGGCGCGGCAGCGGCGGCTTCTTTGGCGGGAAAAACGAAAGGCAGGGAAGCCGCGTGATGCGACGTCCCTGCCTCTGAGTTTGTTCTGTTAGCGGCCAGCGCCGGCAGTCTTGACTTCGAACTCCGGCTCCCGATGAGGGGCCGCCGGGGGTTCGTTGCCGCGGATGCTCATCCCGTAGAACGAGCGGTAGACGAAGGCAAACGAGATCAGGAAGAAGATCGCCGCCAGCACGTACGTCATGGTTGGGTTGGTGCTGGACAGCTTCACCGCCAACTCAACGGCCAGCAGGCCGAAGAGCGTGGTGAATTTGATCACCGGGTTCAGGGCCACGGAAGCTGTGTCCTTGAACGGGTCGCCGACCAGGTCGCCCACGACGGTGGCCTCGTGCAGAGGTGTTCCCTTTTCGTGCAGTTCGACCTCGACGATCTTCTTCGCGTTGTCCCAGGCCCCGCCGGCGTTGGCCATGAAGATGGCCTGATAGAGTCCGAACATCGCAATGGAGATCAGGTAGCCGATGAAGAAGAAGGGATCGAGGAAAGCAAAGGCCAGCGCGACGAAGAACAGCGAGATAAAGATGGTCAGCATTCCGCTTTGCGCGTAGCGCGTGCAGATGGCGACGACCATCTTGCTGTCTTCGATGGAGGCCTTCCCGGCTCCTTCGACCTTCATGTTTCTCTTGATGAACTCCACGGCACGATAAGCGCCGGTGGTCACCGCCTGCGTGGCTGCGCCGCTGAACCAGTAAATGATCGCGCCGCCCGTAATCAGGCCAAGCAGGAACGGAGCGTGCAGAATCGACAGCTTGTCCTTATTTACGGTGAGTGAATTGGTGAGGGCCATGATGGTGGCGAAGATCAGCGTAGTGGCGCCGACCACCGCCGTACCGATGAGCACCGGCTTGGCGCTGGCTTTGAAGGTGTTGCCTGCGCCGTCGGCTGCCTCGAGCATCCTCTTGGCGTGTTCGAAATCGACATCGACGCCGAACTGCTTTTTCACTTCCTCACGGACGCCGGGCTCTTCCTCGATCAGGGAGAGTTCGTAGATGGACTGCGCATTGTCGGTGACAGGGCCGAAGGAATCGACGGCGATGGTCACCGGTCCCATGCCCAGGAAGCCGAAGGCGACCAGGCCAAAGGCAAACATCGGAGCAGCGAGAATGATGTTGTCGAATCCCAGGGTGCTGACCCAGTAGCCGAGGGCCATCAGAATGATGACGGCGCCACCGAGGTAGTAGCCGGAGAAATTGCCAGCGACAAAGCCGGAGAGCAGTCCGAGGGCCGATCCGCCTTCTCTGGCGGAAGCGACGATTTCCTTGACGTGACGGGCTTCCGTGGAGGTGAAGACCTTGACCAGTTCCGGAATCAGAGCACCTGCGATGGTGCCGCAGGAGGTGATGCTCGCGAGCTTCCACCAGAGGGAGGGATCTGCGCCCAAATTGGAAAGCAGAGCGTAGGTAACGGGATAGGTGATGGCAATGGTCACGAACGAGGTGATCCAGACCAGCGAGGTGAGAGGGGATTCGAAGTTGAAGCTGCGCGCCTTGCCATAGAGCGCTTTGGCGATGATCCCGTTGATGTAGTAGCCGGCAACGGCGGCCACGAGCATGGCGACGCGGACGGCGAAGAGCCAAACGAGCAGCTGCACCCCGGATATCTGATCTTTCGCGCCCAGGATGATGAACGCGATGAGAGCCACCTGGACCACGCCGTAGGTCTCGAAGCCATCGGCCGTGGGGCCAACGGAGTCGCCGGCGTTGTCGCCCGTGCAGTCGGCAATCACGCCGGGGTTGCGGGCATCGTCCTCTTTGGCGTGGAAGACGATCTTCATCAGGTCAGCGCCGATATCGGCGATCTTGGTGAAGATGCCGCCGGCCAGGCGGAGCGTCGCAGCGCCAAGCGATTCGCCGATGGCGAAGCCGATGAAGCAGGGGCCGGCGTAGTCTCCGGGAACGAAGAGGATGATGATGAACATCATCAGCAGCTCGATGGAGATGAGCATCATGCCGATGCTCATGCCGGCTTTGAGGGGAACGCTGAAGGCGCGAAACGGATTGCCGCCCAGCGAAGCCCAGGCGCCGCGGGAGTTCGCCAGCGTGTTAACGCGAATGCCGAACCACGCCACAAAATAGCTGCCGGCCATGCCGAGCACGCTGAAGGCGAGGATGATGATCACGCGTACGGCGCTGAAGTGGAGCAACGCAGCGAAGTAGACGAGGATGACGACGGCGATGAACGACCAGAGGAGAAGCAGGAATTTACCCTGGTTGATCAGGTAGGTCTTCGAAGTTTCCCAGATTACCTGGGAGACTTCCTTCATCGCTCGATGCGCGGGGAGGCCTTTAAGGTGGACGTACATGAAGAGGCCGAAGATCATGCCCAGGACACAGGCCAGCGGTCCCCAGAGGAGCAGGGTGTGTCCGTTGAGGCCGAAAAAGTGGACCTGGGTGAGGTCCGGTAGCTGCAGGTTGGCTTCGCCTCCTTCGCCTGGGGCCGCCTGTGCTGCAAAAGCTGCGCCCTGGCCGAGCAGGACCAGTGTTGCCATGCTGGCGAACCGAGCCCAGCGCCGGGAAAACAAGCTCTTCTTCATACGCGGTAAAGACCCTCCATTGGAATCGAGCTTCGCCCTCGTGAGCAGTCGTTGAGCGCACCCAGGAACCGCCCGGACGGGAACACCCGACGATAACAGACACACGAGAAGCGAGGATGTGATGGCAGGCACAAAGATTCCGCACCGCCGAGTAGAGGCCGGTAGCGGGGGGATTCCGCCGCCAACGCAGCATTCTCTTCCTGGGTAAGGACATTTGAAAAGGGGGTTTTGCGAAAAATCAGCAAAGCGGGCGTGTGGGTGCCCGGAAGAACAGGTGTTTCGGCGGGTTTTGACGCTCAGCGCACGAGAACCACGTCGAGGAAACGGGGGCCATGGACGCCGCGGATGCGGGTCATCTCGATGTCGGCGGTGGCGGACGGGCCGGAGATGAAGGTGAGCGGGTGCGTGGCGAACGCGGCGAGCCGGTCGAATGCTTCGGGCACAGTTTCGACGATCTGCTCGGCGCGCAGGATGCACAGGTGGCGATCCGGGACGAGCGTGAGGCGGCGCGCGCCTTCTCCGGGAGAGTGCGTGAGGACGATGGTGCCGGTGGTGGCGATGGCGACGGTGCAGGTGGTGATGATGCCGTCGCAGTCATTCAGGTCCTGGAGGCCGACCTGGTGCTCGGGGAGGAAGCGGAAGTCCGGCGGAAGCAGTTCGGGAGGCAGCCCCTCGGCGACGATGACTTTGCGCTGCTGGTGCTGGGCCAGGATACCCGAGATCGTTTGCGGGATTGAGACGGCGGA
This sequence comes from Acidobacteriaceae bacterium, assembly GCA_035933815.1. GTDB lineage: Bacteria > Acidobacteriota > Terriglobia > Terriglobales > Acidobacteriaceae > Palsa-343. The sequence continues at coordinate 5,437 of DASYYN010000237.1, forward strand.
GGTCTCGACGACGTTGGTGTCGTAATCACGGAGGCGGTCGATGAGAAGGTGCAGGCGAGCTTCGGGATCGAGGGCGCCGGCACGCCGGTAATCTCGCGGGACGGCAGCGCGCTCGGCCGCGGGATTGCCGCGCCGCTCCGGCGGGACGGCCGAGCGGATGCGCGCCAGAATGGCTTCACGGGCGTCAGGCATCGCCGGCCTTCCTCTCAGAGTGAGAACGCTGTTTCCACCATTCGCGGAATGTCTGCGGTGGCAGCGCGCGGAGGTCGCGGACGCGCGTCCAGTTGCCCAGCATGCCGGGAAGGTTCTTCATCCAGCCATGCGAGACGAGCGGCCACTGGCCGAGGCGTCCCATGCGCTGCGCGGCTTCGAAGCGGCGGCGGCTGGTGAAAATGGCGGCGGCGGTTTTCATGGCCAGAGCTTCGGGATCGAGCGCCGGCTTCTGCTCGCGGACAATGCGGCCGCGGAGATGGATGAGCACTTCGGGGATGTTGATCTTGACGGGGCAGACGTCGTAGCAGGCTCCGCAGAGAGACGAGGCGTAGGGCAGGGACTGCGCGGCTTCCATGCCGAGGAGCTGCGGAGTAAGGATGGCGCCGATGGGGCCGGCGTAGCTCGATCCATAGGCGTGGCCGCCGGTCTGCCGGTAGACGGGGCAGGTGTTGAGGCAGGCGGCGCAGCGGATGCAGTGCAGCGTTTGGCGGGCTTCCTGGTCCGCGAGAACGCTGGTGCGGCCGTTGTCGAGCAGGACGACGTGGAAATGCTTTGGGCCGTCGCCGGGGTGCACGCCGGTCCAGAGCGAATTGTAGGGATTCATGCGCTCGCCGGTGGCGGAGCGGGGCAGAAGCTGCAGGAAGACTTCGAGGTCCTGAAACGCCGGGATGATCTTCTCGATGCCGGCGAGGGAGATGAGGACGTTCGGCAGTGTGAGGCACATGCGGCCGTTGCCTTCCGATTCGACGATGCAGACGCTGCCGGTTTCCGCGACCAGGAAATTGGCGCCGCACAGGCCGATGTTCACGCTGAGGAATTTTTCGCGCAGGTAGGCGCGCGCGGCGGCGGTTAGGTCTTCGGGCTTGTTGCCGAGTTCGGGCAGATGCATTTGTTCGCGGAAAATTTCGCGAACCTGATTGCGGTTCTTGTGCAGGGCGGGGACGACGATGTGGGAAGGCTTATCGTGCCCTAACTGGATGATCAGCTCGGCAAGGTCCGTTTCGTGCGCGCGGATGCCTTCACGCTCGAGGGCATCGTTTAGCTTTGTCTCGTCGGAGGTCATCGTTTTGATCTTGATGACGTCGGTGCCGCCATATTGCCGGACCAGGCCGGCGATGATGCGGTTGGCTTCGTCGGCGTCGGATGCCCAGTGGACCTGACCTCCGGCGGCGGTACATGCCTGCTCGAACTGCAGCAGATAATCGTCAAGATGCCGCAGCGTGTGCGCCTTAATGGCGCTGGCGGCGGAGCGGAGTTCCTGCCAATCGGGCGTCTCGCCGACGACGGCTGCGCGCTTCCGCTGGATGACGTCTGTGGCGTGGCGGACGTTCGCGCGGAGCTGCGTATCCTGCAGCAGCGGGATGGCCGCTTTCTGGAAGGAGGGCGAATTGGCAGCGTCGGCGACGCGGACGGTCATGCCGGGACCTCCAGCGGCTCGTTTTCTGTGGAGGCAAGAATCTCGGCGATATGCGCGGTGCGGATGCCGGTGCGCTCGCGATGCAGTCCGCCGAAGATGTGCATGAGGCAGGAATTGTCGACGGCGGTGACGTACTCGGCGCGCGTGGTCTCGACGTCCTGCATTTTCTCCGTGAGCATGGCAGCGGAGACGTCGCCCATTTTGACGGCGAAGGTGCCGCCGAATCCGCAGCACCGGTCCACGTTGGGCAAATCGACCAGATCGATGCCGCGCACCTTGCGGAGCAGGCGCAGCGGCAGATCGCCGAGGTGCAGGCTGCGCAGCGAATGGCAACTGGCGTGATAGGTGACGCGGTGCGGGAAGGCCGCGCCGACGTCGTCGACGCCGAAGCGATGGACGAGGAGTTCGGTGAGTTCGTAGACGCGGGGCAGCAGTTCATCGACCGCTCGCGCCAGGCCGGGATCGCGCTGCTCGGCGGCCATCAGCGGGTAATGGTCGCGGATCATGGCGACGCAGGAAGACGAGGGAATGCAGACGGCTTCTGCGTCGCGGAAGATCTCGACGAAGCGGCGCATCAGCGGCACGGCTTCGGGCTGGTATCCGGTGTTGTAATGCATCTGGCCGCAGCAGGTCTGGTCGAAGGGGAAGTCGACGGTGTGGCCGAGCCGCTCCAGCAGGCGGACGACGGCCTGTCCCGTATTGGGGAAGAGCGTGTCGTTATAGCAGGTGATGAAGAGCGAGACGCGCAAATGGCCCTCTGCATTCATCATCGCACTGCGGTGCTCCAATCAGAGCGAATCTCGAGCGGGTTACGTCTCTGATCGTGAGACAGCAGTATGAGAGCCTACCGACATCGGCTGATCTTCTGGCCCTTATTTTGCGGAACAGTGGTGTTTTCCCTGTCGGGCAAGGGAGCATACGGTCCGTTCTGGCCGATCGTTTACGCGGTAGTGGCCGCTGTCGTCGTTTATGCGGCTCTTTATTCGTCAGATCCGATGCGTTACCGATCCGGAACGGTTCGTCGCGTGTTCGTACTGGCCAGTCTACTTGCCGCTATCGCCTGTCTCGTCCTAACAGAGGCCGCAGGTTGCGGGATTACGATTCTCTTCTTTCTTGCTGTATTTGCTGTTCCCCTCGCCAAAGCCGAAAAGCGAACGCGCCACGCGAGGAATCCATGAGCGCGCGTCCGGTCATCGTCCCTTCTGCTCCGTGATCCAGGCGGTCATGCGCTCCTTCAGGACGTCGAGCGGCAAGGGACCGTCGTCGAGGATGGCGTCGTGGAATTTCCTGATGTCGAATTTTGAGCCGAGGTCGCGCTTCGCCTGCGCGCGGAGTTCGAGGATTTGCATCTGGCCCAGCTTGTAGGCGAGCGCCTGTCCGGGCCAGGCGATGTAGCGG
>DASYYN010000239.1:0-16525 GCA_035933815.1 Acidobacteriaceae bacterium
GCCGAAGAAGGTCATATACCAGAGCCGGAACATGTAAAACGAGGTGAATCCGGCGGTGAGCAGTCCGATGGCCCAGAGGATCTTTCCGGGACCGGGCGCGATGAATGCCTGATAAAGGATCTCGTCTTTGCTGACAAATCCAGAGAGCGGCGGCCATCCGGAAATGGCGAAGACGGCCGCCGTCATCGTCCAGAAGGTCACTGGAATATTGGTCCGCAGGCCGCCCATCACGCGCATGTCCTGTTCGCCCGAGAGCGCGTGGATTACCGATCCGGCCGCGAGGAAGAGCAGCGCCTTGAAGAAGGCATGCGTAACGAGGTGAAAGATGCCGGCCGAATATGCGGCGACTCCGCAGCCCAGGAACATATAGCCCAGCTGCGAAACAGTGGAGTAAGCCAGCACGCGCTTGATGTCTGTCTGCGCCATGCCGATTGTAGCGGCGATGAATGCCGTCGCCGTGCCAATGACGGCCACTGTCAGCAGCGCGACTGCCGAGCGGTCGAAGATGATGTGGGTCCGCGCCACCATGTACACGCCCGCCGTGACCATCGTGGCGGCGTGGATCAACGCAGAGACCGGAGTGGGACCTTCCATCGCATCCGGCAACCAGACATACAGCGGAATCTGCGCGGATTTGCCGCAGGCACCGAGCACGAGCAACAGCCCGACCGCAGTGAGGAATCCGCCCTGCCACTCGGGATGCGCAGCAATCGCGGCGAAGACCTCTTTGAAGCTGAGCGTGCCGAAATGCTGCACGAGCAGGAACATCGCCAGCAGGAAGCCCAAGTCGCCGATACGGTTGACGATGAACGCCTTCTTGCCGGCGTTCGCGGCCGAGTCACGCGTGTAATAGAAGCCGATCAGCAGGTACGAGGCGAGGCCCACGCCCTCCCATCCCACAAACATCAGCAGGAAGTTCTCCGCCAGCACCAGCGTGAGCATGAAGAAGAGGAAGAGGTTCATGTAAGCGAAAAATCGCCAGTAGCCCTCTTCTTCGGCCATGTAACCGATGGAATAGACGTGGATCAGGAATCCGACGCCGGTGACGACGCACAGCATCACCATGGTGAGCTGATCGAGCTGGAAGCTGAAGTCGGCGTGGAACGCGCCCGTATTGATCCAGGTGCCGATGTTCTCGATGTGGGGCAGAGTGAGCGAGCTGAACTTCACCACGAGCGTCGCAACCTGAATCATCGGAACCGCGGCGGCGACGATCGCGACGGCAGTGACGAGCGCCTTAGGGAATTTGCGGCCAACGAGACCGTTCACCAGGAATCCGGCGAAGGGGACGAGCGGAATCAGCCAGAGGTGGAGATCGGTCATAGTTTCATCAGGTCGACCTGGTCGACGTTGAGAGTGTTGCGCGCGCGGAAGACCGCTATGATGATGGCCAGGCCCACAGCTGCCTCGGCCGCCGCGACCACCATCACGAAGAAGACGAAGATTTGCCCGCTGACCTGCAGATGGCCCGTGATCTGGCTCCACTGGCGCGTGAACGCGACGAAGGTCAGGTTGACGGCGTTGAGCATCAGCTCAATCGACATGAAGACGGTAATGATGTTGCGCTTGATGAGAAACGCCGCAACTCCGATGGAGAAGAGGATCCCGCTGAGCACCAGGTAATACGCGATCGGGATCATCAGTGCTCCTTCCTTGCGAGCGCCACTGCGCCCAGGATGGCGATGAGAATCAGCACCGACGTAACTTCAAAAGGAAGCAGCAGATCCCTGAAGAGCACCTGGCTCAGGTCGCGCGTGGTCACCATGTAATCACCGATGCGCGCCTGCGCGAAGCTGCCGCGGTTCGAGAGGAAGATGAAGGTCAGCAACGAAACCAGAATGGCGGCGCCAGGGATGCCGGCGATGTAGGCCATCTTGCTGCCATGCGTGCGCTCTTCCGCGCCCGCGTTGAGCAGCATGATGACGAAGGTGAACAGCACCATGATGGCCCCGGAGTAGACGATCACCTGCGCGGCGGCAAGAAATTCGGCTCCCAGCAGCAGATACAGGACAGCAAGCGAGCTCATCACCACAATGAGCGAAAGCGCGCTGTTGATGGGATGGCGCTGGAAGAGCAGGTTCAGGGCCCCTGCCACACACAACGCGCCGAAGACAATGAAGAGAGCCAGATGCATGGGTTTTGAGAATTCCTGAAATCAGCGAAAAGCCGCACAAAACAAGGTCAAAACTGCAGGCCGGAACTAAAAATTGTAAATCACTGGACGGGCAGCAATATGCCCATCCAGAGGCTGGTTACCACGATATTGGCGATCGCCACAGGCACGAGAAACTTCCAGCCAAAGCCCATGAGCTGGTCGTAACGGAAGCGCGGCAGCGTGCCGCGCACCCAGATATAGAGAAACAGGAAGAAGAAGACTTTGAGGACGAACCAGAAAACCGGCAGCACGGCCTGGGCGGCGATCCCGGTGAGGATGTTGTCGAAGAGATGACCGAACGGACTGCTCCAGCCGCCGAAGAACAGCAGCGTGGCCACGCAGCCTACGGTGATCATGTTGGCGTATTCGGCCATGAAGAACATGGCGAACTTCATCGAACTGTACTCGGTGTGGTAGCCGGCGGTCAGTTCGCTTTCCGCCTCGGGCAGATCGAATGGGGCGCGGTTCGTCTCTGCATACGCGGCCATCAGGTAAATAAAGAAGGCTACAAACTGGAATCCGCCGAAGAAGTTCCAGGAGATCAGCCCGTGTGTGGCCTGCACGTTCACAATGTCGCGCAGGCTGAACGTCCCCGCGCGCATCACCACGCCGACCAGCGATAATCCGAGCGCGAGTTCGTAGCTGATCACCTGGGCCGAAGCACGGAGCGAACCGAGCAGCGAATACTTGTTGTTCGACGACCACCCCGAAAGCGCGATGCCGTAGACGCCGATCGACGTAATGCCCAGGATCACGAGCAGCCCGATGTTCACATCGGTGATCTGGAAGAGATCGACGCCGTGATACGTGATGTTCGCGCCAAACGGCACGACAGAGATCGACATCAGTGCGCAGCTCAGCGCAATCATCGGTGCGATGATGTACAGCGGCCGGTAGACAGCCGTCGGCATCAGGTCTTCTTTCAGGAACAGCTTCGCGCCATCGACCAGCGGCTGCAGCAGGCCGAACGGGCCAACGCGGCTCGGTCCCCAGCGGTTCTGGATGCGGCCCACCAGCTTGCGCTCGAGCAGCACCGTGTAAGCTACGGCCATCAGCAGGATCACCACGATCACGAGGATCTTGACGATGCTGATGATCACGAAGGTTACGAAACCGGTCTCCATCAAAAGCCTTTCAGAATAATCTTCTAATCCGCCGCTGTTTCCGCGGGTTTGCGCGCCTCAATCACTGAATGCAACGTGTTGCTGTAGCGCCCCAGCGTTCCGGAACTGAAGAGCGTGTCGTTCGACGGCAGCACCAGATCGCGGCGGCTGCCAATATTTTCAATCTGCACCAGGCCTGAGCCGCTGAGCCCACGCTCGTGCTGGTCGTTGCCGGCGAGCAGGTCCAGCCGCGGAACTCCGTACGACGGAACCAGCCGCTGAATCTCGTCGAAGATGGCGAAGGGATCGAACGGGCTGAGCTTTGGCTCGAGGTTATGCGCGGCGAGCCAAACCCCGTGGCGGTCGGCCTCGCCGGATTGCGCTCCGCGTGCCTGGCCCATGTCGGCGCGAACACCGGACTTGCCGAACGGCACCAGCTTCTTGATGTCGGCACCCATGCCGGCAGCCAGACGAACGATCAGCTCGAAATCCGGACGCGTTCCCGCCAGGTCAGCAGCCTTCTTCACGAGTTGCACATCGCCGAAGGTGTTCGTGACGGTGCCGGACTTCTCATAGAGATTCGCCGCCGGGAAAATCACGTTGGCCAGCTGCGCCGTTTCCGTCATGAACATGTCCTGCACGATCAAAAACGTGTTGCGCAGAGCCGCGGGATCGACTCCGTAGCGGGCGACTGGGTTTGATCCGACAACATAGAGCGCGCCGAGATTGCCGGCTTCCGCAGCGTCGAACATCTGCACCAGGTCCAGGCCAGGCTGGGCCGGAAGGCTTGCGCCGTATTCTTCTGCAAAGTGCGCAGCGTTGTTCACGGGAACATAGCCGGGAAGCAGATCGGGATACAGCCCCATGTCCGCCGCACCGCGCGAATTCACGTAATCGCCGAGGCAGCTGAACTTCGCATTGGGCAAAGCTGCGCCAAAGTTCACCAGCGCACCGATCTCTCGCCCCCGGTATTCCGGCCCGAAGATCACCAGCAGCGATTCTTCTTTCCGAATCGCGTCGCGGAAGGCTTTCGCCGCGTCGGTGTTCTCGATCGCGCTGTCGTTGCCGCCAAGGTACGAGACCAGGTTGGCGTAGTCGCCCTCGCGAATCTGCAGGAACGTCGTCGCCTGACGCCGCAGCTTAATCAGTTCATGATTGGCGACGTAGAGCTTCGCATTGTGCAGGCGAACGGCGGTGCGGATCTGCCAGGCCAGCCCCGGATGCTGCTCCGTGGGGTCGCTGCCGAGCAGCAGGATGGCCTTCGCGTTGTTGTAGTCGCGCAGCGAGGCTTCGGCCTTGCCATTCATCGCGGCCGCAAACGCCGGGTAATCCGCGGTGCGGTGATGGTCGATATTGTTCGTGCCCAGCACTGTGCGCGCGAATTTCTGCAGCAGATAGGCTTCTTCGTTCGTGATCCGGTTCGAGCCGATCACGCCAATGGCAGAGCCGCCGCGGCTGTCGCGAATTTCGCGCAGCTTCTGCGCCGCAAAATCGATGGCCTCGTCCCATGGAACCGGCTTGAACTGGCCGTCCGGCTGGCGGACAAGCGGCTGCGTCAGGCGATCGTCGTGCTTCGCAAAGTCGAAGGCGTAGCGGCCCTTGATGCAGAGGAAGTCGCCGTTGATGCCGCTCTTGTCGCGATTGTCGCCGCGAACGATTTCCATGCCGTCATTCGCTCGCCGCACGCCCAGCGTCGTCTTGCAGCCGTCTCCACAGTGCGTGCAGATCGTGCCCACGTGGCTCATCTCCCACGGGCGTGTCTTGTAGCGGTACGCGCCCGAGGTGAGCGCGCCGACCGGGCAGATGTCGATGCACATGCCGCACTCTTCGCACTCCAGGTGATCCTCTTTGTTGGGTGCGATCACGCTGCTGACGCCGCGCTGCTGAATGCCGAGCGCCCAGACGTCCATGCCTTCGCCGCAGACGCGCACACAGCGGTAGCAGAGGATACAGCGCGGGCGGTCAAAATAAACCACTGGCGACCATTGCTGCTCGTCGCGATGGTTCTTGATGTCCACCAGCTTCGACTCGTGCGCTCCATAGCGGAACGTCATGTCCTGCAGTTCGCACTCGCCGCCGGCGTCGCAGACCGGGCAGTCGAGAGGATGATTAGCGAGCACCAGTTCGAGCATGGCCTTGCGGGCCTGGGCGATTTCGGGACTTTCGCTGGTGACCACCATGCCTTCCGCCACCGGAGTGGTACAGGCGGTCTGCAGCTTTGGCACCTTCTCGATGCGCACCAGACACATGCGGCACGCAGCCTGCAGGGAGAGTCCGGGGTAATAACAGAAGGCGGGAATCTCAATCCCGTGCATACGGCACGCTTCAATGAGCAGCGTGCCCGCAGGGGCGGTGAGCTTCTTGCCGTCGACTGTGAACGTAACGTCAGCCATCGATTCCTTCAGACCAGCGCCGGTTCCTGTTCCCGGGCCTGGTGATACGGGCAGCCTCTGCCCTCCAGATGATCCTCAAATTCCTTGCGAAACTTCTTGACGAAGCCGATGGTCGGCATCGCCGCCGCATCACCCAGCGGGCAGAAAGTGCGGCCCATCATGTTCTCGGCGAGATAGCGGATGTTGTCGATGTCCTTATCCACCGCGCCACCGGCATGCAGCCGCGTCAGCGACTTCTTCAGCCAGTCCGTTCCCTCGCGGCACGGGATGCACCAGCCGCAGCTCTCGTGCTGGTAGAACTTCATGGTCCGCAGCGCAAACTCGACGATGCACACCGTCTCGTCGAGCACCACCACGCCGCCCGAGCCGAGCATCGATCCGGCTTTTCCGACCTGATCGAAGTCCATGCCGATGTCGATCTCTTCCGGGAGCAGCACGGGCGTCGACGACCCACCGGGAACCACGGCCTTCAGCTTTTTGCCGTTGGGAATGCCACCGCCAACCTCGTAGATCATCTTCCTGAGGTTGTAGCCCATCGGCAGTTCGTAAACGCCGGGGCGCTCCAGGTGCCCGCTCAGGCAGAACAAGCGCGTGCCGCCGTTGCGCTCGGTGCCGATCTTCGCATACTCGGCCGCGCCGATGCGAAAGATGTGCGGCACAGTGGCAATCGTCTCCGCGTTGTTGATGATCGTCGGTCCGCCGTAGAGTCCCACCACGGCCGGGAACGGCGGCCGAATCCGCGGCACACCGCGCTTCCCTTCCAGCGACTCCATCAGCGCCGACTCTTCGCCAACCTCATAGGCGCCCGCGCCCGTCTGCGTGACGATGTCGAAATCGATGCTGCTGCCGAAGATGTTCTTCCCGAGAAAGCCCTTCGCGTACGCCTCTTCGACGGCGCGCTCCACGATCTTCAGCAGGTAGCGGTATTCGCCCCGCAAATAGATGAAGCCCATCTTCGCCTGAATCGCCAGCCCGGCGATGATGACTCCTTCAATGACGGAGTGCGGGTCGTGCTCGAAGATGAGGCGATCCTTGCAGGTTCCGGGCTCCGACTCGTCGCCATTCACCAATACGTACTTCGGCTTCGCCGACTGCTTCGGCACGAAGGACCATTTCATGCCGGTCGGGAATCCTGCTCCGCCGCGTCCACGCAGGTTCGAGGCCTTCATTTCGGCGATGATCGCGTCCGGCCCCATCTCGATGGCCTTCCGGGCCGACGTGTACCCCTCCAGCTCGATGTACTTGTCGATCGAGGTCGCGCCTTTGCCAAATCTCCAGGAGACGACGGGAACGCAGTCGGGATGTGTAGTGAGGTACGCCATTATTTCCCCGCTCCCGCTTTGTCGCGGTAATCCGCCAGCACTTTGTCGATGGACTCCGGCGTCAGGTTCTCGTGGAAGTCGTAGTTCACCTGCGCCGCCGGCGCCCAGGAACACGCGCCGATGCACTCCACCTCTTCCAGTGAGAAGAGGCCGTCGGGCGTCACGCCCTTGTTGGGGATACCGAGCCTCTTTTTGCAATGTTCGAGAATCCCATTGGCCCCGCGCAGCATGCAGCTGATGTTCGTGCAGACCTGCACGTGGTACTTGCCCGCTGGCTTCGTCCGCAGCAGGGAGTAATAACTGATCACGTTGCGGACTTCCAGTTCCGAGATGCCGATGCGCTCCGCAACTTCGGCGATCACGGGATCGGAAAGATACCCCACCTCGTCCTGCGCGTAGAGCAGCATCGGCACCAGCGCCGAGCGCTTCACCGGATACAGCGTCACCAGCTTGTCGAATCGCGCTGCGAGTTCCGCGGAAAAGATCGTGGCTTGCGCGCTCATGGATTCTGCCTCGCGGAAGCGGCCTGCATCAGAGCGGCGGCGAAGTCAATCGCCGCGTGATCCAGGTCCAGCATGTTCCCATCGAGCGCGATGCGGCCATCGTGGAGCAGAATGAACCGCCCCTGCATTTCCATCGCGTAGCCGGTCAGCTGCCAGTCCCCTGCTCCGGTTTGCGGATCCACCCGCAGCGCCAGCAGGGCTTCGCCCGCTGCAATGCGGATCGAGTCTTCACTCGAGTCTACGGTGAACGCGGCAGCCGAATTCAGGCTGGCGGCCGCCACGTAAGAACGCAGCACGGAGGCGAAGGAAACCCACAGTTCGGCTTCGATCATAAGGGCCGTCACCGGTCGATCTCCCCAAGAACAATATCGATGGAGCCGATCACCGCGACCACATCCGCGATCAGGCGCCCGGCGCACATGGTTTGCAGCGCCTGCAGCGTCGCGAACGACGGGTTCCGCATATGCACGCGGTACGGTTTTGCCGTGCCGTCACTCACCACGTAATAGCCCATTTCGCCGCGCGGCGACTCCACTGCCTGGTACACCTCGCCCGGCGGGACCTGAAAGCCTTCCGTCACAATCTTAAAGTGATAGATGAGGGCTTCCATCTGCGTCTTCATCTTCTCGCGATCAGGCAGCACCACCTTGGGCGCGTCTGCCTTGATCGGCCCCTCCGGCATGCCGTCCAGCGCCTGCTGGCAAATCTTCACCGACTCGCGCATCTCCTGCAGGCGGACCACGTACCGCGCCCACACGTCGCCGTCGTTCGAGATGGGCACCTTGAACTGGAACTTGTCGTAGCTCGTATACGGCATGTCGCGCCGCAGATCCCAGTCCACCCCCGAGGCGCGGAGCGGCGGGCCGGTCACTCCCAGCGCAACCGCATCGTCGGCACTCAGATATCCCACTCCCTTCAACCGATTGATGAAGATCGGATTCCCGGTGAGCAGGTTCTCGTACTCGTCGATTTTCTCCGGCAGTATCCTGATCAGCGACTGCACCGATTCGAAAAAGTCCAGCGGCGCTTCCAGAGCCAGTCCTCCGATGCGGAAGTACGAAGTCATCATCCGCTGGCCGGAGACGTGTTCGAAAATGCGCAGGATCTCCTCGCGTTCGCGGAAGGTGTACAGGAAAACCGTCAGTGCGCCGATGTCCATGGCGTGCGTGCCCAGCCAGACCAAGTGCGAATTCAACCGGGTCAGCTCATTCAGCAGCACGCGCATCCACTGCGCGCGGTCGGGGATTTCCAGCTGCAGCAGCTTCTCCACCGCGAGGCAGTAGCACAGGTTGTTCGTCATCGGACACAGGTAGTCGATGCGATCCGTGAGCGGCACCACCTGCTGGTAGAACTTCGCCTCGCACGTCTTCTCAATTCCTGTGTGCAGGTATCCAATGTCCGGCACGACCTTGACGACCGTCTCGCCGTCGATCTCCAGGGCCAGGCGCAGAACGCCGTGCGTCGAAGGGTGCTGCGGGCCCATGTTCAGGACCATCGTGCGGTCCCGGCCACCCTCTTCCGGCCGCGGCGGAATCAGCGTAGCCGTATCTACGAAGTCCGGCATCTCCGGAGCATTCGGCCTGTCTGGAGTGGCTGGCATCAGCGATAGCCCTCCACCGGATAATCCTTGCGCAGCGGATGACCGTTCCAGTCCTCCGGCATCATGATGCGGCGCAGGCCCGGATGCCCGTTGAAGCGCACGCCGAAGAGGTCCCACACCTCGCGTTCGTAGAAATTCGCCGCCGGCCAGACGGACGTGATGCTGTCGACGGATGGATCCATGCTCTCGACCATCACGTGCAGTCGCACCCGCTCTTTCAGCTTGTGCGAAAGGATGTGATACGTGACCTGGAAGCGCGGCTCCGAAGGTGTCCAGTCGACGCAGGTAATGTCTTCGAAGAAGTTGTAGCCGGCCTGTTGCAGGGTGCGGCAGACCTGGCGAATCGCGTCCGGAGCGATGACCAGGGTGAGTTCGTTGCGATCGAATTTCGCGTTGGTGATCGCTTCAGGATGGGCGGAACGGATGGCCTGAATAGCGACGTTCTGCGCCAGCTTTTCGAAAACAGCATCCTTTGTCAGCAGCGCTTCTCCCATCGGTCCCCTCAGGATTTGTTCCAGCCCAGCTAGAGGTCAGCCTTGTCGGCAGCCCAGTCCAGAATTCCCTTCTTCCACACGTAGAAGACGCCGACCACAACGAATCCCAGGTAGACGACCATCTCCCAGAAGCCGAAGAGGCGCGATCCGGTGATCGCCGGCAGTTTGCGGTAGATCACCGCCCACGGCATCATGAACACCGCTTCCACGTCGAAGAGGATGAACAGCATCGCCACCATATAGAAGCGCACGGAAAAACGTCCACGCGCGTCGCCCTCGGCGGGGATGCCGCACTCATATGCTTCCAGTTTGTCTTTGGTGTTGCGATGCCGGCCGATGAACCGGGAGAAGACGACCATGCCCAATGCCATGCCGACGACCACGACAATCTGCATGAGCAGAGGCAGGTAGTTCCAGATGTACGGATGAGTCTGCATAGCCGTTCGCTGGAACAGGGCGGGCACAGAGGACAACCGCGCGCTGCCTCCATTTCGAGACTAAGTCTGCGATTGTCAACAGTCAAGTTACGGGCGCTGCAAAAGCGACATTTCCGCGCGCGTCAGATCGCGCCGTTGACAACCGGCGCCTACGTCCGCGGCCCCGCCTGGCGCACGCTGTCCGGCACATCGAACTTCCTGAAGTTCTCGGCGAACTTCGATGCCAGCAGGCGCGCCTGCGCATCGTACGCCGCGTTGTCGGCCCACGCATTGCGCGGATTCAGGATCTCCGAAGGCACGTCGGGGCAGTGCGTTGGAATGCTGAGACCGAAAGCAGGCTCCGTGACGTAATGCCCTTTCGCGAGGCGTCCATCGAGCGCCGCGTGCACCATCGCCCGCGTGTGCTTCAGGCTCATGCGCTTGCCGACGCCGAATCCTCCGCCCGTCCATCCGGTGTTCACCAGCCAGCACTGCGCATCATACTCGCGCAGGCGCCGACCGAGCATCTCGGCGTAGACGCCCGGATCGAGCGGCAGAAATGGCGACGCGAAGCACGTCGAAAATTCCGGGACGGGTTCGCTGCCCAGTCCGGCCTCCGTGCCGGCCAGCTTCGCGGTGTAGCCCGAGAGGAAGTGATACATCGCCTGATCCGGCGTGAGGCGTGCGATGGGCGGCAGAACTCCAAACGCATCCGCTGCCAAAAACAGCACGTTGCGCGGATGTCCGCCAACCCCTGGAATCACCGCGTTCGCGATGAAGTCGATGGGATACGCCGCCCGCGTGTTCTCGGTGTAGCGAATGTCGGAGTAGTCCGGCTCCCCCGTTCGCGGATCGAGCACCACATTTTCCAGCACCGACCCGAAGCGGATCGCGTTGTAAATCTGCGGCTCTTTCTCCTGGCTCAGATCGACGCACTTGGCATAACAGCCGCCTTCGAAGTTGAAGACCCCATTCGGTCCCCAGCCATGCTCGTCGTCGCCAATCAGCCGCCGCTCCGGATCAGCCGACAGCGTCGTCTTCCCTGTGCCCGACAGCCCGAAGAACAGCGCCGTGTCCCCTGCAGCTCCGATGTTCGCCGAGCAGTGCATCGGAAACACGTTGCGGTCGGGAAGCAGATAGTTCATGACCCCGAAGATCGACTTCTTCATCTCCCCCGCGTATTTCGTCCCGCCGATGAGAACAATCTTCTTGGTGAAGTCAGTCAGGATGAACGTCCCGGAGCGAACGCCGTCGCGCTCTGGAACGCCTTCGAACTCCGGAGCGGCGATCACCGTGAACTCCGGTTTGTACGTCGTCAGTTCCTCGTCAGTCGGACGGACGAACAGCTGCCGGACAAACAGCGCATGCCAGGCATACTCGCAGATCACCTGTGCGGGCAGCCGATACTCCGGATCGGCGCCCGCTGCCAGATCCATGACATACAGGTCCCGCTCGCCCAGATAACGCAGTACCCGCTGCAGCAACGCCTCGAACTTGTCCGACGGGAACGGCTGGTTCACCTTGCCCCACGCGACACGCTCGCGCGTCGTATCGTCTTCTACGGTGAACTTGTCCCGCGGAGAGCGGCCCGTGCGCGCACCCGTATAGGCGACCAAAGCGCCGTTGGAGGCGATACGACCCTCGCCGCGCGCGATCGAAGTCTCGACCAGCTGTGCCACCGAGAGATTGCGGTGCGCATGCAGCCCTTCGGTGAGCCGCTTCAAATCCTGGCTGACCACAGTCGCTCCCATCCTGGGATGCCCTCCTTCGATCCATTGTTCAACCGCGTGTTCAACCGCGACTGGCTGGCCGGAAAATCAGCACGGCTTCGGCGCCGATCCCTCGCTCGTGAACCTGGGGCGTCAGCCGGCCAGATGGAACCGACCATTCTCCCATCCCCATGAAGAGATGCAAAGCGGAAACGGACGGAAAGGGTCGGCTAAGATGAGTCATCCGCACCTGGAGGAATCCTTGCCCACTCCTTTTGAGAGCGCTCAACTCAACCTGAAGCTGTTTGATCTGCGCCGCGAGCCGGTGCTGCGGGAAGCACGCGCCTGGTTCACGCGCGACTTCAATCCCGACAGCCTTGAAGACGTGATGCAGACTCTCCAAAGCGATCGGAACCCCAGCTTCCGGATGGTCCTCGGATACTGGGACATGGCGGCTTCTCTGGTAACAACGGGAGCCATCGATCCAGAGTCCTTCCGCGCGGCGCATGGCGAGATCTTTGCCACCTTCAGCAAGATTCACCCATTCCTGGCGGAATTCAGGGCAGCCCGCGCTCAACCGGCTTTGTTCAGCCACCTGGAATCGGTGGTGATGGCCGCACCGGATGCGCCGGCCACCCTGGAGCGGCTGCGCAATGGGCTGCGAGCGGCGGCAAAAGCCCGGGCGGCAAAAACAGCCGAAAGCGCTCGCTGAGCGAGGTGAACCGCGTTAGACCTGAGGCTGAGCGTCGTCGGACGGAATCAGCCACGGCAAGTTGTGCGTGTGCCCCGCCTCGTGCAGGACTGCTTCGACCTGCTCGAGGACCTCGCCGATGCTCATCGTGTACATCTCCCGCCCATTGTCATAGCCGGACTCGATAGCCTTTTTCAGGTACCGGCCGGCCGCCTGGGCCGCCAGCGCATCCGTGATCACGTGCCCGGTCCGCTTCTTCTGCTCCACCCAGGCCACGCAGGGCATGGCGATCCAGACAGGGCGCCCGTTCACATCGAAGCGGATATCGACCGCATCGGCATGGCGGGTCGCGATGGCCACGATATTGGCCATCCAGCGGCAGTGCAGGTCTTCGCCCGTCCAGCGGTCCGTAGCATGGAAGTCTTCGTACATGGCATTTCCAGCGTAGCACCGAGGCTACCCTCCCCGGCCACACCCCGGTACCCAACGCGCCGCACCGGGCACGTTCAGCCACGCCAGTTGCATTTCGATGCACATAATTCGGGGCAGGGGTACATCCCGGCAACGGCCAAAAATTTATTCGCCCGGCGCAAGCAAAGAAAACAAATCCTCACGAAGAATGTGCGTCCAATAGTTGTCAATGAAAGGCTGACGGTAGCAATTAACCCCGAGGGAGTCTCTTTGTCGTGAACAGTCCATCCAACAACAACAACACGAATAATAGGCTGCGTCGGTTCCAGGAGCGTCTCCGGCAGCACGAGCAGCAACTGGAAAACAGGATGGCACATGCCGTCAGGCAAGGGCGGCAGGAAGTGGCCGAAGATACGCTGGACGTCGCAGACCAGGCCGTTTTCTCGTATCAGAAAGAGATGCTTTTTTCCCAGGGAACCGAGGGACACAGTCAGCTGACCCTGGTCCGCCTGGCGTTAGAACGCCTGGACGACGGCACGTTTGGCGAATGCCTGCACTGTGGCAGCGTCATCGGAGAGAAGCGGCTGGACGCTCTGCCGTGGACTCCGTACTGCATCGAATGCGCGGAGAAAGTCGAACTAGGAGATCTGGACGACGTGGCCCGGGCAGCCTGAACCAGGCGGCCGGACCGCGTCCTCCGGGACGTTCCAGCCCGAGAAATCTGCAAAAACCAGCGTGGTAGACTGAACGTATCTCACGCGGATGCGCCCGCCATAGGCCGCGCCGCGACTTCCCTTCCAAAGGAATTCGGGGAATTCGGTGGATACACAGACCCGTCACGCGCTCAAACAGGATCGCTTCATCACGGCAACCACATCCGGTCTGGACTGGGTGGGAGAGAACCGCGCCGCCGTCATCCGCTGGTCGATTGCGGTGGTGCTGTTCGTCGCCGTGGTGGTGGCCGGCATTGTCGTCTACGAACAGCGCGACTCGGCGGCGAATCGGCTGCTGGGCCAGGCCATGGACATCTACCAGACCCCGATCGCCCAGCCGAATCAGCCGGCCGAGCCGGGTCAGACGACCTATCCCTCTGCTGCGGCGCGCGCGAAGGCAGCGTATCCGCTGTTCAGCCAAGTGGCAAACCAGTATGGCTGGCTCAGCGCCGGCGAGATGGGCCGCTACTTTGCCGGACTGACGGCGCAGGACATGGGCAACAAGTCCGAGGCGGAAACGGATCTCAATAAGGCTGCCGATTCGCACGACAGCAGCGTGGCTTCGCTGGCCAAAGTGGCGCTGGCCAACCTGTATGCCCAGACCGGACGCAACTCGCAGGCCGTCGAGGAGTTCCGGAACCTGATCGCGCATCCCACGACCACCGTGCCCAAGCCCGCGGCTCAATTGCTGCTGGCCGACTTCTACGCGAGCACCGGGCAGCAGGAAGAGGCGCGCCGCATCTACGCCGAAATCAAGGACCAGGACAAAGACACCGAAGCCGCCCAGATCGCTACGCAGAAGCTGCAGGGGAAGTAATCCGGTAGCCCGTAGCGGGCTGCACGTCCCGGGGACTTACCCCTCTCTTTTTGATCAGCTCGCGGTCGTGACGGGCGCAGATGGTTGAGTTCCGATCACTTCGGAGAGGGTCGACTTTGACCCTAAGACGGCCGTCTGTGATCAGTTCGCGGCCGTGTTGTGATCAACTGAGGGCCGTGAGCGGGTGAACCTGTCGGTGTCCGAGTACTATGCAGGATTCTCAAACAGCGCACAAGTGCAGCCGGTAGCTGGTAGGCGGTAGCGAAAAAATGCCCGCTCGTGCTGAACGAGAAAAGCTCTGTTCCTGAGAACAGAGCTTTTCATATTTTCAGGGTAGGTTGCGCGGGAGAGCTGGGCAAGAAGAAAGAGCGGGAGCGGGGTTACGGAGGTCAGGAGCTCGCTGCCGACTAGAACAGCACAAGCGGTAGGTTTTTCTACAGGGGTTTCGGCGGTAACGGGCTTTCTTCAGCTTGCCACACCCCCAAACGCGCCAATCGCACAGGCGCACGCGTTGCCGCGTTGCGAAGTTCACCGAGCCCGCCTCAGCCGCTGAAGATGAGCGCGCCCCCAGGCACAAATGGTTTCCAGAACCGGCACCAGAGTCCATCCGTACTGCGAGATTGAGTAGCGCACGCACGGAGGCACGGTGTTCTCCTGATGCCTCAGGACAATTCCATCCCGAACCAGCTCCTGGAGATGCCGGATCAGCATCCTCTCCGTAATCTCGGGAATACTGCGGCGCAATTCGCTCGTGCGCATGGGGCCATTGGAGAGCCGCCACAGAATCGTCCCCTTCCAGCGCCCGTCAACAACCGACAGCATGGCATCGATCGGACAGGGCGATATTTCCTTCTTTGAGACCGGCACCTGCGTCCTCTACTGACTTATTTGTCAGTACATCTCTCTGAGTCAGTATAGGCTCGCCGCGCGTCTGAAGGCGAGGAGCACACCATGAATGTTCTGCATATAGCAACGATCCTGTGCATTGGCCTTCTGATCGGCGCCGAACTCACCGTGTCTGCTTTCATCAACCCGGTTGTTTGGAAACTGGATCTTGCAGCCCAGGCAAGAGCCTTTCAGCTCTTTGGACGCCGACTCGGCAGGGCCATGCCCGTCTGGTATACCGCGAGCCTGCTGCTGCTTGTCTGGGAGACGATCGCCCATCGGCCTGAGTCCCATGTTGGGCTACTGGGCACCGCCATCGGTGTCTGGGTCATCGCGATCGCGCTTTCTCTGCTGTCCTTAGTACCCATCAACAACCGCATGGTCCGCATGGATGACGGATTCACTGAAAACACGCAGCGGGAACTCCGGAAGTGGGACTCCCTTCATCGGGTGCGCGTTTCCCTTCTCGCCGTCGCCATGATCTTTTTCCTGACGGGAATTGGAGTCTGACCAGCGTTGCCCCACCCCGTCCTCAAGCCCGAAAACTATCAACAGCTTGCCGCAGCCCTTCCTCGTCAAAGTGCCGGGATGCAGGGAGATGCCGTACCCCCACCGGGGATTTGGCGGGCCGTCCCTTAAGACAAGTCACCCGGCGGAAGCAGAATCTGAGCGCGAGAAATGAGGCACCCGGCGTGCGATTGTCCACCGCTCGCAACCTGCCTCATTTGTCTGGCAACCTCAGGGCCCAAGCCCGTCCGAGGCTGACTGCGAGTTGCGTGGGATCAACGTCGTCCTTCTAAGGGCTCGAACGATGGAGGTGCATCCTCCGGATGTGTCCCCCATTGTCTGTCGGGCGAGTCGCTGAGTTCATAGTCGAGCGTCCCGCCGTGGTCGACAAAGCTCTCCGGCAGCCAGGTCTTCGACCAGCTTTCTCCATTTACTTTCAGGCTGCGAACGTACGGAGAACCCACCGCGCCACTCGCCTTCACCACGATGTCGCCATGCGTGCGGTGGATGCGGGCCGCAGAGAAGAGCGGGCTGCCCAGCACCAGTTCTGCGCGTCCGGGAATCTCCGGATACATGCCCAGCGCCGCCCACACATACCAGGAAGACATCTCTCCAAGGTCATCGTTGCCGGCAATGCCCTGTGGCGAGTTTGTCCAAATCGTATTCAGGACTTTGCGCACCGTCTCCTGTGTTTTCCACGGCTGCCCCAAAAAATCAAAGAGCCAGGGTGTCTCAATGGAAGGCTCATTGTTCAGCTCCGCATGCAGATGGCCTGATTGCGTAACGGCCAGACTGCCGTCAGCGTT
>DASYYN010000006.1:0-5841 GCA_035933815.1 Acidobacteriaceae bacterium
TCAAGGCCTGCGCCAAGGCCGCCATCTCGCACTTCGGCGCGATCGACATACTGGTCAACAACGCGGGCATCACGCGCGACACGCTCGCGCTGCGCATGAAGCGCGCCGACTGGGAGGAAGTCCTGCAGACGAACCTCACCGGCTCCTTTCTGATGACTCAGGCGGTGCTCAGCGCCATGCTGAAAGCCCGCTGGGGCCGCATCGTCAACATCACCAGCGTGGTCGGCGAAACAGGCCACGCGGGCCAGGCGAATTACGCAGCCAGCAAGGCAGGGCTCATCGGCCTGACCAAGTCGCTGGCTCGCGAACTGGCCTCCCGCAACATCACCGTCAACGCTGTCGCTCCCGGGTTGATCGAGACAGCCATGACCGCGGTGCTCGACGAGAAGCAGCGCGAGTCCATGCTGAGCCAGATCCCGCTGGGCCGCCCAGGCAGCGACGCCGACATCGCAAATGCCGTGTGTTTCCTGGCATCGGACCAGGCCGCGTACATCACGGGTCACGTGCTGGACGTCAACGGCGGCATGTACATGGGGTGACGGCCGGCTGAGAAGCGGTCAGTGATAAAAGCGGCCAGGTAAACAGCGGTCAGGTCAAAACCCGTCAGTAAAATGCCAGAAAATCCGGTTTCACTGCGGCGTCACCGTACGCTGCTACTCTTTCATCACCGTTTCGTTACCGGTTTTTGCTGAGCGGTTCTTAGCTGACCGGACCTTAGCTGACCGCTTTTTACCTGACCGCTTTATCGCTGACCGCTACCCATGAAGATTCTCACCGCCGACGAAATGCGCGCAGTAGACCGGGTCACCACGGAGCGCTTCGGCGTCCCTTCGCTGGAGCTGATGCGCAATGCCGGCGGCGCGGTGGCGCGCTTTGTCCTAAGGGAATTTCCGGCGCGGCGCAGAATCGCCGTCCTCTGCGGAAAGGGAAATAATGGCGGCGACGGATTCATTGCTGCGCGCCGCCTCGAGGCGGCCGGATGCGCCGTCCGCGTCCTGCTGCTTGCGAATCCCTCGGAACTCAAGGGCGACGCAAAGCTGGCCTTCGATGAGATGGGACTGCAGCCGCTGGTCGTCAAGGACGAAGCAGCGCTCACCTCGACGCGCGTGCAGCAGGCGCTGCATTCGGCCGAACTGATCATCGACGCCGTCGTCGGGACCGGATTCAAACCTCCTCTGCGCGGGCTGCCCGCCGCTTTGCGCGACGTGGTCAATTCCCTCTCCGCGCCGGTCGTCGCTGTCGATCTGCCCTCGGGCTGGGACGCCGATGAGCGCTCCTTCGCGGTGGAAGGCGCATTTCGCGCCAATGCCGTCGTCACCTTCACCGCGCCCAAGCTCGCGCACGTCAGCGGCAATCTGACCGGAAGCGCAACGGGCCCCATCGTCGTCGCGCCCATCGGTTCGCCGGACGAAGCCATCGTGTCGAGCACAAATCTTACCTGGTCGGGCGCAGCAAAAGTGCTGACCGAAACCTCGCGCACGCCCGACGCCAACAAAGGCCTCTACGGACACGTGCTGGTCATCGCCGGCAGTCGCGGCAAATCCGGCGCGGCAGCGATGTCGTCCCTGGCGGCGCTCCGCACCGGTGCGGGTCTGGTCACCGCCGCTGTACCGCAGTCCATCCTGCCCTCCGTCGCCGCCATTACTCCGGAGCTGATGACGGTGCCCCTGCGCGAAGGCCCGAGCGGCGAGATCGACGCGTCGAACCTCAAACCGGAAAAGCTCAAAACGCTCCTCGCCCGTGCGACCGTCATTGCTATGGGACCCGGCATGGGCATGGAAGCTGAGCCGTTCGTCCTTGGCCTGATCGAGAAAACCGACTTGCCCATCGTCATCGACGCCGACGCCCTGAACATCCTCGCAAAGCATCGCGACCGCATCGACGGCGGACGCCGGACGATGGTCCTGACTCCCCACCCCGGCGAAATGGCTCGCCTGGCGGGTATCAGCACGAAGGAGGTTCAGGCTGGCCGCGAGCCCCTGGCGCGCGAATTTGCCAAACGCCATAACGTGACGCTGGTTCTGAAGGGCTGGCGCACCCTCATCTCGCATCCCGATGGCCGCATCGCAGTGAATATGACGGGCAATCCCGGCATGGCCAAAGGCGGAAGCGGCGACATTCTCACCGGCATCATTGCAGCCATGCTGGCCCAGTATCCCGGCCAGCCCGACCAGGCCGTCGAAGCTGCGGTCTATCTCCACGGCCTCGCGGCCGACTTCGCGCTGCGCGAGCAGGACGAGCACACGCTGCTGGCCACCGACACCGTCGGTCACCTCTTTCGCGCTTTTCGCTTTCGCCCGCACGACGAAGCGGGATATGTTTGGTTGCAGGGGCTCCCATCGGCGAGGTGACAAGGATGCAGACGGCCGAGGCAAAAATTCACCAGTTCGAAAGCCACAGTGCCGCGGAGACCATCGCCGCGGGGCGCCGCATCGCGGAAATGCTCGTGCCGCCGAAGTTCCTCATCCTGCGCGGCGACCTGGGCGCGGGCAAGACCACGCTGGTCAAAGGGATCGCCGAGGCGCTCGACGCCGCTGAGCCAGACGAGGTCACCAGCCCCACCTTCACATTGATCCACGAATACGATGGCACGCGCCCTGCTGGCGACCACCGGGAACCGGTCGTGCTCTACCATCTCGATCTCTACCGCATCCAGAACGAGCGGCAGCTCGATTCGCTGGGCCTCGAAGAGCTCTCCGCGCCGGACAGCATCGTGCTCGTGGAGTGGGGCGAGAAATTCCCCAGCGTAATCAAGCGCAGCCAGGGCGAAATCGAGATGCGCGCCACCGGCGGCGACTCGCGCAGCATTACCCTCACTCTGCGCGACTGACGGCGCTGACTCGCCCTCCGCTACCGCTACCGGCTTAGAAATGATGAATATGTTCCGGCTGTGGCACCTCAACCGGGCGCGTTGTTTCCCGTTCCAGCGAGCGGCTCACCAGGTTCCGTGAACCGAGGCCGACTGCCAGGGCCAGCGCCAGCACAATCCCGCCGAACAGGATGCCGAAACCAAGTTCGACGATCGCTCCGCCGAGCGCCAGATGATCCAGCACCATCGCTCCGGTCAGTACCAGAATCAGCCACCGCACTCCCATGCTCAGGAGCCGCGCATAGCTGAGGTTCAGGTTCACCGCCGTGATCAGCACGCTGCGCGAGGCGAAACGCGCCAGCACGTTGCCGGCCAGCAGCAGGATCACCGCGCCGATCACGCGCGGAACATACGCCAGAATCCAGCCCGAGACGATCCTCTCCGAAGTCCCGGCCTCAAACGCCGATGCCCCCACAACGATGCCCGCGATCACCCAGAACCAGAAAACGATCCGTCCCACCAGCAGCGATGGAGTCATGCGCGGGGTCCAGTCGGCGATGGAGCCGGCGCCGCGGTTCATCCGCTCGTCAAAACGCAGTGCCGCCAGAAGGCGGCGCACGATCACTGCCAGCGCCCAGCCGATGAGCAGGAACACAAGAAAGGCAACGATGAAGGCGAGGATGCCCGGCAGCAGCGTTGCGATCTGATTCACCACGCGGCTCATCGACGAATGCAGCGACTGCTCAACCTGTTGCCACATAATCTCTCCCTCCTACTAGGGATTGAAGCGATCCGGCCATCTCCAGCGGGAGACCAGGTACGGCTTCTTCTCCTCCCATGCACGGAAAAACTGTTCAAGGCGCTGCTCGGCCGCCTCGCGCGTAAGGCTGGAGGCCTCGCGCACATACGAGGCTACCCAGCCGAGATACAGCGGCGTCAGCGCCCCCAGCAAATGGATACGGCTGATCGAGCGCAGGCGCCACGCCAGCGCGAAATCATAGACAATGCCCGCCCACAGGGCATCCGGCATGCGGAACTGCTCCGCCGGCAATCGCGTCAGCCGCCGCAGTTCCAGCAGGCTGTTCGGCGGCAGTACCAGCCGCCACACTTCGTCGAGGTTCTTGCTGCCCAGCAGGAACGAGTCCAGCATCGGCTGCGGGTCTCCCGGATCAACATCCGCTTTCTCCTCCGGAGCCGTGCCCCACGAGGGCAACGGCTGCGAGCCACGGATTCGCTGCCAGTGAGCGGCATCCCGCTCCATCTCGTAAAAAAGCGAGCCGGCCAGCTGCCCCAGCACCACGCTCAGTTCCAGGCCGGGAGTGGCGGCCTGGTGATGCGCGTCGATAAACACCTGCCCGATCGCCGGCGGCGTCGCCTGCGTTGCCGCCACGGCCACCGGCCATAGCAGCGGAGCCTCTCCGTTGGCCCGCGGTTGCCGTGCCAGCAATTCCGCCATGGACCCAGACGCGGCAAATTCATAGGTCAAAGGGAAGCGGACGCGGCGCCCGTACAACGCCCGGTTGAGCGGCGCGAGAATGCCGCTGTTGATGAGGCCGTCGTACTTTCCGGTGGCATAGACAGGCAGAACCAGTCCGCATTGCCGCTCCAGAACCGCCCAGGAAAACAGCTGGATCGTATGCGCCTGCAGCGCGGCCAGATCCGACCCCAGCACAATGCAGGCACGCGCGTGCAGCGAAGCAGCGAGCGCCACAATCCCCCGCTGATTGGCCGAAACGTCGGACCAGAACTCCGCTCCCGTAGAGGGCGGATTGAACGGAATGAAGCTGAGGAAATCGTGGCCATTGCGATCGGCCCCGCTCGGCCCGGCAGTGCTCGGCGTTCCCGGCCATGCAAAAGCAAACCGCAGCGAGCCCATGCTCGAGCCCAGTTCTTCCATCACCTTCCCGGCGCGCGCCCGTAACTCCTCAGGCGCAACCGGGCCGGCGATGCCCACAACGATATCGGCAGAGCCGGCTCGCTCCGTGTACTGCTGCCGCGTTTCCTGCGAAAACTCAACGCCCGCCATCAGCTTTCGTCCTGATTATCACTATGCAACTACAGTGGCAGCGACACGATACCGTGCAGTGGAATGCGAATCCATGTGGGGCGATTATTCAGCTCGTACAACAGCTCGTAGAGTGCCTTGTCGAGCATATAGATGTCGAGCAGCGTATCGAAGGCTTCTCCCTGGGGTGGAACGATCGGCGACCGGCCAATCGCTTCAATGTAGGCGCGCAGAAACTCGCCCGAAACCGAGTGTTCCCACAGGCGGGCCCAGGACTCCAGCTGCGCATAGGCCTCAGGACGGCGGCTGGTGTATCTTGTGAGGCCCACAAAGGCTGCATAACTGAACGAACGCAGCATGCCGGCCACGTCCTTCAGCGGCGACTGCTTCGCCCGCCTTTCCGCAAGCGGCCGCGCGGGCTCGCCCTCGAAGTCGAGAAGCACAAAATCGCCTTTGGACCGCAGCACCTGCCCGAGGTGGTAATCCCCGTGAATGCGCGTCCACTGACCGGCCGTCGGCAGCTCCGTGAGCCGCCGTAACTTGTTCAGCAGCGCGCCGCGCCGGCTCAGGACCAGCGCCGCCGCCTCCACCGTGTCATCCGGAAGCAGCGACAGGCTACCCTTCAGGGCATCGAAGGCCGTGGCCGCATGCGCCGTCAACTGGTCGCGCATGGTTTCCAGATCGCCCACCGTCGGCGTCACCGGCGCAAACGCCGCATCCTCGCCCGAGGCGAGCGCGCAGTGCAGTTCGCCGGTCCGGCGGCCCAGCGTACCGGCTGCTTCGAGAGAAATGCCGGCATGTTCGTGCGCTTCCGGTGGAATCGCCCCGCGCTGCACCGGCCGCGAAGGTGCCAGCCGGAGCGAGGCCGTCCTCTCGTAATAGCGGTCCAGCTCGTCGATCGTCCACTGCCAGCCATCGCCCTCGTTCTGCACCAGTCCCTGCAGCAGCGCCAGCGTGGCCGGGCCGGCGCTGTCCCGCTGATATTCGATCGCTCCCCCGTACGGCGGAATGTTGTGAAACTGCACCT
>DASYYN010000074.1:0-5945 GCA_035933815.1 Acidobacteriaceae bacterium
TACTTCAATGGGGATCGAAACGCGGTTGGCAAAACGCTGCGCGACGGCGGCACCCCCCTAACCGTTGTTGCCGTGCTGCCGCGGGACTTCAGCTTTCCGCATATTTCCGAGCTCCCCGGCAGTGGATCGCAGAGTGCAGCAAAGCCGTACCAGATTTTTGTGCCGCTGGTGCCCAACGCGCAATGGACGACGGATGACGGGGACTATAACTACCTCGCGATCGGGCGCGTGCGCGTCGGCGTGCCGCTCGAGCGAGCGCAGGCGGAGCTGAGCACGATCCAGTCGGCATTCGTTCAAGCGCACAAGCTAACGACCAACCCGCAGGTGCTGGCGCTGCCGTTCATCACCGGAGTTGCCGGCAGCGTGAGCACCGGCTTGTGGCTGCTGCTCGCGGCCGTCGGCGCCGTTTTGCTGATCGGCTGCGTGAATCTGGCCAATCTGCAGCTGGCGCGGGCTGTGGCTCGGGATCGCGAACTGGCCGTCCGCGCAGCTTTGGGTGCGAGTCGCGGGCGCCTGGTAAGCGCCGCCCTGGCGGACAGCTTTGTACTGGCCGTCGCTGGTGGCGCGCTCGGGATTCTGCTGTCGTTCGCCGGCGTGCGGCTCTTTATCGCCGCTGCGCCTGCCTACATGCCGCGACTCAACAGCATCCAGGTGAGTTGGCCGGTGCTGTTGGCAGCAGCCGTGCTCTCGATACTGACAGCATTCTTCTTTGGCCTGCTGCCGGCGCTCCGCTCCATGCGCGTCGATCCGCAAACGGCGCTGCAAACGGCGAGCACGCGCGTCTCCTCTTCGCGCGAGACGCAGCA
Source organism: Acidobacteriaceae bacterium (assembly GCA_035933815.1). Classification (GTDB taxonomy): domain Bacteria; phylum Acidobacteriota; class Terriglobia; order Terriglobales; family Acidobacteriaceae; genus Palsa-343. The sequence continues at coordinate 807 of DASYYN010000074.1, forward strand.
CGCGCGTCATCTCCTCGTCGGGGCCGAAGTAGCCTGCACGCTCGCGCTGCTCATCGTCACCGGACTGCTGGCGCGCAGCTTTGCGGCGCTGCTGAACCAAAATCGAGACTTCGATTCGAGCCACGTCACCCTGGCTCAGGCATTCCTGTACGCGCCGCAATATGGCGACACCGTCAAAGGTTCCGAAAAGGTCCGGGCGGCGTTTGACGACCGCGCGCTGGCCGATCTGGCCCGCATCCCCGGCGTGCAGTCGGTAGCCATGACCAGCGAGCAGCCAATGGCCGGCGAAACGTGGATCGACCAAGTGAACCGGCCCGACCGTCCGTTACCGCCGAACCTCACGCCCACCGCGAATATTCGCTGGATCAGCCCCAGCTACGCCTCGGCGCTGCGCATTCCACTCGTCGCCGGTCGCGATCTGAACGCTGAGGACAGGAATCACCCGACCAACGCGCTGATTTCCGAAAAAGCGGCGCGGGCCATCTGGCCCGGAGAGAATCCGATCGGGCGGGTGTTCATGCTCGGCCAGGAAACGAAATACACCGTTGTGGGCGTGCTGGCCGACGCGCGCATCAACGACCTCAAGTCCACCGCCAACATGGTTTATCTGCCCTATTGGGAAAATCCGTGGTGGCGCGGCGACTTTCTCATCCGCAGCGCACTGCCCGCGAGCACCCTCACCCCGCAGATCCGCCGCACTATCTGGAACATCGACGCGCAGGTGGCGATCCCGATGGTCAGCTCTCTCGACGAGCAGGTCGCCGTCTCCGTAGCGCCGGAGCGGTTTCAGGCGATGCTGCTCTCGAGCTTCGGCGCGGCCGCGTTGCTGCTGGCCGTGCTCGGCATCTATGGCGTGCTGGCGTACTCGGTTTCGCTGCGGCAGCAGGAATTTGGCATCCGTATGGCACTGGGCTGCGACAAATCGCGGCTAATATCCTTGGTCGGCAGACAGGCACTGCTGCCCGTCTGCGGCGGCATCATCGCCGGCCTGGCGCTGGCTTTCGCCGGAACGCGCTGGGTGCAAAGCCTGCTCTACAACACCAGCCCCGCAGATCCGGCGGCGATTCTCGGCAGCATCGTGCTGCTGGCGGCGGCGGCTCTGATCGCAGCGGTTCTGCCGGCACGGCGCGCGGCGCAGATCGAGCCCATGCAGGTGCTGCGCAACGAATAACGCTTACGGCTCTCCACGGAACTCAACCTGCACCCTGCGGCCATCGCGGCTGCTTTCGCGCGCCAGTTCGATCAGACGAATCGTCCGCCACGCCTGCTCCGGCGTTACGGCCAGCTCAGCTTTACCCAGCAGCGCGTCCCGCACATTCTCGTAGAAGCCGCGGTAGTCGCCGCGCTTTGTGGGAATACGCCGGCTGCCTTCTCCGCAGAGCCGCAACTCGCCCCACGCGCTCTCCGGCTCCTCACCGATCCCCGGCAGATCGAAACTCATACCCGATTTCAGCTGCTCCTCCTGTGGATCGAGCCCCCACTTCACGAAGCTGCCTCGGGTTCCGTGGACCAGATAGCGCGGCCCGGGAATGCAGGCCGTCAGCGTCGATCGAAGCAGGACCGTGAACGGACGCGGCTCTTCGTAATCGAGGAAGAGGTCCCACGCGTCGTCGACCACTGCATCGTCGCGTTCGATGCGCACGGCGGCTGTTATCCGCGCCGGATCGGCGAACAGCGTGAGCGCCTGATCGATGAGGTGAGGCCCGATATCCCACAGAATGCCACCGCCCGGTCCGCCGCTCTCGCGCCAACCTTCACGCCGCGGTACCGGCCGAAAGCGGTCGAAGTGCGACTCGAACGAGGTGATCTGGCCGAGTTCGCCGCTGCTGATCACCTCGCGGACGGTCTGGAAATCGCCATCCCAGCGGCGGTTCTGGTAGACGCTGAGCAGCAGCTTGCGCCCCCGCGCCATTTTGGTCAGTTCCGCAGCCTCAGCCGACGACAGGGTGAAAGGCTTGTCCACCACAACGTGGCGCTGCTCGCGCAGGCATTGAGCGGCCAGTTCGTAATGGGAATAGCTGGGCGTCGCAATGACCACGACCTGGATGCTGATATCCGCGAGCATCTCCTCGACGGATCGCGCCACCTTGACCCGCGGATGCTCCCGGGCGGCATCATCGCCGCTGCGCTGCACCACGCAGGCTAGTTCCAGCCCCGACGTCCCCTGTATGACTGCCGTGTGAAAATACCGTCCTGCCAGGCCAAACCCCACCACGCCAACGCGAATCGGCTCCTGCATACCACTTGATTATGGCAGTGGTTACTTCGGTTGTTAACTCATCCGCCAGGAACCGGTCCGGATTTACCAATGGGGGATATTGCTCCGTTACCGGTTGCGGGTATACTCGCACGCAAGCTTTCGAGAAATCCCCAATGCCTTCCCTCAGCCAGCCAGGCCGTCGCGGACGATCTCGTCGCCGCACGCCGCTGTGCTGGGGTCCCGATGCTCGAATGCGCCGCTCCAGTCGCTCCGCGGGTTCAGCCAGCGGGCCAGCCTTTTGCTTCCATCACCTTCCAGAAAGATACCGGCCATGATATCGAGCAAATTCCGTTTGCTTCTGCCCGCCCTGCTGTCGCTTTGCCTGCCCGTTCTGGCGCAGTCGGCCCAGCCCGCCAACCGCATCGTTGCCCAGATCAACGACTCGAACCGCGTTGCCCTGCAGGGGAACGTGCACCCCATGGCGCAGGCGCGCTTCGATCGCGGCCCGGCGTCGCTCTCGATGCCGACCGGCCGCATCTCCCTGGTACTGCAGCGCAGCGCCGCGCAACAGCAGGCGCTGACCCAGTACCTTGCCGATCTGCAGAATCCCGGATCGCCGAACTACCACAGATGGCTGACGCCGGCGCAGTACGGCGCGCAGTTCGGCATCTCGGATTCCGATCTGGCGACCGTGCAAAGCTGGCTCCAGGCGCACGGCTTTACCGTCGAGAAGGTTCCCGCGGCGAGGAACGTCATCCAGTTCTCCGGGACCTTCGGCCAGATTCAGGAGGCCTTCCACACCTCCATCCACACATTCCAGGTGAACGGCGTATCGCACCTCGCCAACGTGAGCGATCCGCAGATACCCGCCGCCCTGGCGCCGGTGGTTGCGGGCGTTGCCCCTCTGAACGACTTCCGCCCGAAGCCGCAGCTGCAACATGGTCCGCGTTTCCACTGGAATAACAGCACGCACACCTACCAGCCGGATCTGACCCTGCAGGACAAGAGTGGCAACAACTATCTCGTCCTGGATCCCGCCGATGCAGCAACGATCTATGACTCGCCCAACAAGACCCTGAATACGAGCTATACGGGCAGCACAAGCTACGACGGCACCGGGATCAGCATCGGAATTGTGGGAGTTTCTGACCTCACGGTGAACGACGTGGCCAATTACCGGATCTCGTTTCTGGGAGAGACCTCCTCTACTGTGAACAAGCCGACAGTTGTGATCGACGGCAATGATCCGGGGCTTGTCGCGGGGGGCACGGCTGTCGAAGCACTTCTGGACAACGAGATCGCCGGCGGGCTGGCGCCCAAAGCGAAGATTTATTTCTACGCGTCGGCCGATACCGATCTGACATCAGGACTTTTTGACGCTGCTTTGCGCGCCATCGACGACAACGTCGTAAGTATTCTCAGCATGAGCTTTGGCGCGTGCGAGAGCGGTCTTGGAACTAGCGCGAATCAGTTTGCCAATGAGCTTGCACAGCAAGCCGCGGCTCAGGGAATCAGCTTCGTGGTCTCCGCAGGCGACAATGGCTCTGCCGGGTGCGATGACTTCAATACGCAGACGACGGCCACCGGTGGACTGGCGGTCAGCGGACTTGCTTCCACACCGTATGCCATCGCGGTCGGCGGCACCGATTTTGATGGGCTCTCGCAGGCGTCCTTTGGAACCTACGCCAGCACGAGTTCGGGAAGCGCTCCGTACTATGAAACCGCGAAGGGCTACATTCCGGAAGCGGTGTGGAACGATTCGACGACAACCAATGGGAGCTATTCAGCGAACGTCGCCGCCAGGGACTCGAAGGGAAACACGAACATCGTGGCGGGGAGCGGAGGCGTCAGCGGCGTTTATGCCAAACCGCCGTTCCAGACCTCGCTCACGCCGGCCGACAACCACCGGGATCTGCCGGATGTCTCGCTGTTTGCCGCGGACGGCGGTCACTTCGCGTTTTGGGCGCTATGCAGCGACAGCGTCTCGGATGCCGCGACCACGACCTACACGGATTGCCAAAATGGCGATCTGACGACCGGAATCGAAGGCGCGGGAGGCACGTCGGCGGCTGCTCCTGCGTTTGCAGGCATGCTGGCGCTGATCGCCCAGTCGCAGGGCGGAGCCGGAGCCCGTCTCGGGCAGGCGAACACCATCCTGTACCAAATTGCGAAGTCGAGCCCTGCGGCTTTTCACGACGTGAAAACCGGGAATAATTCCGTGCCTTGCACCAGCGGTTCGCCCAACTGCGGAAACAACGGATTCCTCACCGGGTATGATGCTGTCGCCAATTACGACACGGCGTCCGGTCTGGGCAGCGTGGACGTAAGCGCGCTGCTCAACTCGTGGAGCAGCGTCAGCCTCGGATCCACGAGTACTACGCTGCAGATCAACGGATCAGCCGCCGCCTACACGGGAACGCACGGTGCGAATGTCACATTCAATGTCGGGGTGAATCCGACTACAGCCACGGGCAATGTCGCCATCATCGACACGGCCAATATGAGTTCCGGTGGAACCCTGAACAACGGCCAGCTGGCGATCGCTCTCGCTGCCGGAGCCGGTACGGCTACCTACAACGGCCTGCCGGGTGGCACCTATACCGTCTCGGCGCGGTACGGAGGCGATGCTTCCAACGCGGCGAGCACTTCGGCTTCGATACCGGTGACGATCGCCGCGGAGGCAAGCACCACCACGCTGGTGGTAAACGCCTATGACGCGACGACCGGTAATCCCCTCTCTTCGCTAACCAATATTCCGGCGGGAGCCTACGTCTTTCTCGATGCGCAGGTTCTCGGTGCGGCCGAGGGAAACAACACGCAGGGCACCGCCACTGGAACCGTCACCTTCTACAACGGCAGCAGCGTGCTGGGGACGGGGAACCTGGATTCGGGCAATAACCTTGCATCGTATCCAGCCTTCAACTCCAACTTCCTCTTTT
>DASYYN010000169.1:0-13276 GCA_035933815.1 Acidobacteriaceae bacterium
AGGCTTCGGCAGCTTGGCCTCGTACTGCGCGATCAGCGCCTGTGCAGTCGCATCTACCTGCGGAGCTGCCGGCTTGCTCTCCGCTGCGGCTCGCGTCAGCGCCAGATCCGCCTTGCCTGGGATGCACACCTCGCGGCACACCAGCCACGTCACGTGCCCCGCTATGTCCGCCTGTTTCCCCGCCGGACTGAACTCCGCACCGACTTGCATCGGCACTGGGAAGACCACCTGCCCCTCGTATCCGAAGTCCATCAGCGGGCCCAGCGGCAGGCGCTTCGGAGCAGGGAACTGCATCGCCCCGGCCGTGATCCCTTGCGGCAGCTTCCAGTCGATGGTCGGCGGCTCGCCGGAATCCCCGGCATTCTGCCAATAGACGTGCCAGCCCGGCTCCATCTGGAATTGCAGTCCCGCCGTGAAGCTTTCGCCCGGATAAATCTCCGCCGGAGGCACCAGCAGGGTCACCGTCACATGCGGAGCTTTGACGGTCCCGCGCTGCGCGGACTCGCCTCTCGCCGCAGCCACCAGGGCGAGCACGATCAGCAACACCGAAAAATGGCGGAAATGGGCGCAGAGGCGCATCGGCAGGGGCTCTCCCCTCATTCTAGGCTCATTGGACGAACCGGCCGGGGCTGGGCGAGCAGGGGGGAGAGCATCCCCTTCACCCGTTTGGGCCATGACCTCCGTGTCCCCTTATCCGCAGCCGGTTATAGGAAAATAGATTCGTAGCGCTTTCCGAAAGGTTCTGCCTTGAGCACCACTCCGACATCGGCCGAAACCGCCGCTTCTCCCGCAGTGCGCGAAATCCGTATCGCTCACAGCCCCGACTCCGACGACGCCTTTATGTTCTACGGCCTCGCCACCAACAAGGTCCGGGTCAACGGCTACAAGTTCACCCACGTGCTCTGCGATATCGAGACGCTGAACCAGCGCGCGATCCGCGAGGCCTATTACGACGTGACGGCCATCTCCTTCCACGCGTATCCCTACCTGCAGGACAATTACGCGCTCATGCCGGTTGGGGGATCCGTCGGCGAAGGCTACGGCCCGATGATCATCTCGACGAAGCCGTACTCGCTCGACGAGGTCCGCAGAGTCCGCGTCGCCGTCCCCGGCACGCTGACCACGGCTTACCTGACCCTGAAACTCTTCGCGCCGGAGATCCAGACCGCCGTCGTGCCCTTCGACCAGATCATCCGCGAAGTGCTCGCCGGCAATTTTGACGCGGGACTCATCATCCACGAAGGCCAGCTCACGTGGTCCCGCAGCGGCCTGTGCAAGGTGCTCGACCTCGGCGAGTGGTGGCGCGAACAGACGCACCTGCCCCTGCCGCTTGGTGGCAATGCGATTCGCCGCTCCCTTGGCGACTCTGCCATCCACACCGTCACCCGCGCGCTGCGCGAGAGCATTCAGCACGGGCTCGACCACCGCGACGAAGCCCTTGCCTACGCGATGCAGTTCGCCCGCGATCTCGACCCCAACCTCGCCGACAAGTTCGTTGGCATGTACGTCAATGAGCGCACGCTGAACTACGGCGAGGACGGCAGGGAAGCGATCCGCCGCCTGCTCCAGATGGGACACGAGCGCGGCGTCATCCCTCATCCCGTCAAAGTCGATTTCGTCGGCTGAAGATCCGGGTGCCCCATGTCTCCTGTTTTTGGAGACATGGGCCCGTATCATCCCTGCGGTGCCGGCTTCGCCTTCGGTTCCGGCGGCTCTGGAATCACCTTCACCTTCGGCTCTTCCATTTCCTTCGTCTTCTTCGATTTCTTCCCCGGCTCGACTTGTTCCTGGCGAGGCTCTGCCGGGTTCTGCGTCGGCGGAACGTAATCCGCGATCGTCGTTGCGGTGGCCTGCGTCGCCCGTCCCTGGCCGTTGAAGTCAATGGTCCAGACCGTGTAGTGCCGCGGCGCCTGGTGATCAGAAAACACGACCTCCCGCGCATGGGAAGCTTGCGACAATTTCAAACCCGGCTCAGGAGCTTTCATCAGCCCCGGCTGCTGTTCGGCCAGGCTCGGAACGCGCGGCTCGGCTCCTGCGATCACCGCATACGTCATAGCCAGTTGCAGCCAGTGACCCTCGGGTTCAATGTCGCGCGTTGCCAGGTCGACGGGAACCGCCTGGTTGAACACGGAAGTCGTGCGCTTTGCACCCGTGGCAGATTCAAACGGAGTTGCCCCACCGTACAGCACCGGGGCGACCAGCACCCGTCCCGCTCCGCGCGGCACGACAGCGGTGAACAGAAACTCGCCTTTGGAGCCCTTCCTGCGGTAATGCAGCACCTCCGCATCCGGAATCTCCGGACAGACCACCTGATCCCATGTCCAGTGCCCGGCGTTCAGGTCGTAGCCCCAGAACGCTGCCTCTGTTGCGATCTCCCGATGCTTCGCCTTCACCACGGCGGCGTCCTGCGGATCCATCTGTTCCGCTGGCCTCACCCCAAACATGGTGTACGGCGGATTGGCTCCCGGTCCGGCATTTTCCGACTGCCTGGCCCACACCGGCGCCGCGAAAATCCCCGCGGCCAGCGCACCCACGCACACCAGCCGGGCGCACCGATGCCAACAACTCACCTTCACCATTGCCATTTCTTCTCAATCTAGCAGCAAAAAGGGGCAGCCGCGTGGGCTGCCCCTTTGGTTCAACCAACCCTCGATTCAGTGCCCGGAAGTGCCGTGCGGGCGGGTGGTTGTGCGGTGAGTCGGCGCCGTGTGATGCGTCGTCGGCCTCCGCTCGGAAGCGGGTGGCTCGCCGTCCTTCATCATGATCATCGGCGGATTCTGTGTGTAGGAGTCGAAGGTGCCTATGAACGTCACCTTGTCGCCCTGCTTCGGCAGTTCCTTCAGCGGAGTCTTCATGTTGATCGTGAAGTCCGCCTTGTTCGACTGCTGCGCATCCTGCGTCACCGCAAGCTGCACCTGTTCCGGAGTCGCGGAAACGACCTGGCCTGGCACCTGCGCCGTGACGCCGTTCATCACGCTCCAAACCGCCTGCTGGTCGGCCGGATCGCCGTTGGCCAGGATGAACTCCTTGTCGGAGAGCGCCAGACTGTTCTTCAGAGCATCAGAGCATGCCTGAGGAACGGAGGCCGGCGTTGTGGCTGCGGATGGAGCAGGAGTCTGCGGCGGAGTCGCATTCTGATCTGTTGTCGCGCCACTCGCCGGGTTCGGAGTGCCGCCTGCCGGGTTCGCAGCAGTTGGCGGCGGCGCCGGTGTCGCATTCGCGCAGGCCGGAAGGCTGGTGATCGCCTGGTGCGCCAGCTCAGCGGGTGACGGCGGCGGCGGAGCTGGCGTCGGGTTGTAATCCGACGGCGGGAACACGTTTGCCGGAACGGCGGCCAGCTGCTGGACCTGCTGGTATCCGTCGGGATTCGCCTGGCAGGCGCCGTTGTTCTGCGCGCAATGGTACTTCTTATACCAGTACTGCGCCGTGTTCTCGATCTGCGACTTGTAAGGCGGCTTCGCGAACTGCGATGCGCGCGTCAGGAACCAGATCGCGTTCTTCAGATCCGGAGGCGTCTGCTGCAGGTACGCCTGCCCGAGATAGACGGTGTCCAGCAGGCCCGGAACCTGCGTCGTCTGATTCGGATCCTTGTAGCTCTTCAGCTCGTTCGTGTACGCCTCGATCGCGCCCTTGTAGTCCTTCTTCGCCACGTCGTCGGCGCCAATGGCGCTGTAGAAGATCGGAGTGGCGGTGTCCTTGACCTTCTCGTAATCGGCCTGACTCATGCAGGCATCTTTCTGCGCGTTCAGTCCCTTCTGCGCATCCGCCGCGGCCTCATCGAGCTGCGCCTGGTTGCCGTTTGCCTGCTGGTGCTCCAGGTAGACAACGAACGTCAGCGCAGTCAGATTGTTCGGATCCGCCTGGATCAGCCGCTTGGCGGCATCCAGAGTCTTGGCCACGTCGCCGGTTGCCCGATAGGCCTGCATCAGCTGGCCCAGCAGGTCCACCTTCGCAACGCTGTTCGGATACTGCTTGAGAAACGCTTCAACGGCTTCTGCCTTCGCAGCCGGTTGCGACTGACTGACGGCATTCGTGTAGGCGTTGTACTCGGCGGGATCTTTGATCGTCACAGCACCGCAGTTGGCGGCCTGTCCACCCTGACCGGTCGCAGTCGCCTGACCGGTTTCGGTCTGGGCAAATGCGGGCGTATAAAAGGCCGCGCCGGAGCACACGCTCAGCAGCACGACCGACGCGGAAACGAGCTTCTTCATTCAACGCTCCTGGGAATTCCTGTGTGTGATAAACCAAAGCTTCTTGCGCTCTGCGATGCCGGCTGCACGTCCCGGCGAAGTCGCGCCCCTCCGCCAAGTGTCCGAACATGAGTGACCTGGACAGGTCCCCCAGCTTGTTGCTGGATTATAAAAACCATTTCCGCGCGCTGACAAGTGAATGCCCGTGCGAAGGAAACCGAGCAATCTCCTCCGATAAAGTCGGATGCCGTTGGCCATCCCCCACGTTGACCGCACTGGCATTGGCGGCAGCACCCACTGGTCATCGTCCCTGGCGGCTCTCAATCAGTCGGATGCGCCCTGTGAACGCTCGCCCCTCCGGCTGCGCAAATGTACCATAGAGCGGCGAATCGACGTTGTTGTACACCACAAATGGATTCCTCGCGTCGGTCGCATTCACCAGAACGCCACGCAAGCCAAAATACTTTCCGTGCAAATGAAAGCGCCATTCCAGCCCCGGCGCAAAATTCAGGTAATGAGGATACCGCCGCGACTCTGCCGCTCCCACCAGCTGCAGCTCCGAATTCACCGAATCGAAGGGGAAGCCCGTGTTCCACTGCAGCGTGTAGACGAAATCCCAGTTCTTCTTCACCGAGGGCAGCTTCGGAGCCCAAGCCGGCAGCCATCCCCAGGAGATCACCCGGTTGGGAATGTCCCATGGGAGCACCCCGCCCTGCTGCGGTCCCAGGATTGAAATCGTCGGCGTGAAACCCAGCGCCGCGTTCGTCCGCGCCGACGAATGTATGTACGAAGCAAACAGCGTGTAACCACCGCTGAATGTGCGCCGCGCATCCAGTTCGATCGAGTTGTAGTGGTCCTGGCGCCGGTTCGTCAGCAGGTAGGTCCCTCCCAGATACGGCGAGCCATTTACGTTTTGATAGACGAATGCGTCCTTCAGCCGTTTCTGCATGAAATTCGCCGTGAGATAGATGCTGGCCGGCAGCTTTTGCTCCAGCCCGAGGCTCCAGTTCAGCGCGTGCGCTTCCTTCAGGCTGCGAGAGTCGTATTCGAACTGCGTTACCACGGCTGGTCCCAGCGGCGTCACACCGTCCGCGGCATAGTAGGTGTCAAAGCGCCTTCCCGCCAGCGAGCGCGTCAGAAACTCCAGCTGCGTGTGCTCGTAATACTCGCCGATTCCCGCGCTGATCTTGGTCGTGTTGTCTCGTCCCGCCGGCGTATAAGTTGCCGCAATACGCGGCGACCAGAGCGGCGACCGAATGATCTCGTCCCAGTCCAGACGCAGCCCCGGCTCGATGAGCAAGCCTGCCCGCGGCGTCCAGCGGTCCTCGCCATAGATGCCTGACTCCAGATTGTCTCTCCCGAAGGGAACGAATGCAGGGAACGTGCTTCGGCGCGCGAGCGTGCGGTCTTCGCGCAGGTAGTTCACCGGCGCACGCGTTACGTTCTCAGTGAACTCAATCTGATTAAAATCCACTCCGGCTCGCAGCTGATGCGCGCCAAACAAGTGCCGCGGCGGCACGAAGGCGTCAGCGTAGCCCTCCTTGCGTTCCGACCGCGTCGTATTGTTCTCGAAGTTGCTGCCGGCCGGCAGCTCCGGGGTCAGGTCAAAGGGAAGATTGCCGTGCGGTTCGAAGCCCTCGCGGTAACGCATCATGCCGAAACCGGCATCCACCATCAGTCCGTTCTTAAAGCTCTGCTGATCCCGGATGTACGGCAGCCAGGCAATGATGTCGTGGTTATCGGTGCTCTGCTGCGGGCTGATCGCCGACAATCCCTCGTAGGGCGAGTGGTAATCGTTCGCCAGCAGGCCGGCCATGAGGCTGTTCGTCTGGCTCAAATTCACCTGAAACTTGATGAGGTCGCCCAATCGCTCGGTCGGATTGGTATTCGCGTTCGACGGCAGCCCCGTGACGTAGTTGTTGTCAAACTCGCTGTCGATCGAATCGAACCACCAGGCCCGGTCCTTCACCACCGGTCCGGAAAGCGTCAGCCGAGGCGTGAACTTGTCGAAGTGGATCCCGTTCTGTTGCCGCCATGAGGGCACAAAGTCCGTCGCGTTGTAGCGGAATTTGTTGTCGCCCATCCCAGTGCTGAACGCAATCACTCCGCCCGTCGCCCGTCCATACTGCACCGGGTAGCGTGTCGTCTCTATGTCCACCGAACGCACCGCATCCGTGCTCACTCGCACATCCAGTGTGCCCAGCACCGGCGAGCGTATGTCGAACCCGTCCAGGGTGTCGAGTGTCATGTACGTGCTTCCGCCCGCCACATGCATCTGTCCAAAACCATCCTCCAATACCTGCGGAGTAAATGGCAGCATGCTCCGAATATCGCGATTCACGGGGAAGGGAACGTTCGTGATCTCGGGGATGTTCATCGCCTTCTGATCCGAAACCTGCTGCGGATCGATCCCGGGCGTGGCGGCACGCACGTTCACTTCCTGCTGGACGACTTGCTCATGCGTCAGCACCACGCGCGTTGTTTTTTGAGCAGGGTCAATTCCATCCTCGACTGTCTGATAGAAGCCCGGCTTGTCGACGCGGATCGTGTACTCGCCCGCACTCCGCGGTATCCACCAGCACCGCCCGGCATAGTCGGTGGTCAGCCGTTGTTCAGGCTCGCCGGCCTGCTCGATGGTGATGCGCGCGTCGGCGACGGCCACGCCATTCTCATCCACAACGGATGTCATCACCGCCTTCGGATTCGGGGCTGGAGTTGGGACCGGCGCTGTCGCATGCGGTCCCTGGCCGGCGGCGGCGATGGCGCCCCAGAGCAGCATCATCGCGAGTGCCAGCGTCTTTCCCGGTTTTGAAGGCGGCATCAGAAACGATCCAAAGGAAAGAGGTTGGATGCGAAGCTATGTGCCGGGGTGAGCATTGTGTCCGTCTTGTAATCGATTCGTTTCAGGTGACGATCCAGATTGACACAACAATAGACTCGAGACAGATTGCTGCTTACGAACTGTACCGTGTTGGCGGAATTCAATCCGAACGAGAGCCCAAGCCTCGCGGGCGGTGCCCGGCGACTCCAGCCACTCGTGCCGTATCTTCCTGATGAACATCGCCGGGTAAGATGCGGGCTCTGTTCACTCTGTCGGCAACAGCCGGAATGCCAACCTCTGCCCCGTCGGCCGCCCCGGACGCGGGTATCTTTCGAGTTACCCAGCTGACACTTTTTGGCCTTGATGCGACCCCGTGGCGGGTCTACGTTGGGGCAGGTAGCCGCTCTGGCGACCCGTTCCCGCGACCCGTAAAGGCGAGTACAAATGGACGCCCAGCCCAATAGTTGGGTTTGGGACCCCTTATCCACAAGATGTTGGGGTGCATCGGTTGACCCGTCAGGAAAAGCAAAGCTACAGTTTCCTTGATGGTTCGACCGCTCGCCGCGAGGAGTATTCCCCCATGCTCAAGCTGAAGAAGGTCCACATCCTCGGGTTCAAGTCGTTCGCTGACCGCACCGAGGTGCACGTCGCCGGGCAGGGCATCGCCATCGTCGTCGGCCCCAACGGCTGCGGTAAGTCGAACATCCTCGACGCGGTCAGCTGGGTGCTCGGCGAGCAGAGCGCCAAGAGCCTCCGCGGCGGCAAGATGGAAGACGTCATCTTCGCCGGCACGCGCGACCGCAAGCCACTCGGCATGGCGGAGGTCTCCCTCACCCTCGTCGATCCCGACGCCTACGAAGGCGGCCCGCTCCTCCTCGAGCCTGAAGTTGTCATCGACGAGAACCCCGACTGGGACGAAGAAAAGCTCCGCGTCGACCGCGCCGCCGAAGTCGAGGAGATCATCGCCGACTCGCAACCGGGCCAGGTCCTCGAAGGCGACCAGCCCGCCGAGGCAGCCGCACCCGTCCCGGAAGCCACCGCCGAGGGCGCGGTTCCTCCCGTCGTCCTCAAGATCCGCCGCCGCAAGTTCAACCGCACGCCGCAGAAGGGCGAGATCGTCATCACCCGCCGCCTCTTCCGCACCGGCGACAGCGAATACCTGCTCAACGGCAAGCTCTGCCGCCTGCGCGACATTCAGGACATCTTCATGGGCACGGGCCTCGGCCCTGAGTCCTACGCGATCATCGGGCAGGAGCGCATCGGTCAGCTGCTCAGCTCGCGCCCGCACGACCGCCGCGCCATCATCGAAGAAGCCGCCGGCATCACGCGCTTCAAGACGAAGAAGCGCCTCGCCGAGCTCCGCCTCGAGCAGGCCAAACAGAACCTCGCCCGCGTCAACGACATCTTCGAGGAAGTCACGCGGCAGATGGGCTCGCTGAAGCGGCAGGCGGCGAAGGCTGAGCGTTACGCGAAGCTCCGCGATGAGATGCGCGAGAAGCTGAAGGTGGTCCTCGCCAGCCGCATCGCGCAGATGGACGCCCGCTTCGCCGAGCTCGAATCCGAGATCGCCACCCTCACCGAGCGCATCGATGCCGGAACCGACCGCGTCACTGGCCTCGAAACCGAGCACGAAGCACTGGTCTCCCGCGCCTACATGCTCGAGGACGCCGCCAAAGACGCCGAGACCCGCGCCAGCCAGCGTGCCGTCGAGATTGAGCGCGCCGAAGGCCGCCACCACACCAACCTCGAACGCATCGCCGAACTCGAGGCCCGCAAGTCCGCCGCCCAGGCCGAACTGGAGCAGGCAGCCGCGCACCTCGAGAGCATCATCGCCGAACGCGATACGCAGCGCGCCTTCCTCGAATCCGCCGCCGCCGAAGCCGCCGAATTCCGCGAGCGCACCCAGCAGAAGCAATCCGCGATGCGCGAAGCCGTCGCCGCGGTCTCCGCCGCCGAGCAGGAATCCGAAACCGGCCGCCGCCTCGCAGCGCAGCTTCTCTCGCAGCTGGGCCAGGCCCGCGCCCAGATCACCCAGGGCGACGAAGCCCTCGCCTCGCTCCAGCGCGAATCCGAACGCCTGACCCTCGAAATGGAATCCGCGCGCCGCGACCTCGAAGCTCTCGGCGCCGAGCGCGGCCAGGTCTCCCTCACCTTCGAATCCGTCTCCGAATCTCTGCGCCGCGTCGAAGCCGAAATCGCCGCCCTGCGCACCGAAACCGAAGAGCGCCGCGCCGAAGAAGTGCAGGCCCGCCGCCACGCCGATCAGCTTCGCGCCGAGCACGCCACGCTCACCGGCCGCCGCAACTCCCTCGAAGCCCTCATCCGCGAGCACAGCTACTCCACCGACACTGTCCGCAAGCTCTTCCAGTCCAACTCCCTCGGCGGAGGCCTCGCCCCCGTCGGCACCCTCGCCGACTTCCTCGAAGTCACCGGCGAATACGAAAGCGTGGTGGACGAGTTCCTCCGCGACGAGCTCAACTACATCGTCGTCAAGAGCTGGGACTCCGCCGACGAAGGCATGCGTCTGCTCCGCACCGGCGTCGATGGCCGCGCCACCTTCCTCGTCCATCCCGAAGACGCGCAGGCGAAATTCTCCTTCGCCGTCGACGAAGCGCAGCAGCGCCACCACACCGCCACGCAGCCCATAGTCCCGCTGCGCAACTGCATCCGCGTGCTCGACGGATTCGGCCGCTCGCTCGAAGTGATCCTGCCCAAGCTCCGCGAAGGCTACGTCGCTCCCGACTCGGAAACTGCGCGTTCGCTCGCCCTCGAAAATCCCAGCTCGTTCTTCCTTGCGCCCACCGGCGAGTGCTTCCACAACGTCACCGTCACCGGAGGCAAGCCCGGTGCGGAAGGCCCGCTCGCCCTCAAGCGCGAGCTGCGCGCCACCCAGCAAAAGCTGGCCCACATCGAGCAGGAACTGGGCCAGGCGGAATTGCGCTCGGCCGCCCTCGCCAAAACGCTGGCCGAGCTGACCAAATCCCTCGACCTCAAGTCCGAGGAGCGCCGCGTCGCCGAGCGCGAAAGCGCCAACCAGAGCGCCGCCCTCCGCCAGATGGAAATGGAAGTCCAGCGTCTCGAGCGCCGCCTGCAGGAGTGGACGCTCCAGAGCGAGCGCAATCGCGACGCCCGCAACGCCAAGGCTGCCTGGGTGGAGCAGCGCCGCGAAGAAGCCGCCCGCCTCGAATCCGAGCATCAGTCCGCCGAATCCTCCATCGAAGAAATCCAGCGCCGCGTCACCGAACTGCGCGCAGCCCGCGACCTCGCCCAGCAGGAAGCAGCCCAGCTCTCCGCGCAGCTCGCCGGACTCGAAGAGCGCCGCCGCGGCGCAGAAGCCGCCTTCTCCCGCGTCGACCGCATGGTGCGCGAGCTGGAGAACCGCGTCGCCCAGATCAATCAGCTGCTCGCCTCCGCCCGCGCCGAGCAGGAACAGCGCGCCCAGGAGAACGAGCAGCTCATCGCCACCCGCCAGCAGCTCGCTGAAGCTCGCGACACCGCGCAGCGCGAAGCCGCCGAAGCCCATCAGCAGATCGCCACGCTCCGCTCCGAGATGACCGCCCTCGAGCAGAGCCTCAAAACCCTCCGCGCCGAGATCGACGCCCAGCGCGAATCCCGCAGCGCCGCCGCCAGCCAGTCTGCCACGCTCGCCGCCGACCTGCGCCACGCCGAAGAAACCTGCGTCGCCGACCTCGGCCTCGAAGCCACCATGCTGCGCGCAGACGAGTCGCTCATCCGCATCGACGGCGAAACCCTCGCCCTCGAAGACCAGACCTGCCGCGAGATGAAGCAGAAGCTCGAAGCCATGGGGCCGGTGAACATGATGGCCCTCGAGGAGTACAACGAGACCGCGCAGCGCCACGCCTTCCTCGAAACGCAGCGCACCGACCTGCTCGAATCCATCGACAACACCCAGGCCTCCATCCGCGAGATCGACGAGATCTCCCGCACCAAATTCGACGAGGCCTTCGCCCGCATCAACGAGAACTTCAGCGTCACCTTCAGCAAGCTCTTCAGCGGCGGCCAGGCCTTCATGCGCCTCACCGACGAGGAGAACGTCGCCGACAGCGGCATCGACATCGTCGCCCAGCCGCCGGGCAAGAAGCTGCAGAACGTGCTCCTGCTCTCCGGCGGCGAGAAAGCCCTCACCGCGCTGTCGCTGCTCATCGGCATCTTCCTCTATCAGCCGAGCCCCTTCTGCGTGCTCGACGAAGTGGACGCGCCGCTCGACGAGACCAACGTCGGCCGCCTCGCGGACATGCTCCGCTCCATGGCGGCGGAGACGCAGTTCGTCCTCGTCACCCACTCCAAGCGCATGATGACCGCCGCCGACATGATCTACGGCGTCACCATGCAGGAGCCTGGAGTGTCGAAGGTGGTCAGCGTCCGCCTCGGCGAGCGCGAGCACCACCACACCCGCCTGGCCACGGCATAGCGCGGTCCCGGCGGATCGGGGGAAGGGCTGCGGCAATCCCCTGAATCCATTCAGGTTGAGGTTCTGGGTCTGCGGCAAGTTGCTGATTCCGGATCGACGCCGGCGGGCAGCGGCAAGCCGGCGCGTCGGCTGAGTTTGCGTCCGACGAGCCGCCTGGCGTTTTCCATCAATTGCGAATCATGTCCACCAGAGAAGACGCCATGATCGGCTTCATAAAGAAATCGAAATGATGGCCGCGCCGGGAGCTTTTCTCCAGGTTCTGCAGGGCGCTCTCCGCTCCTGACATCAGCACAATGCGGCAGTGGGGGAGCGTTTCGCAGATGGCAATCGCGGCGTCCACGCCGTCGATGCCCTTCATCATGATGTCCATCAGGATGAAATCAGGACGAGACTTCAGAGCGGCTTCGATTGCTTCCGCGCCGCTATAGGCAGTCATCGTGTTGAACCCGTGCCCGTTGAGGACGGCGGCAAGCGCATCTGCCAGCCTTTTGTCGTCGTCAACGACCAGCACACAAGGCGTTGAGGGCCCCGGCATAGTGAGTGACCGCAAGTGGATGAGAGGATTTGTGCCCGCCGCGCGCAGGAGGTGCACAGGGAAGTGACAGTGGCCGTTATGGCGTTCGATGCCGAAGCCCTCTCCACGGTTGGTCAAAAACGGACAGAAGCTGCCGGGCGTCTCGGCAGATAGGGGGAAGGGCTACGGCAAGCGCCTGCAAGCAGTCAGGTTGAGGATTTGGGTGTGCGGCAAGTTGCTGATTCCCGGATGGACGCCGGCGGGTAATGGCAAGCCGCTGAAAATCTCCACTGCGATCCCTGAGCACTGCTCCAAAACAAAGATGATCTCGCGATAACGCGCTCAGCGGTCCCGCCATTTAGAGCGAGTATCGGTCCTCTACCTGGCGAGTCTGGCCCAATGCGGTGAGGGTTTCCAGTATTTCGGCAACACGCATGCGGCTGGCAGGCTTGAAACCCGCTGCGATCTGCTGGACGTTCTGCATGGGCACAGTCCGAAGAGAGTCTTTCACCGCGCGCACCTGTTCCGGCAGCGTGGCGGGCCATGGCTGCTTGCGGCGAGCGGGCGCGGGACCTTCGACAGGAGCGACACCGGCAAGCGCCGTCTGAACCGGCAGCTGTTGCGGAGCCTGGTATTCGGGGCGGAGCCAGCGAACGGTGCCGGCGCGCTCCTCGGCGCTGCGCTGCGCGTTGAGGGAAACCACGCTGGCGACAATGTCTTCGTCGGAGAGGGCCGAGGACCAGCCGTAGGCGGCGAAGACGGCGGTATCCAGTTCGGCGTGCAGATCGCGCAGGATACCGACGAGGCCACGATCGTAGACGTCTCGGTCTTCGGCGGTCAGCTCCTCATTGGCCCGCAGCTTTTCCAGGACGTTGTACATCTCGGTGAGCGTCAGGTCGGGATGGACCTGCTGCTGACGCTTGCGATGGGCATCAAGCCGATCGGCGATCTGGCGGACCGCATCTTTCTGCGCTACGGTGCAATCCGGGAAGGGGAACGTATCGAAGCAGCGGGTCTTGTTGTAGATCGGGTCATTTCCAAATCCTATTCTTCCCCCTGCAGCTATAGCCCAGCAGATATGTATACGGCTCGACAGCACACCTAGGAAAAATGCATCCGAGAATGCGAAGTTGACAAGCCTGTTGTCGGCAAGCACGCTGGCGTCGAGAAAGACGAAGATGCGATGCTTCGCCGTCTCGACGGTGGAGATGTACTGCGGAAGTCCTTTAAGGGCGGGACGAAATGCCGAACGTGGCTCCCCGAAAACCCACCAGTTCTCGCTGTAGGCCGCCCGCGGGTTCTGGTCTCGCTCTGGTTTC
>DASYYN010000184.1:0-17215 GCA_035933815.1 Acidobacteriaceae bacterium
AGCTGGGCGAGCGCTTTGCTGAATCCGTCGATGCCTTCGCTGAGCTTGTCGTGCGCCATGCGATCGGCGGCGTGCATTTTCTCGAAGGTCGCTTCGTCGATGTTCAGCTTGTCGACCTTCATGGTCTTGGCCTTTGCCGGATCGAGTTTGCGCTCGAGCGTGCCTTCGGTCGAATCGAGTTCCTGGAGCAGATGCGGCGAGATGGTCAGCAGGTCGCATCCGGCGAGCTCAATGATCTCGCCCGTATTACGGAAGCTCGCGCCCATGACCTGCGTCTTGTATCCGTAGTGCTTGAAGTAGTTGTAAATGCGCGTGACCGACTGCACGCCAGGATCGTCGGCGCCCTTGTAATCCTTACCGGTGTCCTTCTTGTACCAGTCGAGAATGCGGCCGACGAAGGGCGAGATCAGGGTGACGCCGGCCTCGGCGCAGGCCACGGCCTGGTGAATCCCGAAGAGCAGCGTCAGATTGCAGTGGATGCCCTCTTTCTCGAGTCGCTCCGCGGCGCGAATGCCCTTCCAGGTGGAAGCAATCTTGATGAGGACCCGTTGCCGCGAGACGCCGGCCTTCTCGTACTTGTCGATGATGGAACGGGCCTGCGCGATGGTCGCCTCCGTGTCGAAGGAGAGCCGCGCATCCACTTCCGTCGAAACGCGCCCCGGAATGATCTGCAGAATCTTTTGCCCGAAGGCGACGGCGAGGTTTTCAAAGGCGAGCTTCGTCACCTTCGCGTCGTCGGCATTCTCGCCGAGCTGCTTCTTGGCGTCGAGCAGCACGTCGTCGACAATCCGGCTGTACTGGGGCATCTGCGCCGCGGTGGTCAGCAGCGAGGGATTGGTCGTCGCATCCTGCGGGCGGGCCTTTTCAATCGCATCGATATCTCCGGTGTCGCCGACCACCGTCGTCATTTCACGAAGCTGTGCAAGCAGTGTCTTTGCCATCCGTCCCCCTTCCTCTGCATCCATTATCGGGCATCCGGCAGAAACGCTGCCCGAACGCCGGATGAATCGCCATGAATCCTTACTCTTATTAGATGCCTGACCCATCGGCCGGGCTACATTGTCACTGGATTCTCCAGCGATCCAATGCCTTCGACGGAAACCTCTACGCGATCACCGGCCTGCATGGGAGCCACGCCGGCGGGTGTGCCGGTTGGGATCACGTCGCCCGGCAGCAGCGTCATGGCTGCCGTGATGTGCCGCAGCAGGAACGGTACGTCGAAGATGAGGTCGCGCGTCGTGCCGTGCTGCTTGATTTGTCCGTTCAGGCGGGTTTCGAGAGCCAGGCCGGCGGCGGGGTCGATCTCGTCGGTGACCAGCGGCCCCATGGGGCAGAATGTGTCGAACCCCTTGGCGCGCGACCATTGTCCGTCGGATTTCTGCAGATCGCGCGCCGTCACGTCGTTCACGATGGTGTAGCCGCGGATGTACTGCTTCACATCTTCGTCAGCGCCGATGCGCGACGCGCGTTTCCCGATCACGATGGCGATCTCGCCTTCAAAGTCCACGCGCTTCGAAAGGGCGGGAATCCGAATCGGCTCACCGGGAGCGATGACGGAACTCGGCGCTTTGAGGAAGAGCAGCGGCTCTTTGGGGACCTCGTTCCCGAGCTCCGCGGCATGCTCGCGGTAATTGCGGCCAATGCACACGATCTTCGACGGCACCACGGGAGCGAGCAGGTTCACCTTGGCCAGCGGGATCCGCTCGAAGCTGCCGGCGTCGAGTTTTGCCCAGGGATCTTCGGGAAAGGGCGGCAACAGGCGCTCGATCCAGAGCGCGCCTGCGCGGTCGATGACTTCGCCATACTGCGGACCGGAGTGGGTTTGAAAACGGCAGTACTTCATTGCGTTGGGTTCTCCTGCACTTCTTCCTGGACTTCAGCGGAGCGCGCGCTCTCGATGCCGTTCTGGCTCACGGCGCTGACCGCGTACGCATAGCGATGACCCGCGACGACGTTGCGGTCTTCAAAGGTAGCCGGCACCACAGGCTCATTGCCGGAGATGCGCTCCATTGGAGTGCTCGCCGTGTCATCACGCCGATAGACAATATATCCCGCCAGATTACGGTCGGAGTTGGGCGTCCACGACAAATCGATGGCGCGCGCCTGCTCATTGGCGATGGCCGCGAGCCCCGAGGGAACGGCGGGCGGGAAGACATTTTTTGCGTCGATGGTGACGGGCTGCGAGGGCATGCCCGCGAGGTCCACGATGTGCTGATCGGCGGTGACGCGCCGGACGCGATCGGCGGTATAGCGCCACACGTGATCGAGGGCAGCGTCCGAGTCCAGCGCCTGCCCGGGATCGGATTTGTCGAGGTCTACCTCGAGGGTCTGCTCCTGCGCAGGAGGCGTTCCGGCCGCCTCGTTCGGCTTTGCAGAGCCCGGACTGGCGGATCCGGGAATCAGGCTGCGATGAATGCGTAAGACTAGGCCTGGCTCGGCAGCGGCCGGTTGCCAGTGCAATACGACGCCCCGGGGCTGCGTGCCGGCTGTGAAGCTCTGAACGGGAGGCGGAGCAGATCCGGTTGCCACCCAGGCAGGATTCGATGGGCCGGCGGTTTTGCCGGAGGGATTCTGCAGCTCCACAAAGAAGCTCACCACCTGGCCGGAGTCGGCAAGGACGTCTGCGGGAAGCGGTACGGTGAAGTCCGTGGGCCGGTTGGGCGGAAATTGCGCATCCGCTGCCTGGCGGCAGCCGGGCAGGCCGGCGCTGGGGACGGGCCGCGGCGGGGCCTTACCCTGCGGAGCGGGAGCGGCGCCGCTGGTCCAGCAGATGTGGGCCCGCTGGTCACCCTGCAGTGCGACTTTGTCGGTGGTGTTCTTCGGCATGGTCCAGTGCAGATGAACCTCATTGCCGACGCGCACCGCGGCGAGATCGCGAACCGGTTCGGGCATCCAGAGGGTCGGCGGCTGGGGATTGCCGGCGAGCGCACAGCCGACCAGCGATAGCAGGCCTGCCGTGGCCGTCGCAGCCCAGGGTGCGCCTCTTTTCATGCATGTTCAGCGTAGCAAAAGCGCCGGGAGCAGCCGTCCGGAAGCTGAGCAGCATCAGGCGTTTTCGGCTGCCGGCACAGCCCGGACGCAAACGGCGGTAACCAAAGAGAGCGGTCGAAACTGCCTTTCGTAACGATTCACGTTATGGAAATACCTTGTGATTTGGAAAACATTTTGCTAGCTTCAACCATCGCAGAAAGTCAGCTGCTGCGATGGGTGAAAAGGCTATGGATAGCAAGCTTGAACCAGCCGCTCCGCACTTTGATTCGGCACCCAGCGAAGTACCGTCAGCCGATGCTTTTATCGCTGAGAAGCGCATCGGAGAGCGTATTCGGCGTTTGCGCCTGAAGCGCTCGATGGGCCTCGTGGAACTGGGTAAGCTCGCGGGACTCTCCGCCAGCTTCTTGTCTCAACTGGAAACCGGCCGCGTTGTGCCGACGCTGCGCAATCTGGCGCGGATTGCGATGGTCTTCGGACGCGACCTCTCGTACTTCTTCGAACCGGAACCTCATCCGCTGTTTCGCGTGCATCGCCGCAATGAACGCGTGCGTCTGCCGCAGTCGGGCGTGGACGATCCGTCTTATTACTTCGAAAGTCTCGCCTACATGGTGCCCGACCGCCAACTCGACCCGTACTATGCGGAGTTTGTGCCCTCGAAAAAGACTGCTGAGGTCCGGCCGCACGTTCATCCTGGATACGAATTTCTCTATCTGCTGCAGGGTGAGCTGGAAATCCGCCATGGCGATCGCGTTCACGCGATGAATGCGGGAGACAGCGCCTATTTCGACGCCGGCACTCCGCATGCATATCGCTGTGCGGGGTCGACGCCTGCGGTTGCGCTGATTGTGACGATGCACCAGATGCTGCCGCACACCGGGGCTTCGGCGAAGATTGCTCCGCCGCCTGTCGCGCGTGCGACCAGTGCCCCGCCGCGTTCAGTGATACCGGAGGTATCGGATAATCACGAGGAAGTCTCGTCGGCTCGCAGAGGGTAAGGCGCAGGGTCGCTCAGTGCAGGCTGCAGCAATCCGCGGGAGGTCCCTCGTTGCTTGCGTCCACCTCAACCTTCCATGTGCCGTCTGCCTGTTTTTTCCACACGGTCATGTAGCGGCCTGACGTTTTGACGGCGTTGCCCTCTTTGTCCTTCGAGAGGCCCTCATAGTGTCCCCAGGTGATCCCCATGTCGCCGCTGGTGGAAAGGCGCGCGCCCTCGGTTGTCCAGGTCAGCTGGTAGGACTGCGGCGTCCAGGTCGCGGCGGCAGCAATCGCATCGTGTCCTGTGACCGCGGGCTTGCCGTTCGCCAGAGTCACGGCGTCGGGCGCAAACCACGCCGCGAATGCCGGACCTCCGCCGCTGGCCGTATCGGCCGAGAGCTTCGCATCGAGGTCATACAGGAACTGCACGCCGGGCGTAGCTCCGGGATTGCTGAACGGATTGGTGGACTGATTGGGGCTCGCCTTTGGCGCCAGTGGGTCGAGAACCTGCGCATGAACGGCGACGACGCCCAGTGCCAGCGACGCCAAAATAACTGCAGAGGATACGGCTCGCATAACGGAATCCTGCGATCAGAATAGAACATTGTGCATATCGCGAGCCTGCGCGAACGCGATATGCTGACTGGTCATGAGCCGCCCCGGCCCAGCAGGCGCAGCGCCACCTCCACCGGCCCATGCGGCCCGCTCGCAAATCACGATCGCGATCCTTATTGGGCTGGCTCTCTACGCGGCAGGAGCGCTGCTGCAACACTTCTGGACGGCTTCGCATTCGCCTGCCATTGCGATCCGGCTGCTGGGATTGGCTGCGCTGGCCTTCGCTGCTCTGCGCCATCGCACGCTGACGGGCTGGATCTTCTTCGCGATGATCGCGGGCATCGAGTTCGGCGTCGATGCACCGCACGCCGCGATCTCCTGCCGGGTCTTCAGCGACATCTTCCTGCGCCTGATCCGGCTGATCGTCGCGCCTCTGATTCTGGGCACGCTGATCACCGGCATCGCCGGGCACGCGGAGGCGCGCACCGTCGGCCGGCTCGGGCTGAAGTCGCTGATCTATTTCGAAGTGCTCACCACCATTGCTCTGGTGATCGGTCTGGCGGCGATCGACATATCGAAAGCCGGGGTGGGTCTGCACCTCACTGCCAGTTCATCGGCGAAAGCGGCGGCAGCATCGCTGGCCGGCAATCCGCAGGCGGCGATCACGTGGCAGGGATTCCTGCTGCACGTTTTTCCTGAGAACATCGCCAGCGCGATCGCGGACAACCAGATCCTGCAGGTGCTGGTCTTCGCCATTATCTTCGGGCTTGCTCTCGGACGCCTGAGCGACGCGAAGCGCGCTCCCCTGCTGCGCGTGATGGAGTCGTTTACGGAGACGATGTTCGCCTTCACGAACATCGTCATGCTGTCGGCTCCCATCGGCGTGGGCGCGGCGCTCGCCTACACCGTCGCTACTGCGGGTCTCCATGTAATGTTCAACCTGGGGCAGCTGCTGCTGACGCAATACATCGCGCTGATCATTTTTGCCATCGTCGCTATGTTGCCGGTTATCTGGCTCGCGCGTCTGCCGCTGGGGGGATTCCTGCGCGCGGTTGCCGAACCCGCGACCATTGCGTTCGCCACCAGCACCAGCGAGGCTGCCCTGCCCAGCGCGATGGAGCAGATGGAAGCCTTCGGCGTGCCGCGCAAGATCGTCGCCTTCGTCATCCCGACGGGCTACAGCTTCAACCTCGCAGGCACCGCCATTTATCTCTCGCTCGCCGCAATGTTCACGGCGCAAGCGTCGGGCATGCACATGACGCTAAGCCGGCAGATCACGATGTTGCTCATGCTGATGGTCATCAGCAAAGGCATGGCGGGCGTGGCACGCGCCGGGCTGGTTCTGCTGCTGACGACCGCGTCGATCTTCAGCCTGCCGGTCGAGCCGATCATCGTGATCCTCGGCATCGACGCGCTGCTCGACATGGGGCGCACGGTGATTAATGTGACGGGCAACTGCCTGGCGGCTGCCGTGGTGGCGCGATGGGAAGGCGAGTTTCGCAGCCCGGCCGCTGCGCAGCCGGGACTGTCGGCGCTCGGAGCTACTCCGGCCGACGCGTCTGCAGAAGTGCCGGCTGCAGACCTTTCAGCGAGCACGCGTTAGGCTGCCCCGCTGCGCTCTCCAGAGAGCGCGTGGTGTGGAAGCGATGCAGCTTCAGATAACGCACCCGCAAACCGCCCATCGTAGCCGGCATGGACTGCGGGGTGGCGCCCATGTCGACCAGCACCAGCAGCGCCGCTTCCGCCGGATTATCCAGGCTCTGCGTAACACCTACGCCGAAGATGGCGTGATCCTTCATGAGCTGAGGCGCGACGCTTTCCTCCACGGATTTGGCGTTGGCCAGAGCGGAGGCGGAAAGATGGATGCCCGGCTGCAAAGCAGGCATGGCGGGAGCCGCGCCGCGGGCCAGCGCTGCAGCATCGATGACGACGACCTGGGTACGCAGGCCATTCACCGTCTGCGGGACGGCTCTGTCGGCCCGGTCTGCGTAGACGACCACCGCCGCGGCGCCGGGGTCGTCCAGACTGCTGCCCGCGGCCGTGCCGAGAATCCCATCGCCGTGCAGCCCGGCCGCTGCGCCCAGAGCGACGACCTGCGCCGCATCCAGTGCGGACTGCGCGAGATGAGGGGGCGCAGCCGGAATTGCCGGGTCGTAACGCAGACATGCAACTGCGTGCGGCGTGCTGGTTCCAACGATGCTCAACCGGCTGCCTGCCTGTGCGCCGAGTTCGTGGAGCACATCGCCGATGGGATTCGCGAGGCTCAGGCCGTGGCCGTCGCCATCGGTGCCTCCGGCAAAGTAGAGCCCGATCGGTTCGGCATTGGCTGCATCGAGCACCAGCGCTCCTGAGTCACCGCTGTCGGTGAAGTGTGCGCCGCCGATGCCGATCTGATTCGTGAAGAGCTTGGTCGCGTAGGGCTGTGTTTCCGCGCAGTCTTTGTAGTAGTCCACCTTGACGGTGAGCGACACCGCGTCAATGCTCGAGCAAGTGAGCCCAGTCGTGCGGCCGCTCTTGACCACGCTCATGTCGAGGTTCTGTGCGGTGACCAGTTCGCCCTGGCCGGCGACCGGAGGCGCCGCGCCAAGCGCCTGGTCCTGCCCCGGCGGACCGAGTTGCAGGATACTCCCTGTCGTGTCCACGGCGCCCGGGGTCGCCAGCGCCAAAGCTGCATCGATGTTGGTCTGTGCTGCATCCAGCGGAGCCCAGTATTTGAGCGTGCCGACCGGATGCAGCGTGGAGCCCGTGCGGCTGAGCGGTGTACAGGCGCCGTCGATCAGCCCGGGCTGGTCGATGGTGTCGCCCACGTGGCCCTGATCCGACTCCGCCAGCACATGGTTGTTGCTGAGGATGTACTGGTTCTTCTGCTCGTCTTCGACGAGCGCGCCGAGGGTGCCGCCGCAGCAGTCGGCGATATACGAATTTCCCTGCTTGTCTACCCAGGTATCGTAATCACCGTCATTGCCGCCTGAACTGCCAAGAACCAGGGGCGTGGTCTGGATCTGCTGATTTGTAACCGGGTTGCTTACAATTCCGCGATCGTTGACAACGACGCGCAGCGGCGCCGTCACGCGGCTCCCATTCACAGCGGCAACCACGTAAACGCTGCCGGAGGGAACGATGTTCGGGGCGGTATACGCGACGGTGCAGTTGGTGTAGCGGTCTGTGCTGCGCTGGCAGCTGGAGCCGCTGACGGTGCCCAGAGTAGCAGCCGGTGACGGTGGGCCGGTTGGGGTAGCTGCGAGAGACCACGTGACCTGCCCCGCGTCCACTTCGGCGATCTGCGCCGTGACCTCGGCGGTGGCTCCGGGCGTGAGGGCCAGATCCTGGGGCAGCAGCGGCTGCACGAATCCGGGATGGACGAGCAGCGTGATGGACGCCACGGCCGCAGGATTGCTCTGCAGTCTGGCTTCAATGCGAACCGGTACGTTGTCGGCGGAGATTGATCCCGGCGCAGTGTAGATGCCGGCCGGGTCCATGTGCCCTTGTCCGAGCGCCGCGGCATTGTTCCGGGAGACGATGCTCCACTGCACCTGGGCTGCGGGAGCGGCGTCGCCGGAGGGCGGCACGGCGCGGAGCGCCACTTCGCCATTGGTGCCAACGCTCAGCGCAGATGCCGTAATCGCCAGCCCGGAATTCGCCGCTGCGCCGACGGGGCTCTGCATCGTGCCGCAGCCCGCCGCAGCGAGCGCCAGCAGGAGTGGCGAGATCCGGGATAGAAAGCTGCGCACCATGAGGAGGCTGAGCCCGAATCTATCTTAGCCGCCGTGGCCGAAAGCTGACATGAAAAAGGAGCGCATGCCGCGCTCCTCTAACTCGAAGGTTGCAGAATACTTATGCTGCGATGTTGGTCTTCTGCTCCTGTGCAGCAGCGAGCGACGGAACGGTGGCCGGAATCGGCATCACCTTGAGTTCAGCCACTGCGGCTTTCATCCGCCGCACTTCGCCCATGCTGAGGGGGCGCATTTCCTTTGCGGAATAGTAAACCTGCTTTCCGCAACTGAGGCAGACCATGTAGGTCTCGCCCTGGATGGTGAAGGGACGCGTGAGCCTCGAGTGACTGCATCCCAGCAGGATTTCCGCGAAGAAATCGACGATGGCACGAAGGCAGGCAGTGATCGTATTCATAAATGAACGCGCTCCTTTCTTACTGCCGCTGCGCAACCCATCGGATGCATTTGCGGGCAAAATGTCGCCTGCGTCCGGGAATTATTTCAGTAACTGAGGGAGATTACTATCTTGCCGAAGTGCGCGCCGGCCTCCATCCGCCGCAGCGCGTCGGGCAGCCGATCGAAGCTAAATACCTCATCGATAACGGGCTTAAGCCGGTGGAGGGCGATGGCCCGATTCATCTCCTCGAAGTGTGCCCGGGAACCCACATAGATACCCCGCAGGTGAACCTGACGGTACAGGATGACCGGGATTTCCAGTGGCTCGTCTGACTGGCTGAGCACGCCGATCTGGGCAACGGCGCCCCCGATGCGCACAGCGCGCAGGGAGCGCGAGAAGGTGCCTGCACCGCCTACCTCGACCACCAGGTCGGCGCCGCGGCCTCCGGTTTGCTCGATGACCCATTTGTCCCAGTCGGGTTGCGATCTGTAGTTCACGCCCACGTGGAGGCCGAGCTTGCGGGCGCGCTCCAGCTTGTCGTCGCTGCTGGAAGTGCCGAGCACACGCGCACCGAGCATCGTGGCAAACTGCAGCGCGAACATGGAGACACCGCCGGTTCCCTGAATGACTACCACGTCGCCGGCCTTCACGTTGCCGGCATGCACTACAGCGTTCCAGGCTGTCACTCCGGCGCAGGGGAGTGTGGCAGCTTCTTCATACGACAGACCTTCGGGGATGTGCACCACGCCGTCTTGATGCAGCACAACGTATTCGGCGAGCATGCCGTCGATGTCGCCGCCAAGCGCCCCGCGAATCTTTGCTGCGTCGGCGGGACCG
Source organism: Acidobacteriaceae bacterium (assembly GCA_035933815.1). Lineage (GTDB taxonomy): Bacteria > Acidobacteriota > Terriglobia > Terriglobales > Acidobacteriaceae > Palsa-343. The sequence goes on from DASYYN010000184.1 coordinate 9,469, forward strand.
TCGATCCAGTTCTGCATGAATATGCCGGCCACGCGGTCGCCAGGCTTGACGCGGCTGACGCCCTCGCCAATGGCGACCACCTCGCCCGCGCCGTCCGATGCGGGGATACGCGGCAAGTGCATCTTCGGGTTGTATTTCCCGAGCACGATCATCAGGTCGCGATAATTCAGCGACACAGCGCGAGTGCGGATGAGAACCTCGCCCGGTCCGGGACGAGGGTCTGCCACATCGATGAATTCGAGGTTCTCGATTCCGAAGCGGGGAATGCGCCAGATCTTCATGCCGGAAAGGATGCCACAATGCGCCCTGCGGATGCGGCGTTTCCGCGGCCGAGGAGCGTTAGCATGGAGGTATGGCCAGAGGATGGGAGAGCAAATCGGTAGAAGATCAGGTGGAGCAGCAGTCGCAAAACCGGCAGGCGCCCGGGGCCGATGGTGGGATCTCCGCGGAGCAGGCGGCGAAGGCGCGGCAGCGTCAGCTGCTGGAGCTGGAGCGCGAGCGGATACTCGACGAGCGCACGTCGAATCCGATACGCCGCGCGGCGCTCGAGGCTGCGCTGAACGACATTGAATCGCAGCTCTCGAAGTTCTGATTCGGCTATTACATCTTGCGGAAAGCCGCGGGGCATGTTGAAAGACTTCGCTCAGGGGCTAAAGCCCGCTGAGTTTGGGAAGCTTAACGGCACGACTGAAGTCGTGCCCTGACACGGCGCTTCGGGTGCCACTTTTCCGCAAGCTCTTTAGCTGTGCCGGTGGAACACCAGCGAATTTGCCTGGTCAATGGTGGTCATCAGCATGTGTGAGATGTTCACGTGCGCCGGACGCGTGGCCGCCCACACGATGGCGTCGGCAACATCTTCGGCGGTCAGCGGCGTGATGTTCTGGTAGACCTTTCCGGCGCGCTCCTTGTCGCCGCGGAAACGCACTTCGCTGAACTCGGTTTCCACCATGCCGGGAGCGATGCTGGTGACGCGAACCGGCGTGCCCATCAGGTCCTGGCGCAAGCCGTCGTTGATCAGCTTCACCGCCGCCTTGGTCCCGCAATAAACATTCCCGCCGGGATAGGCCAGCTCCGCCGCCGTTGAGGTGAGGTTCACCACGTGTCCGCGGCCGCGCGCCAGCATGCCGGGCACCACGGCGCGCGTCACCCACAGCAGCCCCTTGATGTTGGTGTCGATCATGTCCTCCCAGTCCTGGGTCTTCCCTTCCCACAGCTTGTCGAGGCCGCGGCTCAGGCCGGCGTTGTTCACCAGGACGTCGATGGCACGCCATTCTTCGGGTAGCGCAGCGATGGATTGCTCCACGGCGGCGCGATCCTGCACGTCGAGGGCGAAGCTGTGCACGGCCTTCGCTCCGGCCTGACGCAGGTCGGATTCCATCTGCGTCAATCGCTCCACGCGTCGGGCGGCCAGCAGCAAACGCGCCCCTTCGGCGGCAAATGCATGCGCGCACGCCGCGCCAATCCCGGCGCTCGCGCCGGTGATGAACACAACACGATTCTGCAAGCTGATCTTTCCCATACCTGTGATCCTATCCAACTTTGCGCGGGGTGGTTCGGGTGCTGTTACTGTCTGGACGGCGCTTCGAGGCCGCGTTCGAGCCGGTAATATCCGCCAGCCCAGTCGGCGTCTTTCATACCCGCCTCGAATGCGCGGTGGAATGTTGCCATGAAGAGGTCGGCGAGCGGCGTGTTCACCTGTCCGGCCTGCGCCGCCTCTCGGAAGAGCCGGAGATCCTTTTCGCCGACGGCCATCGTTGCTCCTGGCGTCTCGGGTGGATGGAGCATGATCTTGCCGTACAGCTCGTAAAAGGGCGACTGGAAGAGCGCACTGTTCGCGGTCTCGAGGAAGACTTCGGGTTCGATCTCGAGCGCCTCGGCGAAGAGGAAGCTTTCGGTCAGCGCGGCGATCATCGCGGTGATCAGGAAATTGCCGCCGAGCTTCAGCGCGTGCGCACTCCACGGATGTTCGGAGACAACGCTGATGCCGCGGCTGAAGCTTTCGAGCAGCGGACGGACGCGCTCGACGGGCTCCCTGGCGCCGCCAACGGCGGTCCAGAGCTTTGCCGCTTCGGCCACGTGCGGGCGTCCAAAGACCGGCGCTGCGACGAAGTGCTGCCCGCGCGCGCCATGCTCGGAGGTGAGCCGGCGGGACATCGCCACGCTCAGCGTGCTCAGACAAACGTGGATCGCGCCGCGGTGCAGCGCGTGGAAAAGCTTGTCCTGGAAAAACACAGACTCGTAGGCCGCATCGTCGAGGAACATCGAGAAGACGACGTCGGCGTGGCTGACCGCCTCTGCCGGGGTGGCGGCGATTTTCGTACCGTGCTGGCGCAGCGGATCGGCGTGCGATGCTGTGCGGGTCCATACGGTCAGGTCAGGGTTGCGCTGCAGCAGATGACGCGCGATGGGCGTGCCCATCTTGCCGAGGCCCAGGAAGGCAATGCTCATGGATGACTCCCTCTGCTGAGATGAGTATCGTTTGAAAGCTGACTCAGATGCGGTCCGGGAGCACGGCTCAGAACAGCTTTTCCTGGGCCACCACTTCCGCTTCGGCCTGCGGCTTCTTCTTCGCCGCGCCGATCACCGCGACCACGTCCAGTTCCTCGAGCGAGGTCTTCGGAATCCAGATGCGCTGCGTGTTGGAACGCAGGTCCGGAGGGGTGAGGAAAATCCCGTCGCTGGAAACCAGGGTTGCGTCGTTCCCTGCCAGGCCTTCGACCAGATCGCCGTCTTTGAGCCGCACGCGGACGAACAGTCCCTCACCGCGTGGCCGGCCGGCGAAGGTCTTGCGAACGAGGCGCTCCGGGTTATTCAGCTCGCCGGAATTGAAGTCGCGGACGTAGCAGATCCACTTGAGGTCGTTAACGGCCAGTTCGATGACTTTGCCGTCCAGGTCCAGCATCTCGAGGCGCCCCTCATGGGCAAAGCCGGAAGCCGGCAAATAGCCCGCCAGCCAGTCCCGCGAGAACTTGCGGAAAATCGCTTTTTTTCGGCCTGAAGACATGCTCGGAGGTGGTCACGCAATTGGAATCAGGATTGTTGCATATCCGGGCGACAACGCATCAAAAATTGTGCAGCGGCATGGTCACACCAGCGCCCTTATGTTACATTGTTACTTTGGATTGCAGCTCTCTGTCCCGTAAGTAGCTGTAACAAAGATAGTTAGAAGTGGTGTTCGGGCAACGGGGGCAAGGAACGGAGCCTCAGCAGAAAAGCATATCAGCATCATGCCCGATTACATTTACCTCCTCGAAAATCGCCTATCTCCCGCACAACAAAACGCTCTTCGTCAGGTTCGGGATGCCGCGCGCCATGCGGGCATGACGGTCTTTCTGGCCGGCGGCGCCGTGCGCGACCTGACCAGCGGCTTCCCTGTTCGGGATCTTGATTTTTCAGTTCAGGGAAATGCTCTTAAGCTGCAGAAATCGCTGGAGAAAGCTGGCGGAACATTCTGGGGCGAACACGAACCCTCCCGAACGCTGTACTTCTGGTTTCCCGGCAGTGTCCGGGTGGAGGTATCGAGCACCCGGCGGGAGGAATATCCCAAACCGGGCAAGCCGGTTTACCACTGGGCACCCATTCTCGAAGACCTGCGCCGCCGCGACTTTACTGCGAATGCGATGGCCGTTTCGCTGAATGAGGGCTCGTGGGGGCTGCTGCTGGATCCGCTGAACGGTTTTGCCGACATTGAGACGCGGCACCTGCGCCTTGCCAGCAACTACGGCTTCTTCGAGGATCCCTCGCGCATGATCCGGGCCATCCGGCTTTCCGCGCGGACCGGGTGGGAGATGGATCCCAGGACCAAAGCGCGTTACGACAACGCCAAAGCCGAGGGCATGATGGAGCAGATTTCCGCGTTTGCCCGCGGCTACGAGCTCGAGGAGATCGGCCACGAAGAGGATCCGGTGAAGGCACTGCGGATGCTGGAGGCGGAGGGCTGGATGAAGATCCTCTGCCCGTCGTGGACGCTGGCCAAAGCCGACCTGAAAGGGCTTGAGGAACTCAACCACCTGTACATCAAGCTGCTGATGCTGGGGGTGAATCCCGATCCCTCTGCGGCGCACATGGAACTGCTGACGGCGAAGATGCCGCCGAAAGATATTGCCGGCCTGAAGAAGCAATTTCCGCGCACGGGCTTTGTGGAGCAATGGAACCATCTGGAGCAGTCGGCGAAGGAATTTTCCAAGCACCTGCTCGGGAAAGAGGCAGCGACTCCTTCAGCCGCGTGGAAACTGCTCACCAGCTACGAGCCGGAGGCTGTGCTGTGGCTTGCCTACAGCGCGAAGGCCGCTCCGCTGAAGGAGAAGTTCAATAACTTCTTCAACGTTTGGCCGGAGGCGCGGCAGAAGATTCCGACGGCGCTGATGGCCGAAATGCGGATTACGCCCGATCTGCCGGAGTTCGGCAAGGTCGCCGAGGAACTGTTCTTCCAGTTTATGGACGGGAAGCTGCAAACCGAGGAAGAGCTGCGTGCGTTCCTGCAGCCCTTTTCTCCGCCCGCTCCGCCGCCGCCGGTTATCATCCGGCGGTCGCGCGGACGCCGCGCCGAGCCGAAGTTTGAAGAGGACGAGGAGCTTGAGGTTCCCGTTCGCAGTGAAGGCGAGGAGGGCGAAGAAGAGGAAGCTGAGGAGGAATCCGAGGCTCTGCCGCCCCGCCCTGCTGCGAAAGCGCCTTTGAAGACGGCTAAAGCTGAGAAGGGCGCTCCGGCAAAGGCGGCTAAGGAACAGGCAAAGCCTGCTGCGGTGCAGAAGCCGGAGGCTAAGGCTGCCGTGAAGGCGGCTGCTCCCGCCAAAGCCCAACCCGCTGCGAAGGTGAAGCCGGGTATGAAAAAGCCTGAGCCCAAACCGGAGTCCAAACCGGAGCCCAGGCCAGCGCCGAAACCGGCAGCAAAAGCGGCGGCGAAGCCTGCTGCTAAAAAGCACGCTGTACCCGCGGCAGCCCAGCCGGCCAAATCCGCCAAAGCAGCGAAGGCTGTCGCGAAGCCTGCTGCGCGGACTGCTGGAAAGAAGGGCGGCAAGGCTGCGTCCGCCGGCAAGAACAAGAAGAAGCGCTAAGCCCTGAGGATCGCGCCATGGGATGGGGCGTGTCGGCCAATCGACTCCTCATATTGTGCTGCCGCTTTGGTCTGCTCCTGCTCGCGCTCGGTCTGCTCCCCGGTTGCGTCGCCGCTCAAACCGGCGGCAGTGTCGGGTTTTGGCAGCTTTCTGCCCACCAGGAAGCTTTCATGCTCAACCTGAACCCCTCCGGGGACGCGGAACGCTACAGCACCTTGCGAGCGGATTTCGTGCGATTCGGATGCGGGCACCGCCTGACCGAGCAACCGCTGGATGGCAATGCCGCCAAAACCGCACCGCATAATCTGATCTGCACCTTGCCCGGAAAATACCCGATGCCGATCATCCTTGTTGCGTGGTATCCCGTGCGCGCCGACGGTGCGGGAGCAGCGAACGGCTGGCCCGAGGCGGTGCTGTTGCCGATCCTCTTCCAGGCCCTCCAGGCGCAGCCGCGCAACTTCACGTATATCTTTGCTGAACTCTGCGGAGAGGCCGGCGAGCGGGTGTTCCTGCAACAACTGCACGAACACGCGGGAAATCCCCCGGTAGCTTTTATTGCGCTGGATGAACTGGGCACGGGGGTGCCGCACTTCGCTGCGGCCGGGCCGAGATCCGATCGTCAGGTGCGACAGATCCTCGACAACGAAGCGTGGCGCATCGCCAACCTGCAGGGTTACGGCAATACGCCGGAATACTTTAAGGACAACAAGGACCTGAACCGCAGCGTGTTTCCCAATCGCCTCACCGAGCCGCTGAAGCAGATGCCGCACGTGCTGGTGTTCAGCGCGCCGGGGGCGTCCGTGACGCCTCAGCACTTCCATAACGATTTTGAGTTTTTGGCCTTTTACCTGTGCGGGCTGGACGTGAAGCTCGATCCTCTTTCCGGCACCGACTGATCCCGGATTACTCGCCCGCTACTGCCGCGGGCAATTGAAAGTTGATCGTCTGCCCAACCGCGAGCTGGTGTCTGGCGATATCGCCGGGCGGCAACTCGAGGACATAGAGTGAAAGCTGCTTCCCGCCATAGTTGGGGCACGAGTTGGCCGCTCCGGTGCACGGCGGTGTGTTGGGGCTCATCTCGACAATCTGGTGATCCGGATTCATCCAGACGATGTCCAGAGCAATCTTGCAGTGATACATCCAGTAGGCGTAATGGCCGGGCTGCTCGTGGACGAAGAGCATGCCGTGGCCTTCCGGCAGGCGTGTGCGCCCCATCAGGCCATAGTTGCGCTCTTTCTCCGTCGTGGCGAGTTCCACATGGACGGTTGAGCCGTCGGGCAGCATCACCAGCGTGTTCGCCGGACGCGGCGCCACATAGGGGATGGTCGGCTCCTGCGCGGGGACTGAGCCGGAGGCAGCAGATAGAAAGGTCATCAGCAGCAAAGTTCCCGGTCTTCTCATGCCGAAGGAATTCCCTGCCCTTCTGGTTTATTCTCCTCGCAATTGCGTCATGAGAAAAGTTTCGGCCGGCATCGCGACCTCGGTCTTCTTCTTTCTGGCTCCTGGAATGGTAGCCGGTCTCGTGCCCTGGCTGATCACGCACTGGCGCTTTCAGCGGTCGTCCTGGGATCCTGTACCTCTGCGCTGGCTCGGCGCAGCGCTCATCGTCATTGGAGTGATTGCGCTCGTTGAGTGCTTCGCCCGGTTTGCGGTTCGGGGACGCGGGACGCCGGCGCCCGTGCTGCCGACCGAAGTCCTGGTGGTCAGTGGCTTGTATCGATACGTGAGGAATCCAATGTACGTGGCCGTATTGGCGATTGTGTTCGGCCAGGCCTTGTTCTTCGGAAGCGAGTGGGCATTGATCTATGGCGCGTGCGTATGGGGCGCCTGCACCGCCTTCGTCGTTCTCTACGAGGAGCCCACGCTGCGCCGCCGCTACGGCGAGCAATACAACACCTACTGCCGGCACGTACGCCGCTGGATTCCGCGCCTTACCCCATGGCGCAGCTCGTGAGGCGGACGGTCAGCCGATCGCCGCTTCAGCCTCGGCCACGGTTGGGGCAATCGTGAGCAGGCCGTCGACCTTCGTCATCCGAAACAGTTCAAGAATGCGTCCGTTTACTCCGGCGACGAGGAGCTTTCTGCCGTTGCGCTGGCACGAGACGTAGTAGTTGATGATCGCGCCCATGCCTGCGGAGTCCATATAGGGAACGCCCGACAGGTCGAGGACGAGCGTGTCCGGCGGATCGGCGCGCAGCGTGTTCTGAAATGCGAAGACTCCCTGCAGGGTGAGTGGACCGATGAGCCGCAGGATGCGGCAACCCGCAGCTTGCCCGGTAACGCTCTCAAGCGTCAGAACCTCGTTCGACATGGCTCAAACTATAGAGAATACGCCGGATGCTGCACGTTACAATTGCATGAATTGACGCGCCGATTTTGTTCAGGCGGCACATTATGCCCGTTGACAGCGTCTATTCTCCAGACTGGATTTCTTCACGACCCGGAGAGCCTGTTCTTTTGTTCGCCCGCATGCTCCTGCCGATGATCCGCCCGCTTCGTCTGTTTTTCATCTCCGCTCTCGTTGTCGTCGCGGGGTCGGGCGCGGCACAGGTGGGGGGCGTTGTGGGATCTGCTGGGCCGCAGGCGGTTCCCGGCTCCGGCACGTTCTCTGTGCACGGCACGGTGGTGAGCGGCGCGAGCGGCGCACCGGTGGCGCGTGCGCTGGTGGAACTGAATGCGCAGTACGCGATGCT
>DASYYN010000126.1:0-22816 GCA_035933815.1 Acidobacteriaceae bacterium
GCAGACGCAGCGCTCATCTCCTCAGGACCTCGAGATCAGCGGCGATCTGCCGGGGCTTGCCGCCGGACAGAGCCGTTTTGTCCACTACGCCGATTTGGCTGCGTTGCCGCAGGTGAGCTACACGGTGAAGGACGATCCCGACTTCGACAAGCCTGTTCAGCTGAGTGGGGTCGCTCTCGACGAACTGGTTTCTGCTCTCGGGTTCGCGGCAGGGAAGCAGCTTGTCGCCGCCGCCGGTGCCGATGGCTACGAAGGCCACTACACGACCATCCACCGAGCGCAGCACCATCCCTTCCTCGTCCTCAAAATGGAGGGCAGGGAACCGGCACAGTGGCAGCGTGGTCCGAACGGGGAAGTCTTCGCCCCATACTTTGTTGCCTACCCTCAGTTCAGGCCGGCGTTCCACATCCTCGCGCAGGCCGACGCTCCACAGCTTCCGACAGCAGTCAACAAGCTCCGCTTCTACGATGAGGCGACCGCTACGACCGCAGTTCGACCGCCAGCCAAAGCCGCAGCCGGCGCTGCAGACGGTTACCGCATCGCCATGGTCAGCTGCCTCCGCTGCCACCAGGCTGGTGATATCGGCGGCACGAAGTCACCCTTCGGCTGGCCACAGATGGCCCTCATCGCCCAGGGAAATGCTTCAGCCTTTGGCAAGTATCTCGTTCAGCCCAATCGGGTAAACCCCGAGGCGACCATGCCGCCGAACCCCGAATTCGACGCCGCCACCGTGGCCGCCGTGACGGCATACTTCAAGAGCCAGGGGCAGTAGCAGCCCCCGCGGCGTCCTTCTGAGTTGTGCCGGATATGTCGATTTACTGAATAATGGCATGAACCCCCCGCCTGCCGCTGTTCTGAATTGAGAATTTCGGCACTTTGGTAATAGCCCGGCGCATCCGCATCCTTTCTATTTCTACTGCATCTTATTAGAAGGGAAGCAGTTAACCGGGAATAGGGTGCATCCGGTGCCAGGCCGGTGCTCTTGATTTCCATAGAAATACTCTATAGAATCATAAAGGTTTGTGACTTCCCGGTCGAACAAGGTGTCCCACCCGGACTTTGGTTCGTCACTTTCACTACAGAGGAAAATCGTAGAAATGGCAAAGCGTCGTGGCAATCCTAACTGGGGTAAGCCCGAGCCCATCGGCCCGGTTGTGCCCACCGTGACCTCCTTCGAGCAGGTGGTCAAGGAGTTCAAGCTCACACCGGATCAGTATGTCCGTTCGACCCGCTTGCGCGAGTGGGCCCGGCGGAACCGCAACTCAAAGTACATTCCTGAGTCGCTGCTGGAAGCATGGGGCTTCGAGATCGAGTCCACGCTGTAGGTAGATCTGGTTCCAAGGTTCAGAACGCCGCCTTCGGGCGGCGTTTCTGTTTTTGCTCGACAAGTTTCGATGCGGTCTATCATCATGTGCCCACGTCGCTTAGGTTGGCCCCCCAGGCCGCACCAAATTTGCCGCGACTTTGCTGTCCGCCAAGGGGTTTCGTGTCTCAAGCTCTAGTGCTGTCCGTGCCGCGTTGAAAACGTTAGGAGGAAATTGCAAATGAGGAAGAGTATTTTGCGGTTCCCGCTGACCGCGCTGGCGTTGGCCGCGTTTGGTCTTTCAGCATCTGCGCAACATGGACGCCCGTCCGGGGCCGGTCCCGGGGCTGCTGATGGTATGGGTACTCCTTCAGGGATGAGTGCCGGTCACGCTGACATGGGCATGAGCAATGCCAGCATGGGTCGGCCGAATATTGGTTCCGAACACCCGGGAACGGCTCTGAGTAATCCAAAGCTGGATTCATCACTGACGGCGGCGCTCGGCCACAGCGGCGTAACCATTCCGGGCGGGAATCTCCAGACGGCCTGCACCGGGTTCAGGAACCTCGGAGAATGCGTGGCCGCGCTGCACGTCTCGCAGAACCTCGGGATCCCGTTCAGCGACCTGCAAGCCAAAATGACCGGCACGAATGCTTTGAGCCTGGGCAAGGCGATTCAGGACCTGGGCGGTCCCAACGTCAATGCGAAGGCCAAGGCGAAGAAGGGAAGCAAACAGGCTAAGGCCGACCTGAGCGCGGCTGCCGGTAATTCTTCTCAGAGCTGACGCACGAGGGCATGTCTAAACCAGCAACGCCGCCTTCGGGCGGCGTTGCGCGTGTGGCTGGCGACTGGCCGGGTGTATCGGATCAATAAACATGTGGACACGCCCCATGGCTTACGTTAGACTCCTGAGTCTAAGCCCCGGAGCATGGAGATCAGAGTATGGCGTCAGTCAAGGCTTCACTGATTATTACCCTTAAGGCAAACGATGTCGTCGTCGCCGAGCTCGAGGATGCGGCTCTCTGGCAGCGAATTCTGGCTGCCATCAACATGGGGGACTCCGGCGCGCTGGCACTCGAGCCATCGAAGCCAGGCAAAAACGTCGTCGCTGAAATGCCCGTGGAGAAGAACGGCGCCCACGACAGCGGATCCGGCCGGAAAGACTGGTCGGCCTGGGCCGAGCAGGCGAAATAGCCCTCGCTTGTTGTCGCTGCTGAACCAACCTTCGCAGCCCTGACGTTTTCCTTGCACGTTGTCTTTTGACGCGTCGGCTGGACCGGCGCCCGGGGTCGCGACTCCGCACTCTGCTACGTCTTCGATTGAAAACCTGAATTGTCCCCGGACACAACGTCGAGGCCCGGCGATCTCTATCCCAAGCCGAAAAGTCCTGAGACAAACTGGCACTCGCGCCTGCAGGTTAGGCCTGCCAGGCAATCGGACCGGCCGCACTCGGCAGAGCCGCTCTTCTCACGTCGGCAGATAATACGTCCGATAACAGATATTCTGTTCAGTGCGCCCCGGATGCCCGGAAACGGAAGCCTTGCAAGGCCGCCCAGGCGCGGAGATGGCCCATCTTTGCGACCCACCATCCCCGTCGCATCCGAACCAGCCTGTGAGGATTTGCCGACGCTTGCGGCTGCTCTACTTTGTCCGCCACCACTTCGCCTGGGCGGCCTGCATGGAGAGCGCAATGCGGTTGTCTACACCGACTTTCCGCATCAGTCGCGCGACATAGGACTTTACGGTTTGCTCCTGGATGCTCAGCGCCTCGGCAATCTCCCGGTTCGACCGCGCCAGGATCAGTTGCTCCAGCACTTCTTCTTCGCGCTCGGTAAACCGCGGAGCTCCGGAACGCAGCGGAGTGCCGCTGTTGCCCAGTGCCCGGTCCACCATCTCGGCCAAAACCTTCCGCGGCGCCCAGATGGACCCACCCAACACCACGTCGACGGCCTGCAGAATCACTTCCGGCGACGCCGTTTCGAGCAGGTATCCTTTGGCGCCCGCCGAGATAGCTGCCATCACCGTCTCATCATCGTTGTCGGGTGACACGACAATGACCTTCATCGCGGGATTCTTCTGCTTCAGACGACCCAGCAGCGCATAGGACTCCACGCGCCGGCGCGCCAGCATCAGCACCAGATCAAAGTCCGGTCTGCGCAGCGCCTCGCCCATATCGCTGGCGATCACCTCGAACTCCGCGCGCCCGGTCAGGATCTCGCGGAGACCTGCCACACGAAGGGGCTCGAAATCCAGCAGCCCGATACGGGTCTGTCCTGTCGTCATTAGCGAAGTCCGTCCTTCGGAGCCCTACAGTTTCGGCAGCACGATTCCCTGCTGCTTCTGGTACTTGCCCTTCCGGTCGGCGTAGCTGATCTCGCATACGTCGTCCGACTGGAAGAACAGGATCTGGCACAATCCCTCGTTCGCATAAACCCTCGCCGGCAGCGGCGTGGTGTTCGAGATCTCGAGGGTCACAAACCCTTCCCACTCGGGCTCGAACGGCGTCACGTTCACGATGATGCCGCACCGAGCGTATGTGGATTTTCCCACACATATCGTTAAAACGTCGCGGGGTATCCGGAAATATTCCACCGAGCGCGCCAGCGCGAAGCTGTTGGGTGGGATCAGCACGGACGCCGCATTGACCTGCACGAACGATCTCTCGTCGAAGTGCTTCGGATCGACAATCGCGCTGTTCACGTTTGTAAAGATGCGGAAATCGTCGGAGACCCGCAGGTCGTACCCGTAGGAAGACAGGCCATACGAGACGACCCCCTCCCGAACCTGCTTTTCGCTGAAGGGCTCGATCATCCCCTTCAGCGCCTGCGCCCGAATCCAGCGGTCGCTCTTGATTGCCATGCCTCTCCTTGTTTGCGGTAGATGTCTGCTGTAGACGAATGGGTTCGGGGTTAAGCCGCCTGGCCGCGCGGGCCACGATCTGGAGCCCCGCGCCACGGCCATGTTGGGGTAAAAAGGCATCTTACGGGACGCCCAGCGCATTGACAATGCCGGAAAACATTTCTACGCTAGCCATGAACCCGAACGTCCACCTGACCGGAGAAAACCTTGATTAAACAAGACATCATTCATCAGGTAATTGAGCGCACCGGCCTGCAGCGCAACAAGGCAGAAGCCGCCGTGGACACGGTGTTCGAAACCCTCAAGCGCGCTCTCGCCGAGGGCCAGCGCATCGAACTGCGCGGCTTCGGCGTCTTCAACGTGCGCCCCCGGAAGACAGGCATTGGCCGCAACCCGCGCACCGGTGCCGAAGTCAGCATCACCCCCGGCAAGGCGGTCCGCTTCAAACCCGGCAAGGAACTCCACCTGCTCGACGGCGAGTAGCCGACCGGAAACGGAGGTCGCGTGGCCCTCTCCTCTCGCGCAGCGGCATCCGTCGATTTCGCTCTGGCCGTCACGCTCTGTCTTATTACCGGCCTGCCGCTTGGCTGGATCGTGGCCATGTTCCTGGCACCCCTGCTCTGGCATCTCGAGCCGATCCTGCACATGGAACTTGCCGGTCACTCGGGACCATCCAACGGAATCTTCTACCTGGTCTGGGCGATCGTAGTACCGACGCTCTTCGGATTATTTTTCTGGAAGCTTCGGGCCCGCCGCCACGCTTCTCGGGGCATCGAGTCGCCGACAGTTCACTGACTTCCTTTACTCCGCGTTGACCGAATGACGCCGCAGGTGGGTCGCAATATCCGGCCAGAATTCACGGAAGACGTTCGTGAGCGCGTCGCGTCCCAGAGCCCATCCATACTTCTGTGAAAAGTCGCCCAGGGTGCGGTCATTGCTCGGATAGTAGCTCAGCGAGATCGACTGGGCGATGCCGCGCCCTAAAATCTCCGAAGCATTGAACGTGCTCTTCCCGTCATAATTCGGCGTGATCAGAATCCGCGTCGCCGAGTAAAAGGCGCGATGCATCGGCGGGCCTTCGCCTTTGGCGTAGTAACGCTCGTCTTCGTGCAACACCGTCGGCAGCGCAAAGACCACCCAGTAATTGCCGTCCGTCTTATCGACAAATCCGCGCCAGTAATAGCCGTAATATCCGCCGATCCCCTTGCCCAGTTTCGGGTGACTGTTGCCGCCCTCGGCGATGAGCGAGGTGATGCCGACAAATACGAATGACGAATAGTCGAAGCTGTTTTCAGTCGCAATTTTGAACGCCTCTTTCGGGGTGGGCGGCGGCGGCAGCTCTCCCGCGCTAACGGCGCGGTAGTTGGGCATTACGCCCAGGATGCGCTTCGGTTGCTGCGCAGGACGGGGGTGTTGCGGAACAGCGGCGGGCGCCGGAGCGTTCGGCAACTGCAATGCGCTGCTTTGATTCACCGTTTCGCTTTGCTTCGGGCCGCTTGAAGAACGCGGACCCTGCGCAAAAGAACTACCGATGGACAACACAACTGAGAGGCCCGCAACAAGAAAAGAACGCAACGAGAGGTCTCCAAAATCTAGGGATACAGTCCTACATTGGACGGCCAAAGCCGATGAAAAGGTGCAGAACTTCGCTTTGGGATGAGATAGGAGAGTCAGCTATCGTCGCACGAAGGCGCTATACCGTCGCGATCGATACGCATTTCCCCGGTGGCAGGCAGATCCCCCAAAAGGATCCTCCATCGCGCAGTTGCTAACAATCTCTCGCTAACAGGTTTTTGCTAACAGCCTTTCGCTGCCAGCTACCTACAGCTTCTCCGCCTGGATCCCAATGTTCTTCTCGCCGGCGGCTTTCTTCTCCCAATATTTCTTTACCCAGGCTTCGAAAGTGCGCCCGGCCGCGTTATCGCGTCCGGTGAATGCCAGAGCGGCAATCTCCGAATACGCAATGCTGATCTTCGTGCGCTCGTTGGCCGGGATCATGCGCACCACGGAATCCTGCAGGCTCTGCCCGGTGCGGCGATCGAAGACATATCCCTGGACAACGCGCCCGTCTTTCAGCGTGAGCGTCACATCGCCGCGGTAATCGAAGGCCTTCTCGAGCGCGTTGCGAACCTCGTCGTCGCTCGCCAGCGGCGGGATCCAGCCCTCAAGTTGCTGGCGCTCGCGGCCCTCGGCCACTTCTAGCGCGTTCGGATCGAAGGCCGCGACATTCCTGCCCTGGTCGGGGGAGGTAGCTAGAGGCTTCTCCGTCATGCGTGAGTTCCCTCTTCCACCCGGTCGCGCGTTTCAATCTGCACCAGCGGATTGGCGCTGTGGACCGGCAGCACCGGCTCGTTCAGCAGATCGAGCGCGCCCTTGTCCTCGTAGGAGTTCATCATCGCCTTCACCGTCTCCCACAAGCCACGCAGCGAACCGAAGGTGTAGTTCACCGCGGTGCCCTCGTAGCCGGAGTGCACCATGCAATTCGCGCACTTCGGATTGCCGCTCTCCGTCCCGTAGTGATCCCAGTCCGTCGAGTCAAGCAGTTCCTGGTAGGTGTCCGCGTAGCCGTCCTGCAGCAGATAGCACGGCTTCTGCCAGCCGAAGATGCTGAACGCCGGCATCGCCCAGGGCGTGCAGCGGAATTCGCGCTTGCCCATGATGAATTCCAGATACAGAGCGTTCGCGTTGAACTTCCAGCTCTTCTTTCGGTTTGACAGGATCGCCCGGAACAGGCGCCGCGACCGCGCACGTCCCAGGAAGTGCTTCTGGTCCGGCGCTTTCTCATACGTGTAACCCGGAGCGACCATCATGCTGTCCACGCCCAAAGCCATCACTTCATCAAAGTGCGCCCGCACTGAGCTGGGATCAGCTCCGTCGAACAGCGTCGTGTTCGTCGTTACGCGGAACCCGCCCGCAACCGCCGCTTTGATCCCCTCCACCGCCTGCTCCCAACCGCCCTCGCGGCACACGGAGAAGTCGTGGTGCTCCCGCTGCCCATCCAGGTGAACCGAAAACGAGAAGTACTTGCTCGGCTTGAAGAGGTGCAGCTTTTCCTTCAGGAGCAGCGCGTTCGTGCACATGTAGACGTACTTCTTCCGCTCCACGAGGCCGGCCACAAGCTTGTCGATCTGCGAGTGCAGCAGCGGCTCTCCGCCAGGGATCGCCACCATGGGCGCCCCGGTCTCCTCGACCGCGCGGAAGCATTCTTCCGGCGTCAGCTCCTGCTTCAGGATGTGCGGCGGATACTGAATCTTGCCGCAACCGGCGCACGCCAGGTTGCAACGGAAGAGCGGCTCCAGCATCACTACCAGCGGGTAGCGTTTGCGCCCTTTCATCTTCTGCTTCAGTACGTAGCTTGCAACCGTCCACGCCTGCGAAATCGGTACAGCCATTCTGAATCTCCTCCGCCCGTCCGTGAAATCAATGCATTCCGAACTCGGGCCTCTGCGCCCGTCCGGCTAGGACTTCTCCATCGCGCGTTTGTAATTCGAAAGTGCCAGCAGCGGGAAGTACTCGCGGTAGAGTGTGTACGCCAGATAGAACACGCGCGGGAATCCAGTACCCGTGTAAATCGCCTGCCGCACTTTCCCTTCTCCCGTGCTCTCGTCCCAGAATCCGCGGCCCTGCGGATCGACCAGTTGCCGCGACAGAAGCCACTTCACTCCCTTGGCCACTGAATCGCTGCGCGTATCGCCGGCCGCCAGCAGCCCCAGGATCGCCCACGCCGTTTGTGAAGGCGTGCTGACGCCGACGCCGCGTGTCGTCGGATCGTCGTAGCTGCCGCAGCTTTCGCCCCAGCCGCCGTCCGCATTCTGCACCGACCGAATCCATTCCGCCGCCTGCTGAATCTGCGGCTCGTGGTTCCACACGCCCATCGCTTCGAGGCCGCGCAATACCAGGAAGGTGCCGTACAGGTAATTAACGCCCCAGCGGCCAAACCAGCTGCCGTCCGGCTCCTGCTCGGAGTAAATGAACTTGATCGCCTTCTCCACGCGGCGGTCCTTGCGCGTGTAGCCGTACGTCGCCAGCGTTTCCAGAATCCGGCCCGTGATGTCCACTGTCGGCGGGTCCAGCATCGCGTTGTGGTCGGCGAATGGGATGTGCTGGAAGATCATCTTCGTGTTGTCTTTGTCGAAGCTCGCCCAGCCGCCGTTGTGGCACTGCATGGAGAAGATCCAGTCGATCGCCCGCTGGCAAACGTCGTACTGATACCGTTCGCGCGGATTATCCACCTTATTCATCGCCAGCAGAACCTGCGCGGTATCATCAACATCCGGGTAAAACTCGTTGTTGTACTCGAAGTACCAGCCGCCTGGCGCCGCTTTGCGTACCTTCACCGCCCAGTCGCCCTTGTGCCGGACTTCCTTCGACAGCATCCAGTCGGCCGCCTTCAGCAGGCGCGCATCGGTCCGATCGAGTCCGGCCTCGCCCAGTGCATAGACCGCCTGCGCCGTATCCCATACCGGCGACTTGCACGGCAGCATGCGAAACGTCGGCTCCGGATAATCCGGTGTCCCGCCCGGACAGTCAATCCCCAGCTTCTCAAACTCGTCCATCGCCCGGATCACCTGCGGATCATCCAGCGAATATCCCAGGCAGCGCAGCGCGATGATGGAGTTCAGAATGGCCGGATAGATGGCGCCCAGGCCATCGGACCTCTCCAGCCGCTCCAGCATCCACTTCTCGGCTTTCTTCAGTGCGATCGAGCGCAGCGGCCGAATATGGATCCGCTCAAACCAGTGCGTGACACGATCGCAGAAGATAAAGAAATTCCGCCAGCTGAACAGCGTGGACCCGTCCCACTGCAGCCGCAGATCCGCGTTCTCTCGCCCGCCGACGAAAAGCTCGTCAATCCCCTGCTCATGCGGAATCTTCTTGAATGGCTTCTTCGCGTATGCGATCGACAGCGGAACCAGAATGGCCCGCGACCACGACGAAATCTCGTAGATGTTGAACCAGAACCACGTCGGGAACAGCACGATC
The DNA here is from genome assembly GCA_035933815.1 of Acidobacteriaceae bacterium. Lineage (GTDB taxonomy): Bacteria > Acidobacteriota > Terriglobia > Terriglobales > Acidobacteriaceae > Palsa-343. The sequence continues at coordinate 9,146 of DASYYN010000126.1, forward strand.
TCCGGCGGAATAGCCGGCACGGAGTTGTACTCGTACTGCCCCAGCGCGCAAAGGTAGATTTTCGTGAACGTATTGCAGGCCGTCACGCCGCCATGCGCCAGCACCCATTCCCGCGTCTGTGCCAGCAGCGGATCGTCGGCCCTCATGCCCATCAGCTTGCAGGCGAAGTAACACTTCACCGTCAGACTAATGTTCCCCGGTCCTCCCGGATACAGCGACCAGCTGCCGTCATCTTTGCGGAAGCGCAGTGTCTCCGTCAGCGCCCGCCGCATCCGCGCTTCATCGCCCGTCCCGAGCAGCACGTGCAGGAAGATGTAGTCGGCCTCGAGCATGGAGTCCGCCTCCAGCTCGCCGTCCCAGTAACCCTCCGGATGCTGCCGCGAGAGCAGCCCTTCGCGAGCGCGCGCGATCGCCTGCTCCACCTCTTCCAGAGCGGCGTCAATGCGTCCAAACTTCAAATGTCCTGTGGCTTGTTCGATGGGAGGAGCGGCTCGCTCGGCGCTTGCGGAATCAAGCGGCCTCTGCGGCCATCCGGTCTCAGCTGGTGTACTCATGCATTCTCAAAAAGAGCCCTGTTCAAAGAGGCCTGTTCAGTGCGATGCCTGACCGGGGTGGTTTAGACACTTGCCGGGGACGACCCGGTCGGCGCCGACTGGATCGCCTGCACGATCTCCGGAGGCAACCCGAAACGGACGTTCTCCGGCATGACCTCAACTTCCTCGACCGTGCCAAAGCCATTCTTCTTCAGATAGCCGATGACGCCTTCAACCAGGATTTCAGGTGCGGACGCTCCAGCCGTGACCGCCACGTTCGACACGCCCTCCAGCCACTCCGGCTTGATTGCCTCAGCATTGTCGATCAAATATCCGCGCGTACCCAGGTTGCGCGAGACTTCGACGAGCCGGTTGGAGTTGGAGCTGTTGTTCGAACCCACCACCAGCACCAGGTCTGCACTGTGGGCCACGTTCTTCACTGCCACCTGGCGGTTCTCTGTTGCATAGCATATGTCCTGCGAATGCGGCCCGACGATCTTCGGAAATTTCTGCTTGAGCGCCTGGATAATGTCCCGCGACTCATCGAGCGAGAGCGTCGTCTGCGTCAGATATGCCACGTGCTCCGGATCAGGAACTTCCAGGTTCTGCACCTCGGCCACGCTCGACACCACTTGCGTCACATCCGGAGCTTCGCCTAGCGTGCCTTCAATCTCGTCGTGATCGCGGTGCCCGATCAGCACCAGAGAGTATCCCTGGCGCGCAAACTTCACCGCTTCAACGTGGACCTTGGTGACCAGCGGACAGGTCGCGTCAATGACCTTCAGGTGCCGCTCTTTGGATTGATCGCGCACCGCCGGCGAAACCCCGTGCGCGGAGTAAATGACGCGCGCGCCTTCCGGGACCTGGTGAATATCGTCCACAAAAATGGCGCCCTTGTCTGCCAGTTCGTTGACTACGAACCGGTTGTGGACGATCTCCTTGCGGACATAGATGGGCGCGCCGAAGGTCTCCAGCGCAATCCGCACAATGTCGATGGCCCGCACGACGCCCGCGCAGAATCCGCGGGGCTTAAGGAGCAGAACACGCTTTTCAGAGCGGCTGCCGCTGGGGTTTTTCACGTCTGCGGGGCTGTCAAAAGCAATGGCAGTCACGTATATCAGTATATCGTGATCGGGAAACTACCCAGTAAGTCCTTTGGTTCCTGCAGCAATCGGCGTACTCTGGCGGCATGAGGCGGGCAGGCGGTTTGAGGCGTACCTTCTCCACCCTGATGTGGATTTGGATGGCCGCAGCGCTCGCGCCGCGTCTTCAGGGAATGCCTCCTGCGGAAACCCCGGCAATCGTTGTCCGAGGCCCTACCGTCGTGGCTTGTTTTGTGCCGGTCAGCGATGCCGAGATGGAGAACAATCCCGACCTGAACGAAGCCCTTGCGGATTTCCAGCTATACAGCGCCCAGGCTCGCCGACCACTGCAGCGGCGCGGCATTGCCTACCACGTCCTTTCCGCCCGCAGCTTCCGCATGAGAATCAACGGGAAAGTGAACAGCTATCGTGTGGAAGGAGCGGCGTATTACTTCGTCGCGCCGGGCAAAAAGCCGCAGATTGAGACCGGCGTGATGACCGACACCGATCTTCTTGCCGCCGCGGATAAATACTTCGGCTCAAAATGAGCGAAATGCAGCCGTCCCGGTGAGCTTCGCGTGCCTCGGATATCGCCGCTGCTACTGGAAGGGCGCAATCCTTCCGAAATTTCCCGGGCAACCAAAATCTTGAGAGTTCTTCAGCGTTAGCCTCTGCCGTTTCGTGCAACTCTATCTTCGCCTCCGGACTGAGAGCGCTCGGCCTGCATCCTCATCGCTTCACTCCGGAAGGTCCTCTCCCCCGCTCGGCCCCGGGCCCTGTCTGCGTCAACCGCAAATCCGGCTTTGCCAGGGAGAAAGGATAGACCAATGATCATCCGCAGCAATCGCCTCACCCCGTTCCTCGCATTGGGCCTGCTTGCACTGTCGCCGGCTTCCGGATGCAGCTCCGGCCCCAGCGGCACTTACACCGACGCCAACGGCGCCGTGATCCTCGAACTGCGCTCCGGCGGCAACGCGCGTTTCACCTTCGCCGGCGACGTGCTGGACTGCACCTACAGCACGACGAAAACCAACCTCTCACTGACCTGCAAAGGCGACGCCAAGCCCACCCTCTTCACGATTCACGACGACGGCTCCCTCACCGGCCCAGCTGAAACTTTTATGCCGCCGCTGCGCAAAGTGAAGTCGTAACATATCGCCCCGCTCGGCCCGGGTGCACAGAATGGCTCCGGCAACTCAGCGTTCACTGGGTGTTTGACTGACTATGGATGTACCGTCTGCGGGCGGTCCAGGTCCGCATCAGTCGCATGGCGTCTTCCTGTGAGCGCGAGCGTCGCGAAGTTCCCGTCCGGTTTCTTTCCGCACGTGTATCCGAGCGCCTTGCCAGATGCAAACCCGGCTGGTGGCAGCTTCTCCCGCATCGGCGCGCAGGCATGAACCGCAAGCAGGTAATCATGTTGCACGCTGTGCCGCCTCCAGTCCGGAGCGCCGCAACAGATCGGCGAAGAGCCGGTCCCGCCGAAATCCATCCCACTTGGGATCGGCCGGCAGCAGCGCCAAATGAACGTCGTGCACTTCGAGCGCAGCTTCCAGCCACTGGAATGCCGAATCGCGCTCGCCCAGTCCGGCGAAGACGAGAGCCGTCGCATAGGGAGGACAGTAGCGTCCGCGCGCGAGGCTCTCCAGCGTTCTCAGAACAGACTGCGCTTCGTCGCGGCGTCCCATTTTGGCCAATAGGTAGCCGCGCAGCGAAACAACCTTGCTGTTGTCTCCTCCGAAGCCCGCCGATTTCGCCAGCGCGTCAAGCGCTGCTTCGTAGTCCCCCATTTGTTCACGAGCCTGCGCGAGCTGGTAATGTCCGATCCAGAAATCGGGCAGGATGATCGTGGACTGGCGGGCGAACTCGACGGCGGCAGCGAAATCCCGCAGCACAAACGAGACCTGGGCTGAGAGCGCATGATGCATCGCCTGCAGAGGATCGAGCGCTCGTGCTCGCTCCATCGCCAATTGCGCTTCTCCGTCCGTGCGTCCCATATGCGCAAGAACTATGCCCAGCATGCGCCAGGCGAGTGAGTAGGACGGATCGAGGGCGATGGCCCGGCGATAGGCCCGCTCCGCCGCCGGCCAGTCCCAATCCAGCCAAAAGTTCACCATGCCTGACGAGGTTTGCGCCTCTGCCAGTTCGGCGTCGATACGCACGGCACGCTCAGCTGCCTCTTTCGCCTTCTCCCACACGCGGGAGGCCGGGGCGTCCGCATGGATTGGACTGGAGGCATACGCATCGGCCAACCCTGCCCACGCCAGCGCGTATTCCGGATCGAGTTCCGTTGTCCGAACAAAGCACTCCACTGCCTGCCGCGTTGTCGCCGGCGTGAAATGGTTCCAGAAGTAGCGTCCACGCAGATAAGAGTCGTAAGCTGCCGCATTGTGCGCCTGCCGCCGGGCCAGCGCGTCGAGGCGCTCGGGTGAAAGCCGCAACCGCACTTGTTCAGCGATGATCGTGCTCAGCTCACGCTGGAAGCTCAGAAAACTGCTCGGTTCGCTCTCGTACGAAGCCGACCATATCTGCACCTGATTGCCGGCCCGAATCAGCCTGGAAGTAATCCGAACGCGCCCGCCCTCCGTACGAATCGAGCTCTCGATCAGAAACGTCGCGCCCAGCTCCTGGCCGATGTCGCACAGCGGCTTGCGCGTCCGCTTGTAGGCCATCATCGAGGTCCGCCCCACCACGCTCAGGTGTTCCGGATCGATCTGGCCCAGCATCGCAATCAGCTCTTCCGTCAGGCCGTCGGCCAGGTATTCCCGGTCAGCCTCGGGGCTGAGATTCTCAAACGGCAGCACTGCCAACAGCACCGGCGATCGCGCCGTTTCCGGCACCGCGCCCAGCTGCCGCACCGGCGCCACAAACCGGTATCCGCGTTTGGCGACCGTCTCAATGTACGGCCCTGTCCCGTTCCCGTCGCCAAGTGCCTTGCGTAGTTCAGAGATGCTGTGCGCCAGAGTGGCCTCTTCCACAAAGGTGCCCGCCCACACCCGATCCAGAAACTCGTCCTTGTCGATGAGCCGATCCTGGTTCTGAACCAGAAGCAACAGCGTGTCAAACGCCTTGGGCGCAACCCGCACAGACTCGCCCCGGCAGAGCAACCGCCGCTCGCCCGGCACCAGGCGAAAGGGCCCGAATTCGTAAGCAGTTTGGGCCTGGTCAGTCATGCCAGCCCTTCCGGGGGGTGAATGGGTTTCAGCAGGATACACCTGCACCCTCAGGAATTCCGTCACGAAACTTCAGGAAATCCCCAGGACCTGGCCGCCGCCTCCTGCGGATACTGGCGATGCTTTGCGCAAATCGATTCCATCGAGGAGACAATCCCATGAAGAAAACCCGATTCAGCACGGCCGCAACGGCGGCCTTCCTGATCCTTGGCTGTTTCATGTTCCTGGCGCTTCAACCAGCTCTGCACGCGCAGTCGGAGGCCTCCGAATCCCCCGACAGCCTGCAGGGGACCTGGTGGGTGACGGTCACGCAGTACGACTGCGCAACTGGAGCTGCCCGGCCCTCCTTCACTTCCCTGCTCGCCTTCGCCCGCGGCGGCACCATGAGCGAGACCACCGGCAACCCTGCCTTTCAGCCAGGCCAGCGCACCTCCGGCTACGGCACCTGGTCCAGTACCGAAGACGATACGTACACCTCCACCGACGAGTCGTTCATCGTCTTCAGTGCCGGTCCGTTCATGCAGGGCACGCAGCGCATCAATCACTCCATCCGGGTCGATGGCAATCAGCTCAGCGACAAGGCCACCGTCCAGTTCTTCGATACCGAGGGCAGGCTCCTGGTCTCAGGATGCGCCCGGGCCACCGGTACTCGCCTGCAGTGAGCCCCGCCCGGATCGGCTGCAGGCGACCACGCCCGCAGCTGATCCTCCCCTGCTCGTCCGCCACAGTCCTGCAAGTCTCGTGCTCCCGGTCTTCCCCGCGTAATGTGACTTCAATCACATCCCACCCCACCCCCACCCTGCCACCCTGTTTCCATGGACATCCGCCAGGCCATGACATCCCTCAACTACGACCGCGCGCCGTTCCTCGCCATCTGGGAAACGACGCAGGCCTGCGACCTCGCCTGCAAGCACTGCCGCGCCTCCGCGCAGCCTCTGGCCCACCCCAGCCAGCTCAATACAGCCGAGGCCAAAAACCTCATCGACCAGATCGCCGCCCTCCAGGTTCCCCTCTTCGTCTTCACCGGCGGCGACCCGCTCAAGCGCCCCGACATCTTCGAACTCATCGAGCACGCGGCGAAACTGGGCGTTCACGCGGCGCTCACCCCCAGCGCCACGCCTCTGCTCACCCGCGATGCCATCTTCAAAATGAAGGCCTCCAGCCTGGCGCGCCTCGCTGTCAGCCTCGATGGCTCCGTCCCCGAGATTCACGACGCCATCCGCGGCATCCCTGGCACCTGGCAGCGCACCCTGCAGGCCATCGAATGGGCCAACGAAGCCGGACTTCCGATCCAGGTGCACACCGTCGTCAGCCGCCTCAACATCAGCGACCTCGACAACCTCTCCGTCCTGCTCACGCAGAAGAACATCGTCATGTGGAGCTTCTTCTTCCTCGTCCCGGTCGGCCGCGGCCAAGTCGCAGACCTGCTCACCGGCGACGAATTTGAAGCGGTCTTCGCAAAGATGTGGGAGCTGACCAAGCGCGTTCCCTTCGCCATCAAGACCACGGAAGCCATGCACTACCGCCGCTACCTCATCCAGCAGCGCATGAAGGAAGGCCGCCCAACCGTTGGCGTGCACGACGACGCCGGCGCCGCCCCCACCGCGCACCACGGATGGGCGTCGCACCCAGGCCGCGGCTCCGAAGACAAGGCGGTGGGCTGGGCAACGAAGCGCGTCAACGACGGCCGTGGATTCGTCTTCATCTCCCACATCGGCAAAGTCTTCCCCAGCGGATTCCTGCCGATCGAAGGCGGCGACCTGCACAACGACACGCTTGCGCACATCTACCAGGAGTCGCCCATCTTCGTGAAGCTCCGCGACTCCGATCTGCTGCACGGCAAGTGCGGCGCCTGCGAGTTCCGCAACATCTGCGGAGGCAGCCGCGCCCGCGCCTACGCCGTCACCGGAGACGTCCTCGCCGAGGAGCCCTGCTGCATATACGTTCCGCGCGGGTATGAGCCTGACCCGAATGCCAAACCAGCGGCGACTCCGGGCTGCGAAGCGCACGATCTGATTCAGCTGGAGATCGCACACTCCTGATCTGCAACAACTCGTGGGCTCCCCCATCCTTTTTGCGCGCGCAGTTCGCGCGAAAGGGTGGGGGACCGAAAAAGTTCGATAATGAAAGCACGCGCGGAATTTTCCGCGCCGCACGCGTCCCCAGCGCGAGGTCTGCAGCAACCATGAAACGAATTGCCATCATCGGCGGCGGCATCGCCGGACTCAGCGCCGCCTGGGCGCTTGAGAAGGCCCGGCGCGCCGGTCAGGAGATCGACTTCGCCATCTACGAATCCGCCGATCAGCTGGGCGGCGTCATCCAGTCGGAGATCATCGACGGCTGCGTTGTCGAAGGCGGCCCGGACTCCTTCCTCACCGAGAAGCCGGCCGCCGCGCAACTCTGCCGCGAACTGGGCCTCGCCGATCAGCTTCTGCCCTCGAACGACGCCGAACGCAAGACCTACATCGTCGTCAACAACAAGCTCATCCCGCTGCCCGACGGCCTCATGTTCATGGTGCCGACGAAGCTGGTGCCCACGGCGCTGACCCGCCTCTTCTCGCTGCGGACCAAGCTGCGCATGGGCCTCGAGTATCTCTTCCCGCCCGCGCCGGCCACCCAGGACGAATCCGTCGCCGACATGACGCGCCGCCACTACGGCCAGGAGACAGTCGACCGCCTCGTCTCTCCCCTGCTCTCCGGCGTTTACGGCGGCAACGCCTCACAGCTCAGCGTGCGTGCGGTGCTGCCGCGGATGGTGCAAATGGAGCAGAACCACCGCAGTCTCACGCGCGCCATGCTCGCCGCGCGCAAGAAGAATCGGGTGCCCGATCCTGGCGCGGCGCAAGCGCCTTCGCCTCAGAACCCGGCGCGCGCCGGGGCGGGATCGAACAATCCACCATCGCTCTTCACCACGCTGCGCGGTGGCATGCGCCAGATGATCGATGCGCTCGCGGCGCAGCTTCCCGAAGGCTCCGTCCACCTCGGCACGCGCGTGCACGCGCTCACCCGGGTCGAGCCGCACGCGCAGTCAATGCCGGAAGGCGGCTGGATTGTCGAATCGTCCTTCGGAGCCGATCCCTTCGACGGCGTGATCCTCGCGCTGCCTGCGTGGGGCGCGGCCAGTCTGCTGCGCCTCATCGATCGCCCACTCGCCGATGCGCTCTCCGGCGTGCCGTACAGCTCGTCCATCACCGCCACGCTCGGCTACGACCGCGACCAGCTCACGCATCTGCCGCCCGGCTTTGGGTATCTCGTGCCCGCGACCGAGGGCTACAGGATGCTCGCCTGCACCTTTGTACACGCAAAGTTCGCCGGACGCGTGCCGCCGGACAAGGGCCTGCTCCGCTGTTTCCTGGGCGGGTCCGGCAACGAGGCGCTGCTCGACGCGAGCGATGCCGCGCTCACCGCCGCGGTGCTGCAGGAACTCGCCGAAGTCCTGCACCTGAAGGCGCAGCCGAACTTCGTGCGCATCTACCGCTGGCGTCAGGCCATGGCGCAGTACGGCGTCGGACATCTCGACCGCATCCAGCTGGTCCGCGACCGCATGGCCGCGCTGCCCGGCCTCGCGCTCGCCGGCAATGCCTACTCAGGAATCGGCGTCCCGGACTGCATCCGCACCGGACAGGAAGCTGCCGCATCCGTACTGCGGGTTCTGCAGGCTGAGCCCGCGCAGGCAAGCTCGACCGCAGGTCCGGCGTTCGAACAGCGCTCCTAACAGTGTCCGCTCGGCCGCTTCGCCGTTCCCGGTTCCTGGGTCGGCATCGTCTGCGTCGTGGGCAGCGGATACGCGGTGAATCCCGCCAAATTCGCCTCGCACGATGAGATCACCGCAGAAACCGCCGGCGCTGTCGGCGGCAATGAAGGCACCGAGTTATCCGGTTTCGAGAAGTTGAAGGCACTGGTCAGGTCGCCGACCGTCGAACGCCGCCACGCTGACAAGTTCGGCACCTCTGCGCCAAAGCGCGTTTCCAGGAAGCGCAGCAGCGACGTGTGGTCGAACAGATCGGAGCACACGAAACCGCCGCGGCTGAACGGCGAAATCACCATCATCGGCACGCGGAATCCGAGTCCAATCGGCCCAGCGATATTTCCTTCCACCGACGGATCCGGCACAGCAGGCGCCGTTACATACTCGCCCGCAGTGCCCGGAGGCGCAGTCACCGGAGGCACATGATCGAAGAATCCGCCGTTCTCGTCGTAGGTGACGAACAGCGCCGTCTTCGCCCAGGCAGTCGGATTCGCCATGAGCGCCGCGATGATCGCGGACAACGTCAGCTCACCAAACAGCGAGGGTGACGGCGGATGATCCGAGTCCACCACCGAGGCAATGATCCACGACACTTGCGGCAGGTTCCCCGTCGTCGCGTCAGCAACGAAGTCCGTCGGAAACTGTGGCCCGAACGCATTCTTCGCCAGCACCGAGGTCTGATCCTGGTAATTCTTGAAGTACGACAGCACATTGTTGGAAAGCGTCCCGTTCAGCGCGCTCGATCCTGGCGCCTCGTAGACCTTCCACGAGATGCCCCGCGCCTGCAGCTGCTCCGGCATCGTCGTGTACGTCAGCTTGCCGTAGAACGAGGAGCGGTTCGTCACCAGCGTTTGCAGCAGCGGGCCGCCATTTTTGCCGTCGGGATCGATCGAGGCCGCCATGCTGTAGAGACGGTTGGAATCCGTCGGCCCGATCACCGAGCAGCAGTAGTTGTCGCACAGCGTGAACGCGTCGGCCACGGCGTAGTAGTACGGCAGATCGGCGCGCGTGTAGTAGCCCATCGTCAGCACGGCATCATTGGCATTGATCGCCAGCCGCGACGTGATGAAGCCGTTCATCGCGCCGTTATTCCAACTCTGGTGCTGCGGAATCCAGTCGTGGGTAATGTCGTGCGTGCACGCCGCATTGAGCTTCGTCGAGTCGAGATGAAACGGCAGCAGCACTCCTTTCGGCGCAGTCGAGGTATTGCCGGGATACGGCTGCTGGAAGGCCGCGCTCTTGTCGTTGAACCCACGCACCCCGGGATAGCTCCCGAAGTAGTGATCGAACGAGCGGTTCTCCTGAATCAGGATCACGACATGGTCGATGGAGTTGACGCCGGCGCATGCACTGGATGGGCTCGGTGAATTCTTGGAGGTAAGAACCCCGCATCCGCTCAGCAGGGCCGCGGCATACTCACTGCCGCCGAGCAGTGCGCCGTATTTCAGAAGGTCGCGGCGGCTGATGCCGCGGCCAGGACGAATTTCGTTACGCTTCATCTATGCCTTGGATGCCGGCTTCGGGTCGCAAATCTCCGCCCGGCGATCTGTTCTCTGTGTTTCTGGACTGGGAACCTTTGGCGGCCCGGAGACGTTACTCTCTATAGAGTTTGATCGCCAGACGCGACCTGCATGACGCTATTGGATTTCTGTGCCTACCTGGGGCTCGGGGCCGTCGGAGCCACGTCCGTCAATCTCCTCATCGGACTGTTGATGGCGCTGCGCTACAGCCCCGTCCGCCACTGGCCGCACCGGCGCTTCAACCTCTTTGCGCTGCATCAGTGGACGGCCTACGCCGCAGTGGCGCTCACTCTGTCGCATCCTATGGTGCTGCTGTTCGTGAAGAGCCCGCGCTTTCGCCTGTACGACATCGTCTGGCCGATCGCCTCTCCCCTCCAGCCAATACTGAACTTCGCGGGAGCCTGCGCGCTCTACCTCCTCCTGCTGGTCTTCGTCTCGTCGCTGCTGCGCACGCGCATCGGACGGCCGGTGTGGCGCAATCTCCACTACCTGGTCTTCCCCGCCGCGGTGCTGCTCCTGCTGCACAGCATCCTGACCGATCCGACGCTGAAAGACGGCCATCCGGATCTGCTGGACGGCGGCAAGATCTTTGTCGAGGCGGCGGCACTGGTCAGCGTGGCCGCGGTCATTCTGAGGGTCCGCCTTAGCGGCCGAGGATTCCGGCCGGGCCGGGTGACGCCGTCGCCCCTGGCCGTCCCCGAGCAAAGCTCTGACTAGCTACAGCCCGATCACCTCGCGCAGACGCCGGACCGCCGCGGGCATTTGCTCCTCGGGCGTGTTGGCGAAGCCCAGAATGAATCCCTGCCGTTTCTTCTCGCCGAAGTAGCACAGGGATAGCGGCCACAGCCACAGCTTCTCTTTCGCAGCGCGCGTGGCGATCTCCACGTCGTGATACCCGGGAGGCAAAGTGACCGTCAGATGCATGCCGGCCTCAGCCCCCTGAATCTCGAAGAAGCCGCCGAATTCCGTGCGCAGGCTTTCCACCAGCGCCGTTCGCCGCGCCTTGTAGAGAGCACGCATCCGCCGGATGTGCCGGGCGAAATGCCCTTCGAACATAAAGTCCGTGAGCACGCCCTGAAAAAGCGTGGCCGGAAAAATGTCCGTCGCAAACCGCACGGCGATGAACCGGTCCACAAGCTCCGGCGGAATCACCACGTACCCGAGGCGCAGCGAGGGCCGCAGCACTTTGCTGAAGGTCCCGATGTAGATGACCGATCCGCTGGTGTCCAGTCCCTGCAGCGACGGGATCGGCATGCTCTCGTAGCGGTACTCGCTGTCGTAGTCGTCCTCCACGATCCACGCCGAAGATTGCCGCGCCCACTCCAGCAGCTGAAAACGCCGGCCGGCGCTCATCGTCACCCCCAGCGCGTAATGATGCGAAGGTGTAACGAACGCCGCGCGCGCATGAGGAGCCATCCGCATGCCCGCAGCGATGTTCAGGCCCTCCTGATCCACAGGGACCGGCACAGGATTGCAGCCGGAGCCGAGCAGCAGCGAGCGCACCAGCGGATAGCACGGCTCTTCGGTCCACGCGTCGTCGCCAGGGTCGAGCAGCACACGCGTCGTGATGTCGAGCGCCTGCTGCGATCCCGAGAGCACCATGATCTGCCCGGGCTCGCAGCGTACGGCGCGCGCCGTGCGCAGATACGAGCAGATCGCCTCCCGGAATGTCTGCAGGCCCAGTGGATCGACAACGCGGGCCGGCTGGGCGCGACCCTTGCGGCTATGGCGGCCCACGAGCTTCGACCACACGTCAAAGGGAAAGTGATCCAGCGCGGGCTGGTGAACGCCGAATGGCCCCCAGCCATTCCGCCACGGCAGCGGCTCGAAGGCCGGAAAGAGTGCCGACCGCCGCGAAACGCCGCGCGGCACCGGCGATGCCGTCACGGTCCGGCGAGGCACACTGCGCCGCACCGGGAGATCGGCGGACACAAACGTGCCCGAGCCGACGCGCGTCTCGAAATACCCCTCGGCCAGCAATTGGGAGTACGCGTCCAGCACTGGAAACCGCGAGATCCCCAGTTCTACAGCCAGCACGCGGCTGGAAGGCACCTGCTGCCCCGCTGCCAGGTCACCGCGCAGGATTGCATCGCGAAATCCGCTGTACACCTGCCGATGCAGCGGGCTCGCCGCGCCGCGGTCGATGGGAATCACGGGGAGAATTCCGGCCGAAACGTCACCCATGGCGCGGAGTTTAGTGGCCATGGTGAATCCGTTGCAAGTGGTCAGCAGTGGATGCCACCGGGTCCGCCGAAGTGGTCATGCCGTGCGCCCATCGAAACGTTGAAATTCAGAACCTGTTGACGCGTCAACCGGCCCTGGTCGGCCTATTCTTCTCGCATGCCTCCCCGCAAAGCTAAAGCCCCTGCAACCCACCGCAAGCCCGGGAAGCCCGGAAGCCACGGCCCGGCGGTCGGCGAGCCCATCTTCGCGCAGCCGATTCCCTCCGCCGACCCAACGAGCTTCAAGACTCCAGTCACCGACCAGAGCTACCAGGGGCTGAAGGATGTGGAACCCGTGCCGCAGGCACGTGGCAACGCCGCTGAACCCGTGCTCACCCTCGAGGAGGTTTACGGCAGCGCAGGCTCTGGGAAGGTGCAGGCCATCACCGCCGCCGGCCAGATTGTCTTTCATTGCGTCGGCGATACCGGCAGCACCAAGAGTCCCACCACGCAGAACCTCGTCTCGGACAAGATGGTCACCGACTTCAGCGAGGCGAACGCGGCCGATGTGCCTTCGTTCTTCTATCACCTGGGCGACGTGGTCTATTACTTCGGCGAAGCCGCCTACTACTACGACCAGTTTTACGAGCCCTTCCGCGAATATCCGGCGCCGATCCTCGGCATTCCCGGCAACCACGACGGCGTGCTGTGGTCCGGAGATCCCGCGCCGACCCTCGCGGCCTACATGCGCAATTTCTGCACCGCCGCACCGGCGCAATCGCCAGACTCCGGCGGACTGCTGCGCACCACGATAATTCAGCCCGGCGTTTACTACACCTTCGAAGCTCCCTTTCTCCGCATTCTCGGGCTCTACACCAATGTGCTCGAGGACCCGGGCGTCATCTCGCCTGAGACTGGCAAGTACTCCGGGCTCGACCAGCGGCAGGTGAAGTTCCTCAGGACGGCTCTCAAGCGCGTCCAAACCGACAAGTTCCCTGGAGCCGTCATCGTCGCAACCCATCATCCGCCGTTCACCGGAGGCTCAGACCACGGCGGCAGCCCCGGCATGCTGGCGGACATCGATGCGGCCTGCAAAGCGGCGGGCGTGTGGCCGCACGCGCTGCTCTCCGGACACGCGCACAACTATCAGCGCTACACGCGCACCGTGAGCGGCCGGTCGATTCCCTTCCTCGTTGCCGGCTGCGGAGGCCATTCCCCGCTCGCCAAAATGCGCGGCACCCTGCGAACGCCCTATCCGATCGACAAGACGCTGACGCTCGAGAGCTACGACGATACCCACTTCGGCTATATGCGCATCGTGGTGAACGCGACGACGCTGCGCATCGAGTTTCATCCGCAGATGGACGGCTCGACGACCAAGACACCGGATGACGTCGTCACCGTCAACCTGAAAACAGGCACCGTGAGCTGATTGCAGCCTGGGCGCAGAAAAAAC
>DASYYN010000284.1:0-19971 GCA_035933815.1 Acidobacteriaceae bacterium
ACGCGGGCCGAGCACCGACGGCATCGACATCGATTCGTCGAGAAACGTGCTCGTCGAGCATGCGGATATTTCCGATAACGACGACGCAATTTGCCTAAAGGCCGGGCGGGATGCCGACGGGCTGCGCGTGAACCGCCCCGATGAGGACATTGTGGTGCGCGACTCAACGGTGCGCGACGGAGCGGCGGCGATCACCATCGGCAGCGAGACCTCGGGAGGGTTCCGCAACATCGAGGTGTACAACATTCATGCCTTCGGCCATGTGCCCTCGGGAATTTTGTTCAAATCGGCGCACACCCGCGGCGGCTGGTCAGACAATATCCGTATCCACGATCTGCATCTGGAGAATGTCCCCATTCCGGTTCACATCAATATGAACTGGAACCCGAGCTACAGCTACGCGAGGATCCCGCCGGGTCTGACCGACGTTCCGCCGTACTACAAGGTACTGGCCACGCCGGTGCCGCCCAGCCAGGGCTTGGCGCATTTCCGCAGCGTGCACATCTGGAACATCACGGCGACGGGTGCGCGGGAGGCTTTCAACGTGAGCGCGACGCCGGAGGCACCCCTCGAGAACTTCACCTTCGACCATGTCAGCATCGATGGGCAGGCGGCCGGCAAGGTGGCGGATACGCGCGGCTGGAAGCTGGACCACGTCGCCATCCACGCCGCGAACGGCAGCGAGCTGACCTTTACGGGTTCGACCGGGCTGACGCTCATCGACGACACAGGGATTGCGCCCGTGAGCAGCCAGAGCGGAAGCAAACCATGACCACGGCTTGCCTAGTCCAGATGAAAGACCTCCGTCAGCGGCACCATGCTGGCGTCAGCGGCTCCGCCCTGGAGCGATTCGAAGAAGGGAGCCATCTCGGCCTGCCAGCGGCCGTTGACCGGATGCTCCTGCATGGCGGCACGCGCGCGCTCAAAGTCCGGCGTTTCGACATACCCGACCAGCAGGCCGTCGGGTCGCAGGAAGAGCGAATAATTATGCCAGCCGGTTTGGCGCAGGGCATCCAGCATTTCCGGCCACACGGCGGCGTGGCGGCGGCGGTATTCGTCAATCTTGTCACTGCGGACTTTGAGCAGAAAACAGACGCGGTGCATGGGTGCTCCTGGCGACTGAATACGTTAGAACCGAGATTGCCGGCGCGCCCTCGCAGGATTTCTTTGACGAGCAGACGCGAGCGGAAGTACGATCACTCTTCGCACGATTTTATTAGGGATTTTATTTCACATTGGGAGAACCAGCCATGAGCAGCCAGCAGGAGCAGGTCTTTAAAGCGCTGGACTCATTCCGGATCGAACTGCCTTCCTGGGGATTTGCCAACACCGGCACGCGCTTCGGCAAGTTTCTGCAGGCCGAAGCTGCGGCCACCATCGATGAGAAGTTCGCCGATGCCGCCGAGGTGAATGCGCTCACCGGCGTCACCCCCACGCTGGCTCTGCATGTGCTCTGGGACCTCCCCGGCGGCGTGCGCGATGCGGAGAAGATTCGTTCGCTTGAGAAGAAGTACGGCGTGCGCGCGGGATCGATCAACCCGAACCTGTTCGAGCACCAGGAATACAAATACGGCTCCATCTGCAATCCCGACGCGGCGATCCGGCGCATGGCGCTCGAGCACCTGCTGGATTCGGTTGAGATTGCGAAGCTTCTGAAGTCGCGCGACCTCTCCGTGTGGCTGGCCGATGGTTCCAATTATCCCGGCACCCAGAGCATTCGCCGCCGCATCGACTGGATGGAAGAGATCCTGCACACGGTGCATGCGCGCCTCGGCGCGGACCAGCGGATGCTGCTCGAGTACAAGCCTTTCGAGCCGGCCTTCTATCACACGGACCTGGCCGACTGGGGCATGTCGCTGACCATGTGCCGGCGCGTTGGCGAAAAGGCGGTCGTTCTCGTCGACACGGGACATCACTACTCCAGCCAGAACATCGAGCAGATTGTGGCGTGGTTGCTGCGCGAGAAGAAACTCGGCGGATTCCACTTCAACGACCGCCGTTACGCCGATGACGACCTGACGCTCGGCTCGATCGATCCCTACCAGATCTTCCGCATCTTCCACGAGATTCTCAACGATCCATCGGGCATGGAAGGCACAGCGTTCATGATCGACCAGAGCCACAACCTGAAGGGCAAGATGGAAGCGGCCGTGCAGACGGTCGTCACGGCGCAGGAGATCTTCGCCCGGGCTGCGCTGGTGGATCGGGACAAACTGGCCGACTTACAGGATCAGTGCCGCCTGGTCGAAGCCGAAGAATGCCTGCGCGAGGCCTTCTGGTTCGACGTAAAGCCGCTGGTGCGCGCCTGGCGGAGCCGGCACAATCTGCCCGAGGACCCGCTGCAGGCATTGCGCGCGAGCGGCTATGTGGAGCGGATTCGCAGGGAGCGGAAGGCGCGCAACCAGACGCCGGTGGCCAGCTACGCATAATCGGCCCGCGACGCACTTCGGGGCAGGAGTTCCGGCAGCAAAGCTCGAATGATATAAGTGGCCTGAGATCGTTGAGAGGGTCCTGACTTGCCGAAAGCGTCCACCAAGCGCCTGTACCTGATCCCCATTCTCTCGAAGGCCCTCGATGTGCTGGAGATTCTCCAGACGGAAGAGCGGCCGCTGCCGCTGGAGACCATCTATCAGCGGACCCATATCTCAAAGACCACCGTTTACCGCATCCTCAAGACGCTGGTCCACCGCGGGTATCTGGCGCAGTCGCAGGACGGGCTGTACCGCCTCGTCTCGCGTCCGCGCAAACTGCGCTTCGGATTCGGCAAGCAGTCGGGCGAGATGCCGTTCTCTGAGGCGGTGACGGCAAGCCTGCGCGAAGCGGCAACCCGCGCCGGAGTCGATCTGCTGATCCTCGACAACCGCTACGACGCGGCCACCGCCGTCGAGGTAGCGGAGGAGTTCGTGAAGAACCGCGTCGATCTGGTCATCGAATTCCAGATCGATCAGCATGTTGCTCCCATCATTGCCGACAAGATTGCCGGGGCGGGGATTCCGCTCATTGCCGTCGACATTCCGCACCCTCATGCGACCTATTTCGGCGTAGACAACTACCGCGTGGGCGTCGAGGCGGGATCGCTGCTCGCCGACTATGTGATCCAGAACTGGGAAGGCAAGGTGAACTGGGTCCTCGGGCTGGACATCGAGGATGCCGGCCCGCTGGTGCAGAGCCGCATCACCGGCGTCTTTCAGGCAATCCGGAAAAAGCTGCCGGATTTGCCGGTCGAAGATTTTGTGCGCATGGATGGGCGGGGCATGCGCGACCGCAGCTTCCGCATCATCTCGGAATTCCTGAATCGCCACCCCAAAGACCGCCACATTCTCATTGCCGCGGCGACGGATTCAAGCGCGCTGGGAGCCATGGAGGCGGTGCGCCAGCTGAAGCGCGAGAAGCACGTCGCCATCGTCGGGCAGGACTGCATTCCGGAGGCGCTGGAGGAGATGCGGCGCGCCGGAAGTCCCTGGATCGGGTCGGTCTCGCATGAGGCGAATGCCTACGGTCCGAGCCTGATTCAGCTGGGCCTTTCGATCCTGCGCGGCTCTACCGTTCCACCCTACAATTACGTGGAGCACCGGCTGGTGACCGCGGACATGGTGCGCGAGGCGACTCCGCCCGAGACCATGGCTGAAGAAGCAGTCGGCAGCAATCGCTGATCCCCTCAACAGCGTCGCAAAATGGCGGGCAATATTGAATGGGAAACAGTTGCCCTATTGATTTGTCGTGTGGCATCATGATCGGGCCATGACATCTGTTGCCGAACTGACGTACCTGAAGGACCTGTGGGACGAAGCGGTCGCCGCGAAGCTCGATGAGCCGGAGTTGCTGCGATACCGGTCGAATTTGCTGGGCGCCGATCTGCGCATCACCAATTTTGGCGGCGGCAACACCAGCTCCAAGGTCAGTGAGCCGGATCCGCTGACGGGCAACGCCACCGAAGTGCTGTGGGTGAAGGGCAGCGGCGGCGATCTGGGCACGATCAAGCGCGAGGGATTTGCGACCCTCTACTTGGACAAGCTTCTGCAGCTCGAACGGCGCTACAAAGGCGTCTCCCAGGAAGACGCCATGGCGGACCTGTATCCGCTGTGCACCTTCGGACGGAATCCTGTCGCTGCTTCGATCGACACGCCACTGCATGGCTTTCTCCCGTTCCGCCACGTGGACCACCTGCATCCGGACTGGGGTATCGCGCTCGCTGCAGCCGCCAACGGCAAAGAGAAGATGCAGGAATTCAACCGTCAGTTCGGCCACCGGCTGATCTGGGTCGCCTGGCAGCGGCCTGGATTCGAGCTGGCCATGATGATGAAGCGCGCCGTCGCGGAGAATCCCGGTTGCGATGGCATCGTGCTCGGTGGCCATGGCCTCTTTACCTGGGGCGAGACGCAGCGCGAATGCTACCTCAACACCCTGCATGTGATCGATCAGCTGGGCCAGTTCGTGCAGGAGCACGTCGAGCGCCGGGGCAATAAAATTTTCGGCGGAGAGGCGCTGCCTGCACGCCACAATCGTGCTGAGCTGGCGCTGGACCTGATGCCGGTGATCCGCGGAGCAGTTTCGCAGCAGCGGGGAATGATCGGCAGCTGGTCCGATGCCGAAGACGTGCTGCGCTTCGTGAATTCGCAGGATGCCGCGAAGCTGGCGCATCTGGGCACGAGCTGCCCGGACCACTTCATCCGCACGAAGATTCGGCCGCTCTTCGTTCCCGCCGAAGCGAAAGATGACGCGGCCGCGCTGAGCAAAAAGCTCGATGAGGCACTCGCCACGTATCGCAAGGAATACGCCGCCTATTACCAGAAGCACGCGGTGCCGGAATCGCCGGCGATGCGGGACCCGAATCCCACCGTCGTGCTGGTGCCTGGCATTGGAATGTTTTCCTTCGGCAAGAACAAGACGGAATCGCGCATCGTCGGCGAGTTCTACACGAACGCGATCCACGTAATGCAGGGCGCAACAGCGCTCGCCGGAACGACGGTCGTGCGCGACGTTCCGCAGGCCGGGGCGGCGGCCGCGTGCGAGGCGTTTGAGGTCTATGGAAACTACGTTGCCCTGCCCGCCTCGGAAGCCTTTCGCATCGAGTACTGGCTGCTCGAAGAAGCAAAGATTCGCCGCCAGCCTCCGGAAAAGGAGCTGAGCCGAAAGATCGCGCTCATCGTTGGTGGCGCCAGCGGCATCGGACGCGCAGCGGCGCTGCTGGCGGCAAGGCGCGGGGCACACGTCATGGTTGCCGATCGCGATCTGACCGGCGCGGAAGCTGTGGCCAGAGAGGCGCGGGCCATCGCGGGCAGGGAATTCATCGGCGCCACCTCGGTGGATATTCGCAGCCGGGAAGCCATTACTGCGGCCATGCGCGCCACCGTCGCGCAGTTCGGCGGAATCGACATTCTCATCAATACGGCTGCCATCTTTCCGTCATCGCCAACCGGCGGGATCAGCGACGCGATGTGGTCGACCACACTCGATCTGAACGTGACGGCGAATTATCTGCTCGCCGACGAAGCGGCCAAGCTGTTTGCGTCGCAGCAGACGAAAGGCAGCATCGTGCTGACCAGTTCCGCCAATGCGGTCGTGCCCAAGCGCGGCAGCGAAGCCTACGACGTCAGCAAAGCCGCGCTCAGCCATCTGGTCCGCGAACTGGCGATTTCGCTCGCGCCGCGCGTTCGCGTGAACGGGATCAGCCCGGCCACCGTGGTCAGGGGATCGACGATGTTCCCGCGGGATCGCGTGATCGCATCACTGACGAAATACGGCATCCAGTTCGATTCGGCGGCGGACGACGACGCGCTCCGCAATCAGCTGGCCGCCTTCTACGCGCAACGCACGCTGACGCATCAGCCGATCGACCCGAACGACTGCGCCGAGGCGATCCTGTTCCTCGCCGGTCCGCAGGCACAGTGCACCACCGGCCATCTCATTCCGGTGGATGGCGGCTTAGCCGAGGCCTTTCTGCGGTGAATCCGGCGCCCCCGGCCGAGCAAAAGAAATCGCTGGTCGCTATCGATCTCGGCGCGGAGAGCTGTCGTGTCTCGCTGCTAAGAGGTGCCGGCCAGAGCCCAACCATCACCATGGCGCACCGCTTTGCGAACGGCCCGGTGTCCGACGGGAAACATTTCCGCTGGG
Source organism: Acidobacteriaceae bacterium (assembly GCA_035933815.1). GTDB lineage: Bacteria > Acidobacteriota > Terriglobia > Terriglobales > Acidobacteriaceae > Palsa-343. The sequence continues at coordinate 6,115 of DASYYN010000284.1, forward strand.
ATCTGGAGCGCATCTGCAGCGAACTGAAGACCGGCCTGCGCGCCTGTGCCGATCTCGCCCCGGAAGGCATCGCCAGCATCGGTGTCACCGGCTGGGCCGTCGATTATGTTCGGCTCGATCCATCAGGAAAACCCCTGGGCCAGCCCTTCTGCTATCGCGATCAGCGCAACCTCGCCGCATTCGATGCGGTGCACCAGCGCATGCCTGCCGAGACGCTGTATGCGCGGACCGGCGTGCACATCCAGGCGATCAACACGATCTATCAGCTCTGGGCGGATCGGGCCAGCGGCCTGCCCGAAGCGGCGCCGTGGGTGAATCTGCCGGAGTACATCCTGCACTGGCTGGGCGCTCCGGTCATCGCGGAGTACAGCAACGCCACGCACACCGGCCTCATCGACCCGGAACGGCGGCAGTGGGACGAGGAGATTTTTCGCGCGCTTGGCTTTGATCTCAACGCCGCGCCGCGTCTGGTAGAGTCGGGAACCGCGCTGGGACCGCTGCGCTGCGAGGTGAATCAACTGCCCGCCTTTGCCGGAACGCAGCTCATCGCCCCGGCCTGTCACGATACTGCTTCTGCCGTCGCCGGTATTCGCGCGGCAGGCGACGAGTGGGCGTATCTCAGCTCCGGGACCTGGTCCCTGCTCGGCGTGCTCCTCCGGCAGACGCAGCGCACGCCGGAAGCGATGCGGGACGGCTTCACGAATCTGGGAGCAGCGGGGCAGGGCGTGCTCTTCCACAGCAGCGCACATGGCATGTGGCTGCTGCGCCAGTGCCTGAATACCTGGGATCCGCTCCCGCGGAACGCCGCGACGGGCGTGGCCCGTCGCGGCTGGGAATTAGAAGAATTGATCGCAGCCGCGCGCCAACTGGCCGCGCCCGACCATCTGCTGGACCTCGACGATCCGGCCTTCGTGCCGCCGGGCGACATGCCGGGACGCATCAACGATCAACTGCAGCGCCGCGGCCTGGCGACTCTGCCGGCAGGGTGCGACGCCGCCCCGCGTTATGCCAACCTGATCTTCCACAGCCTGGCTTCGCGCTATGCCGCGCTGCTGGACCAAATTGCGAATCTGACCGGCAAGCGGCCGCAGCGCATTTGCGTGGTGGGCGGTGGCAGCCGCAACGATTATCTCAATGCGCTGACGTCGAAGCAGGCAGGCGTTCCCGTCGAGCGGGGGCCGGTGGAAAGCTCTACGCTGGGTAATTTCGCAGTGCAGTGGGCGCGGCTGCAGCACGACGGCGACGGAGTGCCCGCGGAGACGATTCACGCAGCATTGAAGGATCTGGCCGAAGCGCAGTTCGTGTAGTGCACAATGCGTAGTGGCAGGGCAGGAGAGGAATCTGCATGTCTGTTGTGGCCGGGATCGGTTGGCACATGGTCGGGGCGGCGTCTGCTGCGTCGTTCTACGCGCCCATTGAAAAAGTAAGGAAGTGGTCGTGGGAGACGACGTGGGCGGTGGCGGGAATCTTCTCGTGGATTCTGCTGCCCATCGCGGTCAGCCTCATCCTGCTGCCGGATTTCTTCGGCTTCTACAGCGGCATCCCTCACAGTGTCCTGCTCAAGGCTTTCCTTTTCGGCTGCATGTGGGGCATCGGCAACGTGGGATACGGCCTCACGATGCGCTACCTGGGGATGTCGCTGGGCATCGGCGTGGCGATCGGCGTCACGCTGGTGGTGGGAACCATCATTCCGCCGCTCGCCCACGGCGTGTTCCTCAGTCTCATCGCAACCCGCAGCGGCGCGTTCACCCTGGGCGGCATCGCGCTCGCGCTCGTCGGGATCGCCATCGTCTCCTGGGCCGGGCGCCTCAAGGAAAAGCGCCTCGGCGTCCGCGTTGAGGAATTCAACCTGGGCAAGGGGCTGCTGCTGGCCATCATGTGCGGCATCTTCTCCTCCGGCATGTCGTTCGCCATCGACTCCGCGTCGCCCATGACCCCGGCTGCGATCCATGTAGGCGTGAAACCGCTCTACGCGGCGCTCCCGAGTTACGTGATCATCATGGGCGGAGGCGCGCTCATCAATTTCGCCTACTGCTTCTTCCGACTGGGATTCCGCAAAGACCTGTCGCTGCGGCTGGACCTCAGCCAGTCCCGCGAGACGCTGACGAAGAACACGCTCATGGCGGCTTCCGGCGGCATCATGTGGTACTTTCAGTTTTTCTTTTACGCGTGGGGGCAGGCGAATATCCCGGTGCGGCTCTCGTTTGTGAACTGGATGCTGCACATGAGCCTGTACGTGCTGTTCGGCGGTCTCGTTGGCCTGGCACTCGGCGAGTGGAAGGGAGCCGAGGGCCGGCCTGTGCGCCAACTCTGGGCCGGTCTCGCAGTGATCATCGCTGCGGCCAACCTGGTCGGACTCGGCATTTCGTCATAGCTCATCGGGTCCCCAGATCACGAAAAACCGTTCACCCTTTCAGCCGCCGCGCGCAACTGATATACGAAGAGGGAATGATCCGCGGAATGGCTTTCCTTCTGACGCTGGTCGCGTTCGCTCCGGCAGCGTCGGCGGCCAGCGTAACTCCTCTGCACGAAGGCTGGCGGATTCAGTCTGCATGCCGGCTGCAGGCGGATGGCGCGCAAATCTCGAACCGCGGATTCTCGACGAAGGACTGGCTGCCCGCCACCATGCCGAGCACCGTCCTCGCGGCGCAGGTGGCTGCCAGGATTTTTCCCGACCCGTACTTCGGGATGAACCTGCGAGAGATTCCCGGGACAAGCTATCCCATCGGGCGTATTTTTTCGCGCCTGCCGATGCCGCAGGACAGTCCTTACCGCTGCGGCTGGTGGTACCGCGTTCAATTCTCAGTGCCCGCAAGCACGCGTCCGGGCCGCCGCACCTGGCTGCACTTCGGCGGGATCAACTATCGCGCCGACATTTGGCTGAACGGACGGCGCATTGCGGATCAGTCGAGCGTGGCCGGCGCGTACCGCACCTGGGACTTCGACATCACCGGTCTGGTGAAGTCCGGCACGAATGTGCTGGCCGTCGAGACCTTCGCGCCCACCGAAAAAGATCTGGCCATCAACTGGGTGGACTGGAATCCTGCGCCTCCCGACAAAGACATGGGGCTGTGGGGCGATGTAGATCTGGCCACCAGCGGCCCAGTGACGCTGCGCTCGCCCATGGTGGTCACGCACTTTCCCGACGCCTCGCTGCGCGAAGCCGATCTCACGGTCTATGCCGAAGTGCACAACGCAACCGATCACCCGGTGCGCGGCGTGCTGAGCGGAACAGCGGCGGGCGCGAGCTTGGCTCAGCCCGTCGACCTGGCGCCGCACGAAGACAAGACCGTCGTCTTCGCGCCTGATCAGTTTCCCGTCCTGAGCATTCGCAATCCGAAGCTGTGGTGGCCGAACCAGATGGGCAATCCGCATCTCGAGCGGCTGACGATGCGCTTCGCCGCGAACGGCGTCACCTCCGACGAGCAAACCGTCGACTTCGGCATCCGCGAGATCACCTCGGAGCTAACGCCGAAGGGAGCGCGGCTCTTCCGCGTGAACGGCAAGCCGGTTCTGATTCGCGGCGCCGGCTGGTCGCCGGACATGCTGCTGCGCAATGATCCGGAACGCCTGCGCCAGCAGGTCGCCATGGTCCGCGACATGCACCTGAACGCGATCCGGCTCGAAGGCAAGCTGGAGACCGACGACTTCTTCCGCCTCACCGATCAGCAGGGAATTCTCGTGATCGCCGGCTGGTGCTGCTGCGATCACTGGGAAGACTGGGGCACGTGGACGGCGGACGACTTTGCCATCGCGAAGGCTTCTCTTCGCGATCAAATCCTGCGGCTGCGTGCCCATCCAGGCCTGCTCGTCTGGCTCAATGGCAGCGATCATCCTCCGACGGCTGAAGTCGAGAAAGAATACCTGCAGGTGGAAGCCGAGGCTCACTGGCCGAATCCAACCCTGTCTTCAGCATCGGCAACCGCCACCGTGAATACCGGGCCGAGCGGAGTGAAGATGAGCGGCCCCTACGATTACGTTCCGCCGGAGTACTGGTATGTGGACCAGCACCACGGCGGCGCGTTCGGCTTCAACACGGAGACCAGCCCCGGGCCGGCCGTTCCGTCGCTGGCCAGCCGCGAGAAGTTTCTCCCGGATCCCAATGCGTGGCCGCCGAGTGCGGACTGGAATTACCACAACGCCAGCGGCCACTTCATGACCTTCGGCGTGCTGCAGGATGCGATGGCGCCGATGTACGCGCAGCCCGATTCCGCCGCCGGTTTCGAGCGCATCGCGCAGACCATGGCCTACGACTCGGAGCGCGCCATGTTCGAGTCCTACAGCAGGAACAAATACACCGCGACCGGCGTGATTCAGTGGATGCTGAACAATGCCTGGCCCTCGATGTACTGGCACCTCTACGACTACTACCTCGACGCGGACGCCGGATATTTCGCCGTGAAGAAGGCGTGCGAGCCGCTGCACATCCAGTACTCCTACGACGATCACTCCATCGTGGTCGTGAACAGTACGTATCAGCCGTTAACTGGCCTGCGGGCGCGCGTGGAGGTGCATGGCGTCTCGTGGAATTTGCTCTACGCGGCGCAGTCGGCGGTGGATGCGCAGGCGGACAGCGCCGTGCGCGCGCTGACGATTCCTGATTCGCTGTACTCCGGAGCGGACAAGGTCCTGCTCATCGAGCTTGCGCTCTCCGATTCTGCAGGTCGCATCGTGAGCCGCAATTTCTACTGGACTCCGACCACGCTGAGCACCTTTGACTGGCAGCGCTCCGACCATACGCACACGCCCGTCGCGCAATACGAGAATCTGACAGCCATGACTCACCTGCCGCAGGCGCGGGTGACGGGTTCGGCACAGATCGAGCAAACACCCCGCGGCCGTGTGATTCGTCTGCGTCTGAAAAACACCTCCACGGCGCTCGCGTTTCAGCTGTCCGCGGCAGCCCGCACGCGCAATGGCGGACTCATCGCGCCGGTCATGTGGTCCGATAACTGGATCGAACTGCCCCCAGGAGAATCGCGGACACTCATCGCCGTTCTGCCTCGCGATGCGCCGGCCGGAATCGTGATCCAGGTGCAGGGGTGGAACATCGCCCCGCTGTCGCTGGCGCCCCGCTCAACCCATCCTGCTCAGTAACTGCGAATCCTGCCAAAGCCTGGAATCCGGCTCTCTCACATACCAGTCTTCGCGCGTCAGCGGCAGATGGCTCGCGCCGTGGTCCGGATTGCTGAAGAGTACCTGGTAAACGGCGATGTTGCCGCGCTTGAAAGCTGCAGCGCATCCGGCCATGTAGAGCAGCCAGATGCGATACGTCTCCTTCGAAACCAGGCGGAGCAGCACGTCCGCATTGGCCTGCAATCCGGCGACCCAGCGGCGCAGAGTCATTTCGTAGTGCTCGCGAAGATTCTCCGCATCGCGGATCTCGAGCCCCGCTCCTTCCGCGGCCTGCAACGCCTGCGGCAGCGTGACCAGACGGCCATCCGGAAAGACATAGCGGTCGATGAACGAATTCGCTCGCGGGGCTGAATTCGTGGCGCGCGCGATCCCGTGATTCAGGAAGACGCCTCCGGGCCTGAGCACGCGCCGCACGGCCCGGAAATATCCGGGCAGCTTTTCCAGCCCGACGTGCTCATACATCCCCACGCTGGCAATCTTGTCGAACGCCTCGCGATTCGGGCTGAGGTCGCGATAGTCCCGCAGCGCGACGGAGCAGCGGTCCTCGATATTCGCCTCGCGGATGCGGCGATCCGCCTCGTCGTGCTGGTGGCGGCTCACCGTAATGCCCTGCGCGGCAACGCCATGTTGCCTGGACGCATGAAGAATCAGCCCGCCCCAGCCGCATCCGATGTCCAGAAAGCGCTCGCCGGGCTCAAGGCGCAGCTTGCGGCAGATCAGCTCGAATTTCTGCTCCTGCGCCTGGTCGAGAGAATCCTCGGGAGTGCGGAACCACCCGCAGGAGTAAGCCAGCGACTTTCCGAGCCACGGACGAAAGAAATCGACAGGCTGATCGTAATGATGTGCGATGGCCGCCCGGTCTCTGGCCTGCGAGTGCCGTGGCCCGTGGCTGATCCAGCGGCGCACCTGCACCACGGCGCGCAACACCGCGCTGGACAGGCGACGGCGAACCGTAGCCGGCTGGCGGCGAAACATATGCTCGCTAATGGCGAACACAGAGAACAGGTCGCCCTCGACGTCCAGATCGCCATGGATGAACGCCTCGCCCAGGGTGATCTCGTCCGGCGAGACGAAGAAGGCTTCGAGCGCACGCCGATTCGCAAGCACGATGGTGCACTCAGGCTCGATGCCAGGCGACGAGGACCACTGCGAGCCATCCGGAAAGCGCACGGAGAATGCCGGCCCCTGATAGCCCTGCAACAGAGCATCCATCGCCCGAGTCCGTTCCTGAGGTGAGTCGAACATGCTCGGCCTCCGCCCGAACCTGCCACTATAACGCAGGGATGCCAAATCGGCTGTGCCCGGAAAGGCCCGGATGAGCAGCGCAACAGAGACCTGCTCTGGCAAGGGCACGACTCCAGCGTTGCGGAGAACGCGGGTGCCCCATGTCTCCCGGTCTTGGAGACATGGGAGAGCGCGAGAGCGCCCGCTTTTTTGTTCCCCAACCTCCCGAGCCGATACAATCCGAGCTGGATGAACCGCTCTCCTGTTTTACTCGTGCACGGCGGCGCATGGGACATACCCGCGGATGCTCTTGAGGCGCACGAGCAGGGCGTCTTCGATGCTCTGCAGGAGGGCTGGCGCATCCTCGAGCGCGGCGGCCCGGCTGTTGACGCCATCGAAGCAGCCGTTACCGCGATGGAAAATGACCCCGCGTTCGATGCAGGCCGGGGCAGCTTTCTCACCCGCGACGGCCGTGTGCAGCTGGATGCCCTTATCATGGACGGCCATACGCTGCGTGCAGGCGGGGTGGCCTGCGTGGAACGGATTCGCAATCCCATCCAGGCCGCGCGTCTCGTGCTCGACAAAAGCCATCATGTGTACTTTGTCGGCGTGGGAGCCGAGGAGTTCGCCGCCGCGCACGGCATCGCGCTGATCGACAACTCCGAGCTGGTGCTCGACCGCGAACGGGAGCGCCTGGCTGAGGCGCAGCGGCGGGAGCGCTCCGGGGTCCCCGATCCGACCTTCTCCGGCAGCCCCAGTCAGGAATCGCACGATACCGTCGGCGCCGTTGCGCTGGACGCGCAGGGTCGCATTGCAGCGGCCACCTCCACCGGCGGCACGCTGAACAAGACGCCGGGCCGGGTCGGCGACTCCTCGCTCATCGGCTGCGGCTGCTACGCGGACAACTCCAGCGCGGCCGTTTCGCTGACAGGGTGGGGCGAGCCCATCATGAAGCTGGTGCTCGGCAAATGGGCGACGGATCGCGTCCTCGCCGGAGGCTCACCCGAGCAGGTGGCGCCGGAAGCGATGGCCTATCTCCATCGCCGGCTCGGAGGCCACGGCGGCATCATCCTGCTGGCGCCGGACGGGCGCTACGGCCTGGCCCACAACACCCCGCGCATGGCCTGGGGAGTGCACACGACCGAGGGTCCGCGCGTCGGCACTCTGATCCGCGAGGAAGACGTGGACCGGTCCTGATGCCAAAGAATTTACCGCCCGAAGCCTGAGCATCGTATTACACTCTCTTTCTGATTTCTGCAGGAGTGCTGGCGCGCTCTGTGGCGGGTTTCCGGCCGCGCGCGCCGGCTCCTTTGCAAAGCCGGAGGGTAAGAGCATGCTGAAGGGTTTTCGTGATTTCGTCCTGCGCGGCAACGTAGTCGATCTTGCCATCGCCGTCATCATCGGCGCAGCGTTCACCCAAATCGTGAACTCGCTGGTGAAGAACATCATCAATCCGCTGATTGCCGCCATCGTCCACAAGCCCGATTTCTCGGGCATCTACTTCATGTTTCATGGCGGGAAGTTCACCGTGGGCGACTTCCTGAACGACGTCATCTCGTTCCTGCTCATCTCCGCCACCGTTTACTTCTTCTTCGTTCTGCCCATCAATGCACTGCTCAGGAAGTTCAATCCGCCGAAGGCCTCCCCGCCTGCGACCCGCGCCTGCCCTGAATGCCTCGCCGATATCCCGATCGCCGCCAAACGGTGCTCGCACTGCACGCAGCCCGTGGAGCCGGCCAAAGTTCCGGCATAACGGCCGGGCTTTCCGGCCCGCCCCGGACCTTCATCGCAGATGCTAAGCTGGCTGTTCGTCCCTGAATCGCCTCTCCCCCGAGGAGTCTCTCTTTGACCCGTTTGCGCCCTGCGCTGCTGTCGGCCTCTCTTCTTTTAATGGGTTTTGCGCAGCCCGGCGCTCCGTCGGTGCCTGCTTCCCAGGCGTTGCTGGGCTACCGCGATTTCAACGCGGAACAGGCAAAAATCGACCAGCAGTTTTTGGCCGTTCCTGATGCAAAGCTGGCCGGCGAGGAACTGAAGCAGCTCACCGCCGAGCCACACGTCGCCTCCACTCCCGAGGATTACAAAACCGCCGAATACGTCGCGTCGAAATTCAAAGAGGCTGGGCTCGATACGACCATCGTCCCCTACAAAGCCTGGCTCAACATGCCCAAAGAGGTCAGCGTTGAGGCGTGGAACGCCGACGGCAAGCTTCTGATGAAGGGGCCCATCGCAGAGCACGTGGACGGCAATGATCCCTACCAGAACGACCCGCGCGTGCTGCCCGCCTTCCATGGATCGTCGCCCTCAGCGGACGTGACCGGCGAGGCCGTGTATGCGAACTATTGCCGCCCCGATGACTTCAACAAACTCACCGCCATGGGCATAGACTTCAAGGGCAAGATCGTCGTCTGCCGCTACGGCGGCAACTTCCGCGGCGTCAAGGTCTATGTTGCCGAGCAGCACGGAGCCGCCGGCGTGCTCATCTACTCCGATCCTGCCGACGACGGCTACTTCCGCGGCGACATGTACCCGCACGGGCCGTATCGTCCGGCAACGGCCGTGCAGCGCGGCTCGGTGCAGTACCTGTTCAAGTATCCGGGAGACGCGCTCACGCCCGGCACTGCGTCGCGGCCCGACCTGCCCGCAGACAAACTGCTGAAACCCGGTCAGGCCGCCAACTTGCCGAAGATCCCCTCGGAGCCGCTCTCGTACCACGATGCGGCGCCGATCCTCGAGGCGCTGGGCGGCCCGGATGCTCCCCGCGAATGGCAGGGCGCGCTGCCCTTCACCTATCACGTTGGCCCAGGCGTGAAGGTGCATCTGCTCCTGAAAATGGATTACCAGTACCGCACCATCTGGGACGTCATCGGCTCGGTCGAAGGCACCACCTTTCCCAATGAGTGGGTGCTCGCCGGCAATCATCGGGACGCCTGGGTCTACGGAGCCGTCGATCCCAACAGCGGTACCGCGGCCATGCTCGAGGCAGTGCATGGAGTGGGCGCGCTGTTGAAGCAGGGCTGGAAGCCGAAGCGGCGCATCGTCTTCTGCAGCTGGGACGCCGAGGAAGAAGGGTTGATCGGCTCGACAGAATGGGCCGAAGATCATGCCACTCAGCTGGCGCACGCCGTAGCCTACTTCAATACAGATGTTGGCGTCTCCGGCCCGAATTTCGAAGCTGCCGCCGTTCCTTCGCTCAAGGAATTCATCCGTGAAGTCACGAAGCAGGTGCCCAGCCCAAAGGGCGGCACCGTCTACGACGCGTGGAAGCGGACCCAGGCAGAACAGGCATCGCGGCACAACGGTCCGGTGGAGGAACACACCTCGCGGGATAACGCCGCGATCGGCAACGATGTTCGCGTCGGCGACCTTGGCAGCGGCTCCGACTACACGCCGTTCATCCAGCGTCTTGGCGTGCCCTCAACCGACGTCGGATCCGGCGGACCCTATGGGGTGTATCACTCCGTCTTCGACAACTACGCCTGGTTCGTCATGAATGCCGACCCGACGTTTGTCTACGAACAGCAAATGGCGCGCGTCTTTGGCCTCGAAGTGATCAATATGGCCGACACCGACGTGCTGCCCTACGACTACGTCACGTACGGTAAGGAAATTGCCGCGTACCTGGACAGCGCCCAAAAGAAAGCGCAACAAGCCGGCATGACGGACCTTGACTTTACGGCGGCCCAGCAGGCTGCGCAGAGGTTCATCACGCTGGCCGAACAGGTGAGGCAGAAGCAGCAGCATCTGGATACGGATTCGACGGCAACCCTGGCCGCGCTGAACGCGCAATTGCGGCAGGTGGAGGAAGATTTCCTGTCGCAGCCGGGTCTGCCGCACCGTCCGTGGTTCAAGCACACCATCTACGCGCCAGGTGAATACACCGGCTACGCAGCCGTTGTGATTCCCGGCGTCAACGAGGCGATTGACGCGAAGGACCTGAACCGCGCGCAGGAGCAGATGAAGGTTCTGGCAGACGCGATCACGCGCGCCGATGGCACGCTCGAAGGGATTGCGAAATAGGAGTCAGGACACCGCTTCAGCCGCAGGCCAGCTCAGGACCGATTCGTAGTGCTCTACAACCGGCGGAGCGGCAAAGAATGGCCCGACGATCGCGCGCCATTCCCCGAATCGAGGCGACTCGCGAAAGCCGACAGTGTGTGCCTCGAGCGTCTCCCACTGGACCAGCAGCAGATAGCGGCCTTTCGTTTCGAGACAGCGCCGGAGTTCATGACGCAGATATCCGGGTGAGCCGGCGATCACCGGCGCGGCTCTCCGCATGGCTTCTTCAAACGCGGCTTCTTCCCCGGGACGCACCTGCAGCAGCGCAGCTTCAAGCACCATGATCAACTCCTGTCCAGCGCCCACGATCCGGCGCCCACGATCAGCAGGAAAATCAGCCCCAGCGCCATGCTGAAATCCACGCGCGCCTCGTGCAGCATCGCCCAGACTCCCTGATGGTGCAGCATCGGGATCTTGGTGGTGGCGATGGCGGTTCCGATGTCGACCAGCAGCGGCACGGCGGCGATGCGGGTCCAGAGGCCGAGGATGAGGAGCGCGCCGCAGGTAATTTCGACGATGCCCACGATTGGAGCGAGCACGTGCGGGTGCGGCAGGCCGATCTTCGCGAATCGTCCCCAGCCGAGCGCAACCGGGAACAGAAACTTCTGAATTCCTTCCGAGACGAAAACCCAGCCGACAAGAATGCGAATGACAATGATGGCGCGCATGGATGCGAATCCATGCTATCGCATTGGCGCAGCTACTTCGTCTCTTCGACGATGTCGCCCTCGCCTGGAGCGAGGAATAGATTCTCTTCGAGGCCGTGCTGGCGCGTGTAGAGATCGTAGTAGCGGCCGCCCAGCGCGTACAGAGTAGCGTGGGTGCCGCGCTCGATGATCAGCCCGCCCTCGACGACGAGGATCTGGTCGGCGCGCCGAATCGTCGACAGCCGGTGCGCGATCACGAAGGTGGTGCGTCCCTGCATCAGGTAACTGAGGCCGTGCTGGATCATCGCCTCGGATTCAGAGTCGAGCGAGGAGGTGGCTTCGTCCAGAATCAGTATCCGCGGTCCGGCGAGGATAGCGCGCGCGATGGAGAGGCGCTGGCGCTGTCCGCCGGAAAGCTTCACGCCGCGCTCGCCGACGATCGTGTCGTAGCCTTCGGGAAAGCGCTCCGCAAATTCATCGACGCGCGCAATGCGGCAGGCGGAGAGGAAGTCCTCCTCCGTCGCGTCGGGGTGGGAGAACATCACGTTCTCGCGAATCGTGCCATCGAAGAGAAACGATTCCTGCAGAACCACGCCCAGCTGCGAGCGGTAGCTGTCCAGCCGCACCGTAGAAAGATCGATGCCATCCACCAGAACCCGGCCGGTGTCCGGCTTGTGAAAGGCGCAGACCAGGCTGATGATCGTCGATTTGCCCGATCCCGACGAGCCCACCAGCGCCGTCACCGTTCCCGGCCGCGCTTCGAAGCTGATACCGTGCAGCACCGGCTTGTCCGCCTCATAGGAGAAGCGCACATCTTCGAATCGCACTTCGCCGACAATTTCGCTCAGGCTGACGACGCGTGCCGGATCGGCGAACTCGTCCTTCTCCGCGAGGATCTCCACCGTGCGGTCAATACCGGCGACCGCTTCGGTCAGCTGCGTTCCGATCGCGACCACCTGGATCACCGGCGCAATCATGAACGCAAGAAACATCGTGTACTGGATGTAGTCGCCCGCATCCATGCGGTGCTGCATGGCCAGATGCCCGCCGAGCAGCATGACCAGGCCGCCAACCACGCCCAGCACAGTGGTTGCAGCCATCGAAAGCAGGCTGGTCGCGGTCAGGGAGCTGATGACGTTGTCGAGCAGCCGCAGGACGCCGACCGTGAACACGCTGGCTTCGCGCTGCTCCGCGTGGTAACCCTTCACGACGCGAACGCCGCCCAGCGACTCGGTCAGCCGTCCGGTGACTTCGCCGGTGATCTTCGCGCGCTCCCGAAAAATGGGACGGATGGTTTTGAACGCGTACCGCAGGAAAAAGACAAACACGCCGATGACGGAGAAGATGATCAGCGTCATGCGCGGGCTGCGGTGCAAAAGAAAGATGAAGGCCATCGCCGCCGTCATCAGCCCGCCGACAAACTCCACGAGGCCAGTGCCGATCAGGTTGCGGACGCCCTCGACGTCGTTCATGATGCGCGAGACCAGCACCCCGGTGCGGTTCGCGTCGTAGAAGCTGACCGAGAGACGCCCGACATGCTGCTGCACCTGCTGCCGCAGCTCGGCAATCATGCGCTGCGCGGCTTTCGACAGCAGCTGTGTATTCGAGAACGACGTAATGGCCTGGATCAGCGTGGCGACGAAGACGGCGACCACCAGCGGCAGCAGCCGATTCATCTCGTGGCGGGTCAGCACGAGCGAGACGAAGGGCTTCGAAAGAAACGGCAGCACGAGCCCCGCCACGCGATTGATAGCGACGAGGATCAGCCCCAGCAGCAGCAGCCATTTGCGCGGGCGCACCAGCTTCCAGATCTCCGGCATTGCCTTGCGGAAGTCGGTCTTCTTTTTGGGCACATCGGCCGCGCCCCGGCCTCGCGCGCCATGACCGGCGCCCTTTTCCGCTCGTGGCATCGAATTCAGTCGCAAAGAAGGCATGCTGGCATCAGGCGATCGCGCGCGTCCTCCTTGCGTTGATGAACGAGCGCACGCAAAGCATCACATAAATCAGCATCAGCACGGCCATGGTGATCTTTGACTGCTCTGCCGTGATGAGGAACCCGGAGGTGTTAATACCGCCAGGCGCGGGCTTGCCGTACCCGCGGATCGCCTCCACCAGCGCTCCGATGAACCCCAGCAGGCCGATCGTCACATTGACGTGCATGAAGAGCTTGCGGCGGCTCTCACTGGGACTGATGGCGAGAAATCCAAAGATGGCCAGCGCGACGCCCCACCACAACGGGATCAGCGCCGTCGGGAACTGGCTCCCGCTCCCCAGATAACCCACCAGCCCCAGCGCAATCAGCAGCGCAGCGAAAACCAGCGTGACCTTCGCCATGCATCCTCCACTAGCGGATAGCGTATAGCAGATAGCACTTAGCGTGCAGATGGAACCCAGCGCCCAGCGCAGGGAACGGCATAAGTGGTAGCTCCCGATGACGCGGCTACCAGCTACCGGCTACCGGCTTTCTCACCGTTGAATACGCGCCGACCCACCCTTCGCAAACGCCCGCACCTGGTCCAAGGTGGCCATCGTCGTGTCGCCCGGGAAAGTCGTCAGCAGCGCCCCGTGCGCCCAACCCAGCCGAACCGCCTCTTCAGGATCAAGGCCCGCGAGCAGGCCATAGAAGAACCCTGCAGCGTAGCCATCGCCGCCACCCACGCGGTCGTAGACGTCCAGCTCCGCTGTCGGTGCGGTGTAGGTCTTGCCGTCCACCCACGCCACCGCGCTCCAGCTATGCCGGTTCGTCGAGTGGACCTCCCGCAGCGTAGTAGCCACTGCCTTCACCTGCGGATGC
>DASYYN010000060.1:0-31210 GCA_035933815.1 Acidobacteriaceae bacterium
CGGCGGGCGGTCCCCAGATGCCTTTGCCCGTGATGCGCATGGCTCCGTAGCCGAGGCGGTTAACGGTGAGGTCGCCGAGGTTGAAGTGTCCGGCAGCGGAGGCATTGGGCGTGGTGGTGGGGGCGGCTTGAGGCGGCATCGATGCTCCTTTCTTAGTTGGATTCAGAAGACAGGGTACAGGGTACAGGAGTCAGGAGACAGGAGGCAGGGGGCAGGCAGAAACAGGAGGGGCGATTCTGTGGGCGAGCGGTAACCGTGGTGATGCGTTGTTGATGTCTACGGCGTTTAGCGGAGTTGTACCATACATTCGAATCAGAACTGGTGATCTTGCCGGTGAATTGGCTGGTGCGCGTTCTCGAAGTTCGGCACGGAGATCCGGCCGGAATGAGAGCAGGCGGATATGCTCTGGCAAGTTTTCGATTTGGAGTTGTCATGCACGAAACCAGGGGTGTACGTGGGACCTGGATGTTGCTGGCGGGATGTTTGCTGATCTTGCTGAGTGGATGCGGCGTGCGGACGCCCGGCACGAACGCAACGAATGGAACGGGCGGGACGGGCGGCACGGGTGGCACGGGCGGCGGCGGAGCGGCCCCGCAGGCCACCATCGCGGTGACGCCGGCTTCGCTGGCTTTCGGGAATGTCGCTCTGAATACGACGGCGACGCAGCCGGTGTCGATTGCGTCTACGGGCACCGCCTCGCTGCAGATAACGGCCCTGGCGGTGAGCGGAAGCGGATTTGCGCTGAGCCCTGCGCCGGCACTGCCGGTGAGCGTCGCGTCAGGCGCGACGTATATAGTGAACGTGGTTTTTGCGCCAACGGCGGCCGGCGACGTCACGGGCGGGCTTTCGATCACAAGCAATGCGTCGAATACGCCCACGCTGAACATGGGGCTGTCGGGCTCGGGTATTCAGCGAACCTACAGCGTGGATTTGACCTGGCAGGTGCCGAGCTCGAGTGCCGATCCGATCGCGGGATTTAACGTTTATCGCGCGGTGAGTGGCAGCGGGAATTTTGTGCAGATCAATGGCGCGCTGGTGACGAGCGCGGCCTATTCCGATACGTCCACAGGGCCCGCGAGCTGGGATTACGAGATACGCAGTGTGGACGCGAATGGCCTGCTGAGTGTGCCGTCGAATGTGTTCACGGCGGTGATTCCTTGAGAGCAGGGAATAGGCAATAGGCACTAGGGAATAAACCACAGGGCACAGGGCGCAGGGGCATAAAGCTCCCGGTTCAAAATCAGAAATGGAGATCAGATGTCGGGGATTTCGCTGCCGTAAGCGGGTTTGCGCGATATTAAGGAGACAAGTTGCCCACCATCCCTCCACCACTGTACTGTTGCAGGACCCAAATACGCATGGAGAGCCTCTGAGCGGAAAAGCAGCCTCTTTGTCGTGCGAAATACTCGATCCGCCCAGGTGAGGAACTCAGGTCGCTTCGGAATGATCGCATCGCCGACAAGCTTCTCCGTTTGAAGATAGAATCGGCCGTCCGCGAGCGATGTGCCGTCGAACTTGCAGCCCGAGAATTCAATCACTTCAGATTCGTCGGCTAACAGCCACTCCGCACGTTTCGATGCGTACCACATTCGGACATCCGCGCCTGTCGCTTTCGCGATGTAGCAGCGTACGTCAGTATGCGCATTCCATTTGGGAGTTGCCGAGCAGCAGCGCAACGGTGAATCGAGTTCTACAGATTTGCTTGTTGGGGAGTGCTCCTGAAGAAGCCGCAGATCGAATTTGCTGCGTAGCTGCGAGACGAGCCATTCAACCTCCGCGGGCAGGAGATATAGCTGGAATTGCCGGCTCATTCAGAATCAATATAGCGGCTCAGGAATCTGATCTGTCGTCGATGGGTCTGTCGGGTTGGGAGTTGTAGATTTCTTCGACGCGCTCGAGGGCGTCGATTTCCGCGACGGGCTTGTCGGTGCGGATGCGGAGGATGCGCGGGAAGCGCAGGGCGAATCCGCTGGCGTGGCGCGATGAGCGCATCACGTTGTTGAAGGCTACTTCGAGGACGACTGTCGGCTCGACGGTGCGGAAGTGGCCGTAGTCCTCGAGGGTGTGGGACTTGAACCAGGCCGTCATGTCGGCGATTTCCTGGTCAGTGAGGCCGGAGTAGGCTTTGCCGACATTCTTGAGCGGCGCGTCAGGGTCCTCGGGATCGCGGATGGCGAAGGTGTAGTCGCTGAGGACGTGCGCGCGGCGTCCGTTGCCGTACTCGACGCCGGTGACGACGACGTCGAGGGTGGCGAGTTCGCGCTTGAGCTTGAGCCAGGCGAGTCCGCGGCGGCCAGGCTGGTAGGTGGAGGCGAGGGACTTGATCATGACGCCTTCGTTGCCTCGGGCGCGTGCGTCAACGTAAGCCTGGTCGAGCTGTTCGGCGGTTTCGAAGCGCGTGGCCGAGGCGAGAATGAGGCGCGGGAAGGCCTGCTGCGCGCGCTCGGAGAAGAGCGACGACTGGCCGGTGGCTTCGAAATCGGCCGTGGCGGGAGACCAGCGGGCGGAGAAGTCCTCGAGCTGACGGCGGCGCTCGGCGAGGGGATGTTCGAGAAGCAGATTGCCGTTGCGGTAGAGCAGATCGAAGACAACGAGGACGATAGGGATGTCGCGGCGCATTTCGGCGGTGACGCGCTTGCGGCCGAGGCGCTGCTGGAGCGCGGAGAAGGAGAGGGCGCGCTGGGTGGCGGGATTCCAGGCGAGGATTTCGCCGTCGAGGATGGCGGTTTCCTGGATCGTGCTGAAGGCTTCGACGAGCTCGGGGAAGCCGGCGCTGAGGTCCTCGCGATTGCGGGAGTAGAGGGCGACGCGTGCGCCGGAGACGTGGAGCTGGGCGCGGATGCCGTCGAATTTGTCTTCGAGTTGGGCGGCGCGGAGGGGTGCTTCAGGGGCTAAAGCCCGGATTTTTTTTGCGTCCTTTACGGCACGACTGAAGTCGTGCCCTGATACAAGGCTCTCCGAAGCTGGCTTTGCTGGAGGGGCGGACTGAACCGCAGGTCCATTCGACTCGCGGCTCCGCAAAAGCGGGCGCAACGATTCGGATGCTTCGCTCAGGATGACAGAGCTTTTTTGATTCGAGGCAGCTTCTTTGTTGGACGGGTGCTCCGCTGCGTCGACCTCTTCCGCGATTTCTTCGGTGAAGCGGGCGATGGCTTCATCGACGGACTGGACGGGGCTGGCGAGCATGAATCCGATGGGGTGAAAGAGCTTCATGCGCGCGTCGGCGAGGCGTCCGGCAGCGGCGAGGGTGACGACTTCGCGGAGGGAGCCCAAAAGCATTGAGGCGCGCCGAACCGCTGCCGCGGGCGGGGTTTTGGTTGAGGCTTCGCTGGACGGTGGCCAGGCTTCGGCGATGGCTTCTTCGACAAGCGATTGTTTGACGCCGGTGCGCATGTCGCCGGTGGCGAGCTTGATGAGGTACTTCGCTTCTTCGGGCGTGGCGCGGCTGAGGAGATCGATGAGGAGGCGGAGTTTGGGCGCGGGGCCGCGGGCTTCGGCGAGCGCGGTCAGGGCGGATTCGACGTCGGCGAGGGTGAGGGTGGCGACGGCGGGCGCGTGTCCATAAAGAAGGTCGGCGGCGGCGGCTCCGATGTCGCCGTGGCGGCGGTAGGCGGCGCCGAGGGCGTGCGCGTTGGTTCCGGCGAGTTGCAGGACGGTTTTTTGCAGGAGCGCTCCACCGATGTTGAGGACGCGGGGATCGGTTTCGGGGAAGGGCGTGCCGGAGAGCCAGAGAGCGGCGCGTCCGGCGTCGTCGACTGGGAGGGATTGCAGGTAGGTGGCGATGAGTGCGCGCTTCTCGAGCTTTTTGGTGGTGGCGGCGAGCGCGTCGCAAAGCTCGGCGAATGGGAGGAAGGAGGACATCCGAAAGACAGCGTATAGCGT
Organism: Acidobacteriaceae bacterium; assembly: GCA_035933815.1. Lineage (GTDB taxonomy): Bacteria > Acidobacteriota > Terriglobia > Terriglobales > Acidobacteriaceae > Palsa-343. The sequence continues at coordinate 3,883 of DASYYN010000060.1, forward strand.
ATAGCGGATAGCGTGTAGGGAACGGGGGACGGGTATAGGGGATAGGGTGTAGGGGGCAGGAGTGAGGAATAGGCAATAGGCAACAGTGATCGGAGACAGGAGGCAGGAGACAGGAGTGGGACATTGGTGATCAGGAAGAGCTGGTGGATGGTGTAGGGTGGTGCTGTTGGGCGGGAGGGTTGTGGTGAGCGCGCGGCGCGAAGCGCCGGCGGTGGAGCGAATCGATGGAACAACGCATCAGCGTCGTCACTCTGGGGGTGAAGGATCTGGAGCGGAGCCGGGAATTTTATGAAGCGCTGGGATGGCGGCGTTCGCTCCGGGACGTGCAGGGAATTGTGTGGTTTCAGACAGGCGGCATCGCTTTGGCGCTCTATCCGCGAGTGAATCTGGCCGTGGATGCGGGAGTTCCGCAGGAGGGGCAGGGATTTGCGGGGATCACGCTGGCGTGGAACGGACGGAGCCGCGAGGAGGTCGATGCTGCGCTGCGGAGCGCGGAGGCGGCGGGAGCGAAGATCGTGAAGCGCGCGGAGGAGGCGTTCTGGGGCGGGTACTCGGGGTACTTTGCCGATCCGGATGGATTTGTGTGGGAGGTTGCGTTTAATCCGGCGTTCGGCGTGATGGAGGATGGGAGTTTGAAGCTGCCGGAATGAGAAGGACAGCGGATAGCGGATAGCGGTTAGCGTCCAGCGTGGCCGGAGCGTTCCACGCGAAGGTTTGCAGGCAAGTCATCCAATTCGAAGTAGAATAGAAATGATGAAGCAGCGTTTCACGTTCGGCGTTCTTCTGTAGCGGCTCCCCGCCGCCATTGCCGTGCTGCGTTTTCCCTCATTCAAAATCGAAAAACAGCCTCAGGGGCTAAAGCCCAACTAAAACTGCGGCTGGACGGCACGACTGAAGTCGTGCCCTGACACGAAATGGTTGACGTTACAAGGGCCTTGAAGTCGGACCTGGTACGAACGATTGAGATTATGAAGGCCCTGAAATCCGGCCTGACACATAGCGATTGACGATTTCTGAAGACCGGCGTGGGTGCCGGGAGGATTTTATGTTTGAGCGTCTGGAACAAATTGAAGCGCGCTACGAGGATCTGGGGCGGCAACTGGCCGATCCCGAAGTACTGAGCGATCGCGAAAAGTATCAGAAGGTCGCGAAGCAGCATCGCGAGCTGGAACCGGTGGTGGAGAAGTTCCGCGAATATCGGCAGGTGAAGAACGGGATTGCCGATGCGCGCATGATGCTCGGCGAGAGCGATCCGGAGATTCGCGCGATGGCGCAGGAAGAGCTGACCACGCTTGAGGAGCGCGAGCCGCGGATCGAGGAGGAGCTGAAGCTGCTGCTGCTGCCGAAGGACCCGAACGATGAGAAGAACGTCGTTCTGGAGATTCGCGCGGGAACGGGCGGCGACGAGGCGAGTTTGTTTGCGGCGGAGATCTTCAGGATGTATTCGCGGTTTGCCGAGCAGCACAAGTGGCGCGTGGAGGTGCTGTCTTCGTCGGAGTCGTCGGTGGGTGGGCTGAAGGAAGTGATTGCGATTATCGAGGGCGACAAGGTGTATTCGCAGCTGAAGTACGAGAGCGGCGTGCACCGGGTGCAGCGGGTTCCGGCGACGGAGACGCAGGGTCGCGTCCACACGAGCGCGGTGACGGTGGCGGTGCTGCCGGAGGCCGAGGAAGTGGACGTGAAGATTGAGGCGAAGGACATTCGCATCGACACGTTTTGTTCGTCGGGTCCAGGCGGGCAGAGCGTGAACACGACGTACTCGGCGGTGCGCATCACGCATTTGCCGACGAACACGGTGGTGAGCTGCCAGGACGAGAAGTCGCAGATCAAGAATCGCGAGAAGGCGATGCGCGTGCTGCGCGCGCGGCTCTACGAAGTGGAGATGGAGCGGCAGCAGCAGGCCCTGGCGAAGGAGCGCAAGCAGCAGGTGGGCACGGGCGATCGCAGCGAGAAGATCCGCACGTACAACTTCCCGCAGAACCGGCTGACGGATCACCGCATCGGGCTGACGATCCATCAGCTGGCAGAAATCATGGAAGGCAAGCTGCAGCCGGTGATCGATGCGCTGATCGCGCACTTCAACGCGGAGCGGCTGAAGGGCGAAGCGGAGACGGTGGCGTGAGGGGCAGGGAATATGCAATAGGCAATAGGCAGTAGGGCAGGAGTCAGTGATCAGGGCAAGGCTGGGTCATCGACGAGAGAGTTCGCATGCGTATCAGGGAAGCGCGGTTTGAGGATGCGGAGGCGATTGCGCGCGTCCACGTGGGGAGCTGGAAGACGACCTATCCGGGTTTGGTTCCGCAGGCGCATCTCGATGCGCTGCGCGTTGAGGACGGCATTGTGCGCTGGCGGGAGCGGCTGGACGGGCACGGTCCGCTGACGCTGGTGGCTGAAGATGAGGCGGGCGTGTTTGGGTTTGCGTCGGGGGGCGCGATGCTGCATCCGGTGGACGGATTTGAGGGCGAGCTGGCGGCGATCTACCTGCTGGCGTCGCATCAGCGCCGTGGCGCGGGCGCGAAGCTGGTGCGGGAGATGGCGCGCGGGCTGCGCGATCAGGGCTTCCGGAGCATGGTGGTGTGGGCGCTAAGGGAGAATCCCGCGTGCGGGTTCTATGAGCGCATGGGTGGAGTGCGCGTGGCGGAGCAGCCGATCGAGATTGGCGGACTCACGTTGCCCGAGGTGGCGTTTGGATGGAGAGAAATTGAGACGCTGATCACCTAGAAGCCAGGAATCAGGAATCAGATGGCAGGAATCAGAACTTAGCTTAGTGGCTTGCCTATTTCCCAGTGGTGGCCGAAGGGGTCCATGACGCGGCCGACGCGCCAGCCGTAGGGTTGATCTTCGACGAGCTGTACGGCTTTCGCTCCGGCGGCGAGGGCCTGCTCGAAGACGGCGTCGGGATTGTCGACGGTGAGCACCATGCGCGCCGTGCTGCCGCCGAGGGAATCGGGGCTGAAGTTCAGGTAATCGGGCGCGGCGTCCGCCATCCAGAACTCGCCGCCGTCGATGGAGAGGTGCGCGACGACACCGCCATCGTTATCGATGACGAAAATCTCTTTCGCGCCGAAGGCGGCTTTGTAGAACGCGAGCGCGCGGCGTCCGTCGTGGACGTTGAGCATGGCCGCAACGGTGGTCCTGATCGTGCGCTCCTGCCGGGAATCAACTGCGCTGGCTGTATCCATGATGTCCATCGTTTCGGAGGAGATGCTGTTCCGGGCTACGGGTTTGCCTCAGACGCCGCGCACCGGCTTGTCGAGGCGGCCTGTCTTGTTCAGTTCGCGGTAGAAGCCGAGGTCCTGATCGCGGAGCATTTTGGTGGCGTAGGCGATCTGGCCGTAGTGCAGGCCGAAGTGCTCGATGACCTGATAGACAGCTTCGAGTCCGGTGACGTGGTAGGCCTGGATTTCGTAGTCGGCGAGCAGTTCGGGTTCGGTGAGGCGTTCGAGGACGGCGAGGCCTTCTTCCACGGTTGCGCCGAGCTTCTCGATCAGGGCGGCGCCGGGGAGGCCGCCGTCGGCTGCAAATTCGGCGGGACGGTCGCGGCCGTCGGGACGCTGGTTGAAGGAGTTCACCAGCCACTGCCGCATGTTGCCGTTGAGGTGGAGCACGAGGTTGCCGATGCTGTTGCTGGCGGCGTTAGGACGCCACCAGATCTGCTCGTCCTTGAGCGATTCGACGCAGGCGCGCAGGCGGGGCCAGTACTGGGTGCGCAGCTTGTTGCGGGAGAATTCGAGGAACAGATCGGTTGCGGTCTTCGGCATGGCGTCAAGGATAATCCGAAGAGCCGCCCCGTACACTAAGGAGGCTTGAAAAAGCCTCAGGGGCTAAAGCCCTCTTCGTTTGCGTGGACCTCTACGGCACGACTGAAGTCGTGCCCTGACACAAGCGCTTCGGGAGAACATCCCTCAGGGGCTAAAGCCCACGTCGCTGAGCAGCCTAATGGCACGGCTGAAGCCGTGCCCCTTCAAAAACGTTGAGTGTTCTGCAGGTGTAAGCCGTGCCCTTTCAAATCGAATCCGAGATTGTAGTAATGCGATGAAGCTTTATCCGAAATTCATATTGTCGGCGACGGCGGAGGCGCATTTTCCGCCGCCGGGTGCGCCGGAAGTTGCGTTTCTGGGGCGGTCGAATGTGGGCAAGTCGAGCTTGATTAATGCGCTGCTTGGGTCGAAGGAGGCGCGGGTTTCGTCGACGCCGGGGCGGACGCGGGCGATCAATTTTTTTGCGCTGTTCGATGATCCGAACAAGCATCAGCCACGGCTGGTGTTTGCAGATTTGCCGGGGTATGGATACGCGAAAATTTCGAAGTCAATTTCGGCGGAGTGGCCGAAGTTCATCGAGCCGTATTTGCGGGAGCGGGAGACGCTGGCGCTGTGTGTATGCCTGGTAGACAGCACGATTGAGCCGAAGGAGAGTGACGCGCAGCTGGTTGAGTTCCTGGCTCATGCCGGACGCAGGTATGTGATCGCCGGGACGAAGGCCGACCGGCTCTCGGGGAACGGGCGCGCGCAGGCAGTGAAACGGCTGCGAGAGGCGTTTGGGCCGGAGCATCTGCTGCTGGTGTCGGCGAAGACGGGCGCGGGCATGAAGGAGCTGTGGGCCGCGGTGTTGGGAGCGGCCAGCAGCCAGGAATAAAGCGGTCAGCAGCCAGCGGTCAGCAGTCAGCAGTCAGCGAAACGACTGGTAGTCTGGAGTTTATGCACGACCTGGCATTTGTACGGGGGAATCTGGAGCTGATTGAGCGCAAGCTGAGCGACCGCGGAGCCGATCCGGCGGCGCTGCTGGGGAATTTTCAGGAGCTCGATCGGCGGCGGCGCGAGCGCATCACCGAAGCGGAACAGCTGAAGGCGCAACGCAACAAGCTGAGCGAAGAAGTGGCGCGGCTGAAGCGCTCGGGCGGGGATGCCAATGCCATCGTCGAGGAGACGCGCAAGCTGAAGGCGCGCATGGATGAGCTGGAGGCCGCAGCGGCTGCATCGGAAGAAGAGATGCGCGCGATCCTCAGCAGCATTCCGAATGTCTGCCGGGATGAAGTGCCCGTGGGGCGCGATGAGCGCGACAACGTGGAAGTGAAGCGGTGGGGAACGATTCCGCAATTCAGCTTTCAGCCAAAACCGCACTGGGAGTTGGGAGATCAGCTGGGGATTCTGGATCTGGAGCGGGCGGCGAAAATCTCTGGCGCGCGGTTTGCGGTGTACTGGGGCGATGGAGCGAAGCTGGAGCGGGCGCTGATCACGTTCATGCTGGATGTGCACACGCGCGAGCACCGCTACACCGAAGTCCTGCCGCCTTTCATGGTGAACAGCAAATCGCTGTTTGGGACGGGGCAGCTGCCGAAGTTTGCGGAAGATCTGTTTCGGTGCGTGGATGCGGAGGGCTACACGCCGGGACAGTACCGGGACAACGATCACTGGATGGTTCCGACGGCGGAAGTGCCGGTGACGAATCTGTATCGCGATGAGGTGCTGGATGAGGCGCGGCTGCCAATTTCGCTGACGGCGTACACGCCGTGTTTTCGGAGCGAGGCGGGGTCGTATGGGAAGGATGTGCGGGGGATTATCCGGCAGCATCAGTTCCAGAAGGTGGAGATGGTGAAGTTCACGCGGCCGGAAGACAGCGACGCCGAGCACGAGAAGCTGACGCGTAATGCGGAGACGATTCTGGAGCAGCTGGAGCTGCCGCATCGGCGCGTGCTGCTGTGCACGGGCGATACAGGATTCAGCTCGGCGAAGACCTTCGATCTGGAAGTGTGGCTGCCGGGGCAGAATCTGTATCGGGAGATCAGCTCCTGCTCGAACTTTGAGGCGTTCCAGGCGCGGCGGGCGAACATCCGCTACAAGGCGAAGGGCGGCAAGCCGGCGTTTGTTCACACGCTGAATGGCAGCGGGCTGGCAGTGGGGCGAACGTGGCTGGCGATTCTGGAGAACTATCAGCAGGGGGACGGAACGGTGCGCGTGCCGCAGGCGCTGGTACCCTATATGGGAGGGCAGGAGACGATCCGCCCGCGTGCAGGAGCGTAGGTTTTGAGTCTGGGAAAGATACTGAAGAGCTACATCTGGTGGACGCACGAGCGGGGCAGCGTCCATTACGACGTCATGGTGACGCTGATCCTGGCCTTCATCTTTCTAACGCCGCTGTGGATCCACTACGGCGACCAGCCGAAGCCGGACTTTCCCGCGAATCAGATTCGCGCGTCAGTGGACGCGAGCGGCGGGATGATCTACGAAGTTCCCGCAGGAATGCTGCACCGGCAGGCTGCCGGGCCGAGCGCCGCCGATCTGGCCAAAGCAATTGCGCCGGTAGCGGGGACGGTGGCCATCGACCGCTGGGAAGCCGAGCGCGAAGTAGGCGGTGGGATCATTGCCTGGAAGGTCTGGGCGCACCGGCCGAGCTAGTGGAGCCCTCAGGGGCTAAAGCCCTCAGGTTTTGGGCCCTTTGCGGCGACTGAAGTCGTGCCCTGATACAAGGTTCGGAGCCGGAATTCGTGAGTAATTTTTCGGCGTACCCCAAACGTAACGAAGCTTTCCTGCGGGTTTCGATTTTCAGCAAGTGCATCTTAGAGGTTCAGGGTTAGAAGGGAAGTGCCTGAATTGATGAAGCATGCCTCGATGTTTCTGCTGGCCGGCGCGCTGGCTGTGCCCGCGATGGCGGCCGGCCCGAAGGCTGCCGCTCCGACGCCTGCCGGCGATCTGCAGTCGGTAATGAACCAGATGAACGCATCGGCTCCCAAATTCCAGGATCTGCAGGCCGACATCAGCGTGGATCAGTACACCGCCGTGGTGCAGGAGCACGAACTGCAGACGGGCACGACTGCCTTTCGGCGGGTGAAGGGGGCGCTGGAAATGGTGATGCACCTGAAGGGGAGCAACGGCGCGGCGGCCTCGGATCTGCTGTACAGGAATGGCGAACTGGATCTGTATCAGCCGGCGGCGAAGACGGAGACGATTATGGCCGCCGGGGCGAATCGCTCCGAGTGGGACAGCATGCTGGCGACCGGATTTGGCCCGACGAGCAAGGATCTGAATGCGGCCTGGAATGTGACGCTGCAGGGCATGGAGACGGTGGACGGCGTGCAGACCGCGAAGCTCGATCTGGTGCCGAAGGACCCGAAGATCCGCAACAACTTTAGCCATATGACGATCTGGCTCGATTTGAGCCGCGATATTTCGCTGAAGCAGATGCTGGTTCAGCCGGACCAGGATTCGCGGACGGTGACGTATACGAATATCCGCTACAACCGGCACGCGCCGGCGAGCCTGTTTGAGCTGAAGGTTCCGAAGGGGACGCAGGTGACGCGGCGATAGGTGTCGACAATAAGTCCTGATAGACTGGCGGCCACTTCAGAAGACTGACTCAGGCGAACCCATATGAGCGCGATTGGGAGTTATGCGGTTCTGCGCCGGGCACTATTTCCCCTATGCCTTGAGCGGGCAAGAAGTATTCGAACCGAGACGACCGGCCGTTGGCTGTTCAGAAGTTCGCTAGTGGCCGGAATGCAGGCGTTTGAAGCTGCATGGAAACAGGCGCTCGTTGCGGAAGTAACTTTCGGCTATTCGGGATATGTCCTCGGAAACTACCTGGATGCGCAGGAGGCGCTTAATTCCGTCGGTAATTCATATGAGGAATCGGAGGCAGCGACTGCGCTCGCAAAGGCCTTCACCGCTGGATTTGCATTCGAGGAAAGAGTGAGTTTTCCGGCATTGCCGAAAGAGAAGCTGCTGGTTTGGTGCCAGGGAGAGTATGGCAAAGATGCCGAGGCGATCGCCGAGGCACTCGTGTTGGCGCACGAGTTCTATCAACAAGGGCTGGAGAGAGTCGACCGGGAAAACCTGGTCGTTTTCATTATCCGGTGACAGATTGAAGGGCGCAGTCTAGCTGCACGCAAGGCGCTATTTTATCTGCTCGGTCGATCGCTTCAGAGTGAACTGCATGGGCGGCATCTGATCGTTTTCCGTTTTTGAGGAGACCTTGATTGTGTCGCCGTCGATAGTACCCTGGTGATGGATCACCATGCCGTTGTAGGTGACGTCGAAGGTGATCTTGTCGCCGTCGATCTTGCCGTCGCTGATGGGCAGCGGGTCGCCATCGGGGCTTAGGACGTTGCCGGTGAATTTGGAGCCATCCTGCTTGATATTGAACTTGAGCGGGAAGGTTCCACCATCCGCGGTATTGAGGTCGCCGACCCACGTTCCGGTGATATCGGTTGCGGCGAGGAGTGGCTTTGCGCTGAAGACGATCAGCAGGGCGGCGCAAACAGCTATCCAGTACTTCATCCGTTGCATTGACCAGGCCTCCGAAAATATTTCAGGCAGATGATACAGGGCGGAGGCGGGACTGCCCAATGAATTCTCACGCGGCCGTGCAGGGCTAACGCCTCAAGCGATTGAGTGGAGCACTTTGGGCCTGCGGTGACACCTTGGCCGGAGGCGAATTTCGGCCCGGAGCGTGATAGGCTTGGGGCGATTTGAACTGCTTGCTGCACGCGCTGCGCAGCGAGCTGAAAGCTGAGTGAGGATGAAGACGCGCAATTTCTTTGCGGCCTGCTTTTTGGTTCTTCTGGTTGTTCCGGCATTTTCGCAGCAGCCCAAATACCCGTTCAACGATCCAAATCTTTCCGCGGACAAGCGCATCGACAATCTGCTGTCGCTGATGACGGCGGACGAGAAGATCGATTGTCTGGGGACGCAGACCCAAGTGCCGCGTCTGGGAGTGCCGAACATCGGCAGTTCGGAGGGGATTCACGGAGTGGTACAGCGGCAGGGGCGACCGGGGCGTCCGCCGATAACGACGACGCAGTTCCCACAGCCGGTAGGGATGGGCGAGTCCTGGGATCCGGCGATGGTGCGCGAGGCCGGAGGAGTGGAGGGATACGAGGCGCGATTCATCACGCAGACGCCGCAGTACAACCGGCAGATTCTGATGCTGTGGGGACCGCAGTCGGACCTGGCGCGCGATCCGCGGTGGGGACGCAGCGAAGAGGTGTATGGCGAGGATCCGTTCTTCAACGGGACCATGGCCGTCGCGTTCATTCATGGGCTGCAGGGCGACAATCCGAAGTACTGGCAGGCGGCCGCGCTGCTGAAGCATTTTCTGGCGAACGAAAACGAGGACGGGCGCAATGTTTCGTCGTCGGACTTCGATGAGCGGCTGTTCTGGGAGTACTACTCGGTGCCGTTCCGCATGGGATTTCAGGAGGGCGGCGCGAAGGCGGTGATGGCCAGCTACAACGCGTGGAACGGGACGACCATGGCGGTGAATCCGATTCTTCGCAGCATTCTGATCGACAAGTGGGGCGTGGAAGTCATCTCCAGCGACGGCGGCGCGGTGCGGCTGATGGTGAATGCGCGGCACCTGTTTCCGACGCAGGAAGCGGCTGTCGTGGCGTGCCTGAAGGCGGGCATCAATCAGTATCTGGATATCTATAAGGATCAGCTGCACGCGGCGCTGAAGGACGGATCGATTACGGAGGCCGATCTGGACAGCGCGCTGCGGCGGAAGTTCGGGATCGCTATCAAGCTGGGGCTGCTCGATCCGCCGGAGATGGTGCCGTACACGAGCATCAAGGATTCACCGGAACCGTGGAATACGGATAAGGACCGTGAGATTTCTAAGAAGCTGGCGCTGGAGTCGGTGGTCCTGCTGAAGAACGAAAACAATTTTCTGCCGCTGGACAAGACGAAGATCAAGTCGATTGCGGTGATTGGGCCGCTGGCGGATTCGGTGCACTGGGACTGGTACGGCGGGACGCCGCCGTACGCGGTGACGCCGCTCAAGGGCATTCAGGAGGAAGTTGGCCCGAACGTGAAGGTGAACTACGCCGCGTACGACGCGCCGAGCGGCGAGGACGATGCGCTGAAGGCGGCGAGCCAGTCGGATGTGGCGGTTGTGGTGGTCGGGAACGATCCGACGTGCGGAGACGAGGCACACGCCTGGTACCAGAACGGGACGCTGCCATGCACGGTTCCGAGCGACGGGCGCGAGGGGCGCGACCGGGAGTCGATCGACCTCGGCGAGCAGGAGCAGATCATCAAGCAGGTGATGATCAAGAATCCCAAAACGGTGGTGATGCTGGTCTCAAGCTTTCCGTTTGCGATCAACTGGACCCAGGCGAATGTGCCGGCGATTCTGCACATGGCGCACAGCTCGCAGGACGAGGGCACGGCACTGGCGAAGGTTCTGTTCGGCGAGTACAACCCCGGCGGGCATCTGGTGACGACGTGGCCGAAGTCACTCGATCAGGAGCCGCCGCTGATGGACTACAACATCCGCGACGGGCACACGTATATGTACTTCAAGGGCGATCCGCTGTATCCGTTTGGGTTCGGGCTGAGCTATACGACGTTCAAGTTCTCGAATCTGAGGACGAGCAGCCCGCGCCTGGTGAAGGACGGCACGGTGACGGTGAGCGTGGATGTGACGAACACCGGCAGCCGGAGCGGCGATGCCGTGGTGCAGCTTTACGTGAAGCATCTGCACTCGGCGGTGGAGCGGCCGCGCGAAGAACTGGAGGGCTTCCAGCGCGTGACGGTGGAAGCGGGGCAGACGAAGACGGTGGAGATTCAGTTGCCGGCGTCACGCCTGGCGTATTGGGACACGAAGACGAAGGCCTTCCGCGTCGAAGCGGAGCCTGTGCAGCTGATGGTTGGGGATTCGTCGGCGAACTTGCCGCTAAATGCGACGATTCGGGTGGAATAGGACGGAACACTTCCCTCAGGGGCTAAAGCCCGGTACTCGGCAGCGGCTGAAGCCGTGCCCCTTCAAAGCGGTGGATAACCGACGCCCCCCGGATGCGCTGCGCGCACAGGGGCTAAAGCCCGAACATTGAGCAGAATTTGCGGCACGACTGAAGTCGTGCCCTGACACAACGCGCTTCTGATCCGAATTTTTCTGCAACCATGCGAAGCCGTGCCCCTTCAAAGCGACTTCGCCGATGGCAATCAAGGAACAGTGGGTGTGAAAATTTTGCCGGGGTTGGCGAGGTTGTAGCCTTCCACGATGAGGCGGGGCTGCTCGCCGCGTGTGTCGCCGTCGTCGAGCTGGACATGCAGGGTGCGGCGCTCGCCGGGCATAAGCGCGATGTAGTTGTCGTCGAAGAGAGCCGGGGCGATGAGGTCGCCGGTCTTCTCGCGCACCACTTTGATGCGGACCATCAGCGCGGGAACTTTCGACGTATTGCGGAGGTCGGCGGTGAGGTCCCACTGCGATCCGTGCCTTTTGATGTGCGGCTTCAAATCGACCGTTGCGGGGGAGAGCTGGCGAATGCCCGAGTAGTCGTTTTCGGTCACGCCGCGGAGGTAGAAATTCGACGAAAGAACTTTGCCGCCTTTCAGCAGCGTGAGGCGGATGAAATGGGTTTTCGATAATCCGGCCGGGTACTGCATGGAGAAGGGCGAGACGGTGGAGTCCTCATTGCTGTCGAGGTTCGCAGATCGCGTCCACTTCACCGAGCCATCGAGATTGATGACCTGCGCGCGTGCGGTGAGGCCGGACTGATTGCCGGCGCTGTCGTTGACCACCTCGACGGCATCGTTCGCGGCGTTCCACTGGATGTGCAGCGGCTCGGCGCCTTTCTTCGAGCCGAAGTAGCCGGCGTCTGTGTCGAAGAAGTAGTCGTAGGTTTGCCAGAGAATCGAGGGCCACGCGGGATGGCTCATCCAGATGAGCAGGCCCATGCGGTTTTTGCTTTGGCCTTCGTACATGCCGCGGTAGGCGTTATAGTCGACGAATTGCGCGAGCTGCACCCAGTCGTCGATGTTGGTAGCGCCGCCGAACTGCGAGTCGATCTCACTGGGCGGCAGATGCAGCTCCGGATACATGCTGCGGATGAAGTAGTCGTGCAGCGGCCATTCGTAGCCCTGTGGCCAGAGAGCGGATTGCGGCATGGTGCGCAGCAGCGTGCTCAGCTCCGGCACGTTGGGTGAACCCATCTCGCTGTGAAACTTTGCCGGCGGATGTTCGAAGTACCAGCGCAGCGGTTCGACCTGGTAGGGCCCGTGTCCGCTGACCGGACCGTCGGCAGAGCTGGAGATGTAGTGGGAGCCAGGGCGCAGCGTCGCGACGAGACTGCGCAGGCCTGCGTCGAGTTGGTCCGGCGGGAAGCCTTCGTTGCGTCCGCAGAAGAGGCCGAGCGAGGCGTGATTGCGGATGCGCAGCAGGTAGTCCCACGCGTTGGCGAGGAAGAGGCTGTTGTTGTCGGGATCAGGACCGTCCCAGGGATTGGCGAGCCAGAAATCCTGCCAGATGACAATGCCGTAGCGATCGGCGGCATCGTAGAGGGCGTCGTCGCCGGTCTGGCCGACCCAGTTGCGGATCATATTGAAGTGGAGATCGCGGTGGTAGCGCATCGCCACGTCGTATTCGCGGCGGCGATAGCGCAGGAGATTTTCGGAGAAGCCCCAGTTGCCACCGCGCGCGATGAAGCGGCGGCCGTTGATCCACATTTTTAGCGCGTCGCCATCTTCGGAGTACGTGAACTGGCGGATTCCGGCTTCGAAGGAGGTCTTCGCGGAGACCTGATTCGCAACGGTGAAATCGATCGTGACGGGATAGAGGTTCGGGTCGCCGTATCCGACGGGCCACCACAGTTTGGGATTGCGGAGATGGAGCGCCGGGTTTGTGGATGGGTTGAACTTGACGAGTCTGATCTGCTGCGGCGCGAGCTCAATGTTCTGCTCGACGCTAATGTTGCCAAATTTTACGTGCAGTCTGCCGGAGACGGGCTGCGGCTCGAGATTGTGCAGCGTTGCTTCGATGGCCACGTCAGCCTGCGAGATGTCGGGCAGGGGCAGCGTGGTGGTGACGAGCGGGGACTCGATGGTGACTGGGCCGCTGGTGGTGAGGGTGACGTTGTCCCAGATGCCGTCGTCGCGGCCGCGGATCGTGTCCATCCAGTCCCAGCCGATGGAGGCGTGGTAGGTGGGATTGTCGCGGCCGAGCGCGCCGCCATTGACGGTGCGGCCGGCCTTGTCCTTCGTGCCTCCAGGATTGGCGTTGGCAATAATGCGCACGGCGAGCGCGTTGGGGGCGCCGGGGTGAATCAGTTTTGTGACGTCGGCGCGGGCGCGCATGAAGGCTCCTTCGATACGGCCCACGGATTTGCCGTTGAGGTAGACCTCGGCTTTCCAGTTGACGCCGTCGAAGTTGAGCCAGTAATGGCCGTCGGGTTGCGGTAATGCGGGCGCGATGAACTCATCGCGGTACCAGAAGTCGGAGCAGAAGTAGGAGTCGGAGATAGCGTACTGGTAGTCGCCGAAGTCGGGATCGGGAACGGCGCCGTCGTTTAGATAGCTGGTGAGGACGGTGCCGGGGACGGTGGCGGGCATCCAGTCGGCGTCCGCAAATCCCGGTTCCGAAAGCTGCTCGCCGCTGGCGGAGACGAGCGAAGCGCGCTCGAGACGCCATGCTCCGCGGGCGAGGTTCAGCGTGCCGTCGGTTTGCGGAGGCTGCGCGGGTTGCGCCTGTGGAACGGGGCCGCCGCGGCCATAGACCTCCATTTCGCTGAGGATGTATCGCTGGCCGGGCGTTTGCGGTTCGGTCATGAGCATGCGGACATAGCGTCCGTGCGCGGGTTGCGCGAGGTGCAGATCGTCATTGAGGGCGCTGTTGGCAAGCAGCGGCTGCAACGTGCTCCAGTGGACGGCGTCGTCGGAGGCCTGGATGGATCCGGCAGCGGGGCGCTGCAGCCAGAAGAGCGCGACGCGATCGAAGGTGCAGGGTGCGCCGAGATCGACATAGACCCACTCTTCGGCTGTGCCGGCGCTCATCCATGCCGAGGAGAAAGTGTAGGGGCCGCCGATATGGACTTCTTGCTGCTTGTCGTACGGCACGAGTTCGGCGACTCCCCACTTGCGGATGGCCCCGGCGGAAAGCTGCACACGGTACGAACGGTAGTGCGCGGGGGCGGTGAAGGGGATGGGCTGCACGAAGCTGGGGCCGGAGAAGCGCATGCTCGGCCAGTTGGTGCCAGCGGAGCGGCCTACCTCATGCCAGGTGGTGCGGTCGTCGGAGCCGAGGACGATATAGGTCCAGCCGCTGGCGGGAAGCGGAAAAATGCTGAGCCGGCGGAGCCAGAGGTCGAGGCGATCGAGCTCGGGGGGATGGCCGCCGCCTTCGATGTCGAATTCCACCCATGGCTGATCGCCGGTGACGTCAATCGAGGAGACGATGTTGCCGTCGAGGAAGACGTTCTGCTGCTGCTTTGGCAGGATGCCGCTGCTGCTGGTGGAGGCGACGATCCACTGGGGCAGGGTGCGCTCTCTGATGCCGTCGGTGACGAGCTGCGCGGTCAGGTTGTAGTCGTACGCGCTGGATTGGTAGGCGGCGCGATGCAGGGCCAGATTGCGGTAGTTGGTTGCATCGATGACGAGCTTCGGGCCGGTGTACTCGGCGGGATCTCCGGGATAAACGCCGAGGCCGCGTGTGTACTGCTGCGCGTGCGCGGCGAGGGCGATGCAGAAAACCGCAGCAAGAAGACGCTTCATGATTTCTCTTTCAGCAGAATGAGCGAGGTTCGACGAATTGTAACGCCCCGGGGAAGGTGCGGCGGCGACGCGACAGTCACGGGGAATCAGGCTGGATGCGCGTTCCAGTGGGTTACGCGTGATATCCTCAACGGCTGGGCCACGATAGAGTTCTCTTGCATACAGGACGGGCGAACGATGGGACCGAAAACTGCAGTTCTGTTCAGGCATTGGTTACAAATTGGGCTCGTTGCTTTGGTCGGAGCGGGGGTTGCGCAGGCGCAGTTTCTGCAGAGCGAGAATTCGGCGGAGAAGCGCCTTCCGCAGGCGGAGCGTGACACCATCGAGCGGCTGGGCACACTGAGCCATCTGCCGCCGGGCGTGTGGCATTACCACACGGGCGATGTGGCGCACGGCGAGGATCCCTCGCTGAACGACTCCGACTGGCCGGTGGCAAAGCCGAACAGCAAGTATCCCCTGGATACGCTGTGGTTCCGGGAGTGGGTGCAGGTTCCGAAGACGCTGAACGGCTACGATCTGACGGGCGCGCGCATCTGGTTTCGTTTTCGCGCATCGGTGAACGGTCCGCTGCCGCAGATTGTTTATTTCAATGGGCGGCGCGTGGCCATGGGTGACGATCTGGAGCCGATCGTGCTGTTCGATCAGGCTCGGCCGGGAGATCGCGTGCTGGTCGCCGTGAAATTGCTGGCCACCGTCGATGAGAAGCGTTTCGGCGGCAGCACCATGGAGATTACGTTCGCCGCCAACCGGCCGAGTCCGGAGGACACGCGGGAGGAGTTTCTGTCAGCGGCGATGCTGGTTCCGAGCCTCTCGACGAACGAATCCACCGATCAGGCGACGCTCGACAAGGCGATCAGTCAGGTGGATATGAAAGCGCTGGACTCCGCCGATCAGCAGGCTTTCGACGACTCGCTGCGCGGGGCGCAGGAAACGCTGCAGGCGCTGAAGCCGATGATGGACCGGGCGACGCTGCACCTGACGGGCAACTCGCACATCGACGCTGCGTGGCTCTGGCCGTGGACGGAAACCGTGGACACGGTGAAGAACACGTGGGGCACGGCAATACAGCTGATGAACGAGTATCCGACGTACACCTTTACGCAGTCGGCGGCGGCCTACAACAACTGGATGGCGCGGGATTATCCGCAGATCAACGACCAGATCAAAAAGCGGATCGATCAGGGCCGGTGGGAAGTTGTCGGCGGCATGTGGGTTGAACCGGACCTGAACATGCCCGACGGAGAATCGACGGCACGCAGCCTGCTGATCGGGAAGCGCTGGTATCAGCAGCATTACGGCGTGGATGTGCGGATCGGGTGGAATCCGGATTCGTTCGGCTACAACTGGCAGCTTCCGCAGATCTACAAAAAGTCGGGCGTGGACTACTTCGTGACGCAGAAGATGCAGTGGAGCGACACGAATCATTTGCCCTTCAAACTGTTCTGGTGGGAGTCGCCGGACGGCAGCAAGGTGCTGGCGTATTTTCCGCACGACTACGCGAACACGAATCTGAACCCGGTGCGGCTGTCGGCCGATCTGGCGCAGGCGAGGGAATTTGCGCCGGGGTTGACGGAGATGATGGACCTCTATGGTGTGGGCGATCATGGCGGCGGTCCGACGCGCGCGATGCTCGACGAGGGGCTGCACTGGATGCAGCCGGACAAGGTGGTGCCGAAGATGCAGTTCGGCACGGCGCAGCCGTATTTCAGCGATGTGGAGAAGCAGCTCGCGCCGGAGTCGAAGACGTGGGATTACCGCACGATCGCGCAGGGTTATCAGTTTCCGGCGGCGGTCGAGGGGAAGATTTCGATCCCGACGTGGGACGACGAGATGTATCTGGAGTACCACCGCGGCGTGTTCACGACGCAGACGGGCATGAAGCGGAATCTGCGCGAGGCGCCGGAGTGGACGCTCAACGCGGAGAAGCTGGCGTCGCTGGCGTGGCTGGATGGCGATGGGTATCCGGGAGACGAGCTGACGGACGCCTGGAAGAAGATCACGTTCAACGACTTTCACGATCTTGCGGCGGGCTCAGGCATCGGCGTGATCTATAAGGATGCGCAGAAAGACTTCGACCAGGTGCGGTGGGAGACCAACGAGGTTTCCGGCCGGGCGCTGAAGACGATTGCGGCGCGCGTCGATACGCACGCGGCTTCCGGCGTGCCGGTGTTCGTCTTCAATCCGCTGGGCTGGACGCGCTCCGGCGACGTGATGGTGAATGTGCAGATGCCATCGGCTGCGACCGACGTTTCCGTGCTGGACAGCCGCGGCGCGGTGCTGCCGTCGACGGTGGTCTCGAAGAACGGGGCGACGAGCACCTTTCATCTGCTGGTGAAGGCGCATGACGTGCCCTCGCTGGGCTATGAGGTGCTGCGCGTTGTGCCGGGGCATCGGCCGTTCACCAGCGATTTGCGGGTGAGCGGAACGACGCTGGAGAATGCGGCACTGCGGGTTGTGGTGGATGCGAAGACGGGCTGCATCACGAGTCTGTACGACAAGCGAGCGCAATTTGAAACGCTGGCAGCGGGAACTTGCGGCAACGAACTGCAGGCATTCAAAGACACGCCGAAGGAGTACGACGCGTGGAACGTCGATCCGGGCACGCTGGATCGGTCTCCGACGCTGCTGACGCAGGCGGACTCAGTGGAGGTGGTGGAGAAGGGCCCGGAGCGCGGCGTGATCCGCGTGACGCGGCATTGGCAGAATTCGAAGTTCGTGCAGGACATCGTGCTGGAGACGGGATCGGACGAGGCGGTCGTCGTGAACGATATTGACTGGCATGAAACTCACGTCCTGCTGAAGGCGGCGTTTGCGCTGGCGGCGATGAGCCCGTTTGCGACGTATGAAATTCCTTACGGAACGATCGAGCGGCCGACGACGCGCAATAACAGCTGGGAGAAGGCGCGGTTCGAGGTACCGGCACAGCGGTGGGCGGATGAGGGCGATGGCCAGCACGGATTCAGCGTCATCAACGACAGCAAGTATGGGTATGACGGGGTCGGAAATCTGCTGCGGCTGACGCTGCTGCGCTCGCCGGTGTGGCCGGATCCCAATGCGGATCGCGGGCATCAGCATTTCACGTACGCGCTGTATCCGCACGCCGGCGACTGGAAGCAGGCCATGACGGTGCGGCACGGCTACGAGTACAACTATCCGCTGCACGCTATGCAGGTGGAGGCTCACACGGGGCCATTGCCGGCGGAGCATTCGTTTGTCGCCGTCGGGCCGGATCATGTGGTGCTGACCGCGATGAAGAAGGCGGAGGACAGCCACGCTCTGATCTTCCACCTCTACGAGTGGGCAGGGAAGGGCGGCAGCATCGAGCTGCGGGTTCCGCCTGGGGCGACGGGCGCGGCGGAGACGAATCTGCTGGAGAAGCCGCAGGGCGGAGCGCTCCCGGTGAGCGGCGATCGCGTCACGGTGCCGGTACGTCCGTATGAGATTGTTGCGGTGCGGGTGGATTATCCGGAGAAGCAGTAGTCAGGAATCAGGAAGCAGGAATCGGGCGCAGAGGTTCGCTGGTTGGCGTGGGTGCGTTTGGTATACTCGTGGAGAACCGTGCGGGAGTAGCTCAGTGGTAGAGCATCGCCTTGCCAAGGCGAGGGTCGCGGGTTCAAGTCCCGTCTCCCGCTCCAGTCTGAAGGGCGCGATCTGCGCTGGCTCTCGGTTCACCCTCTGATTTAAGATTGCCTGTTCCGGGCGCGGTACCCAAGTGGTAAGGGAGAGGTCTGCAAAACCTTTATGCGTCGGTTCGATTCCGACCCGCGCCTCCAAATCCCCCCTGATTTCAGGCTATGCCTCGCTGAGGCATGTCGGTTCCGAGCGGGCCGTCGTGGCGGCGAGATGGCGTCGCTGTTCTTTTGTCATTACTACATTTGGGGAATAGCGATGGCAATCGATTAGCCGCTAGGCTCAGAAGTGGGACGACTGCGGCTGCTCTCGCCCTGCCGATGACTTTCGCCACGCTGCTGGACAAACTGATTCAGATCGAAGTCGCTGCGTCCGTCGGGGATTTCGCCAGCGTGCGTTCTCTCACCCTGGAGGCCGAAGAGATGGTTCTGCATCTGGAGCGGGAGGTCATCGACGTGCTGCATGACAAAGCCCACCAGAACGCAGCTCGATTCCGGCACACGCCCACCCTGCCGCCGTGCTGACGGGTAGCAGTACTGATGTGCTATTACCAACGTACGAATCAGCGAAAGAACTGAGTTACTGGGTGAATCCTTCCCCAAATGTTCGGGGAAGAAGTGCGGTGGTGCCGCGCTACACTGCGCGCAGCAGGAGGTTACTGATGAATCACGAGGCTGTCTTCTATCACATTGGTGGAGTCATGATGGAAGACGAAGAGAAGCGGCGCTATTGGGTAAACGATCCGCCGGGCTGGTATTTCTGGAGCGGCGTGCGCGCTGGAGCCCGGCGCCTGCACGGTCCGTATGACTCGCGGGAACAGGCCGATGGACAAGTGGAGTCGTTTCAGGCTGACGAAGAGTATGCGCACGCGGTGTGTGCGGATGCGGCCCGGCAGTCCCAGCGGAATGTGATTGTGCAGAGAATCTTCGACCTGTTCAGCGCCAGGTGAGGTAGCCCGCGGGCCAATTTTCATTCTTGCTGCGCCCTTTGTGCTGACGCCGCCAGCCTGCCGCCCGCGACCGCAGGTGCCAGCTTCGGGCGTGCGTGCTTCGTTTCTGCCATTGCCTGAACCGCGCGCAACTGATATCAGTTGAACTGGATTCGCGGCCAGCAGGCTTTCAGGTATGAGTGAATCGGTATCAATCGCCGTGGTTGGGTCGGGCTATGTGGGCCTGGTCGCGGCCGCCTGTTTTGCTGAAATCGGCCATCACGTTGTCTGCGTGGACAACGATGACGGTAAGATCCGAGCGCTGCGCGAGGGGCGGATCCCGATCCACGAGGAGTACCTGCCGGAGCTGCTGAGCCGCCGCCACGCGAATCACGTGGAGTTTACGACCGACCTGAAGTCAGCGGCCGAGAAGGCACAGGCGATCTTTATCGCGGTGGGCACACCGCAGAGCCGAACCGGGAGCGCCGATCTTTCCTACGTGGATGCGGTGGCGAGCGAGATTGCTCGTTCGATCGACGGATACAAGCTGATCGTCGAGAAGAGCACCGTTCCGGTGTACACGAACGAGTGGATTCGGCGTGTGTTTGAGCGCAACGGCGTTCCTGCGGATCATTTCGATGTGGCTTCCAATCCGGAGTTCCTGCGCGAGGGAACGGCGGTGATGGATTTTCTCCATGCGGACCGCATCGTGATCGGCGCAGAGACGGATCGGGCCGCGGAGTTGCTGCGGCAAATCTATGAGCCGCTGACCACCGGAAAGTACTATGCTTCCGAGCTTGCGGTTCCTGGACCGCGCAGCGTAAAAGATCCGCCACCGCTGCTGCGGACTTCGACGAAAGCGGCCGAGCTGATCAAGCATGCTTCGAATGCTTTTCTGGCGACGAAGATTTCCTTCATTAATATGGTGGCGAATATCTGCGAGAGCGCGGGCGCGGATGTGGAAGAGGTGGCCCAGGGGATCGGGCTTGACACGCGCATCGGCCCGAAGTTTCTGCGGGCGGGCATCGGGTATGGAGGCTCCTGCTTCCCGAAGGATGTGGCGGCGTTTCGCCATGCGGCCGAGCAAATGGGGCTGGATTTCTGCCTGCTGCGCGAAGTGGAGAAGATCAACGAGGAGCAGAAGCAGCGCTTCTTCGAGAAGGTGCGCTCCGCGCTGTGGACCTTTCGCGGCAAGAAAGTGGCAGTGCTGGGGCTGGCGTTCAAGGGCGGTACCGACGACATCCGGGAGTCGCCGGCGCTCGACATACTGGGCAGGCTGCTGAACGAGGGCTGCACGGTCACAGCGTACGACCCAGCGGCGGAAGGTCGCGCGCGGGAGGTTGTGCCGTCCGGCGAACAGATGCGGTATGCCGAGGATCCCTATGTGGCGGCGGAAGGCGCCGACGCTCTGCTGATCCTGAATGACTGGCAGGAATTTGCGGAACTGGACCTGGAGAAGCTGCAGCGGAGCCTGCGCTTTCCGATCATCGTAGACGGGCGGAATCTGTACGATCCGGCTGCGATGGCGGCGCGGGGTTTCACGTATGTGAGCGTGGGACGTCCAACGCTTCCGCCGTTGCGGGATGCGGTTGCGCGGAAGGCGAAGGGACTGGAGCACGCCTGAAGTCGCTCGCGCAAAAACGGTGGAGAACAAGGAAAGAAGCGGAAAGACTTTCCTCAGGGGCTAGAGCCCACTGAGTTTGCGGTTTTTACGGCGCGGCTGAAGCCGAGCCCCTTCAAAGCGCAGAAACTTTTCCGCGAGCCGTGAAGCCGTGCCCCTTCAAAGCACGAAGTTTTCCCGCAAGCTTTGAAAGCGGGCGCGTCGTTCGCGGGCGCGTTGCGGGCGATGTCCGATTGCGAGATACTTTTGACATTGGTCCCGCGAGCGGGAGTAGTTCAGTGGCAGAACGTCAGCTTCCCAAGCTGAATGTCGCCGGTTCGATCCCGGTCTCCCGCTCCAGTGTCTCGCGGACCAGCCTTGCTTAGATCACCCGCAACAGCAGCAGCACGATGATGATCGCCAGAATCAGGCCGAGGCCGCCGCTTGGGTAGTATCCCCACCCGCGGCTGTACGGCCACGCGGGAAATGCTCCGATCAGCATGAGGAGCAGAATGATTATCAGAATGGTGATCATGGACCGGACTCCTTTGCGCGGGAGTCGTCGTCGCTCCCGGTTCTTCTCTGGATGCGTTCGCCGGGAAAGCGGGATGTTCCTGATTTTGGCGTTATTTAGCGCGCAGAAATTCTTGCCAGACGCTTCGCCCTCTCGAACACTTTCAGCATCATAGGCGCCGTTAATTTTCCGGTATTCGTGTTTTGGAGCGAGGGGTGGTAGCTGGCGAGCAGCCAGCGATCGCCTGGAATGCGGTACTCCACAGCGTGGCCGAAGAGGAGCTCGCCGCGGCGGTCGATCTGACCGGTGCGCAACAGGTGGGCTACGACGCCGTCAAAGCCAATCTTTCCCAGGCACACGATCGCTCGCACGTTGGGGAGCGCCACGATCTCCTCGTCCAGCCAGGGCGCGCAGGCAGCGATTTCCTCAGGGAGCGGCTTGTTGCCGGGCGGGGCGCAGCGGACAACGGAGGTGATCCACGCACCGATGAGGCGCATGCCGTCGTCGCGATGGCTGGCGGTGGGTTGCGAGGCAAAGCCCGCGCGATGCAGGAGAGGGTAGAGGAAGTCTCCTGAACCGTCGCCGGTGAAGGGCCGGCCTGTGCGGTTCGAGCCGTGCGCTCCGGGCGCGAGGCCGACAAAGAGGACCCGCGCGTCGGGGTCGCCGAAGGACGGCACGGGCTTGCCCCAGTATTCGACATCGCGATAGGCGCGGCGCTTCTTCTCGGCCACGGTGGTGCAGTGGGCGCGGAGCCGCTCGCAGCGATTGCAGGCCACCACGCGCTGGTTGAGCAGGGCCAGAGGCGAAGCGCAGGTGGAGGAAATGCTCACGTTTCGATTTTAGAAGCCGGGCGGAGGCTTGAGCAGAGCGTAAAATGGGTGCGCTTCAGGAAACCCTTGATTCTTATCGATCAACCATGCCAGGGAGAGAAGATCCATGTCGATTCGCACAGCGATGGCAGTGGCCATGGCAGCGGGAGTTGCGCTGATGGCCGGCTGCAGCAAGCAGAGTCAACCCGCACCCGCCGCGGAACAGCCCGCCGCACAGTCGGCTCCTCCGCAAATCGGCGGCCAGGACGTGGTGAAGCTGAACCGCGCCGCAACCAGCAACGGCCAGCAGCCGGAGTTTCTCTCGGTGACGGTGCTGCCCGGCCGCGGCATGAACGTTTTTCAGATCACGGCGAATCTCCCGGGCAAAGGCGAGATTCCGGTGCTCGCCTCGCCAACGCTGGAAGACGCCGCTTCGAAACTCAACGGCGGTCCGGACGATCAGAACGGCAACGCCAGCTTTTCGTTTGGCGGCGCATTTCTGGTGCCGTATCCGAACCGCATTGTCGGGAAGCTCTCATCGGATGAGAAGACGGTGACCACACAGTGGCACGGCAAAACGATCACCTTGCCGGCGAACTGGCACAACAGCGCCGAGCCGACGAAGGACAAGCATGCGATGCACGGGCTGATCCTCGCCTCGCAGACCTCCGACGTGCAGACGCAAAACACAGCAGATGGGCAGACGCTCACCGGAACGATTCATGCCGGCGATTTCGGCGGTCACTGGCTTTCGCAGACGGATTTGCACTTCACGATTGCGCTGAGCGGCAAGGCGATTGACGCGACGATTGTCGCGAAGAACGTGGGCAAAGAGGATGAGCCGATGGCCATCGGCTGGCATCCATACTTTGCCATTCCCAGCGGCGATCGCAAGCAGGCTCTGCTGCATGTTCCGGCAACGGAAGTGGCGCAGGTGAACAACTACGATGACGTGTTTCCAACCGGAAAGCTGCTGCCGGTGAAGGGGACGAAGTGGGACTTCACTACGCCGCAGGGGAAGGCTCTCGACGACGTTTTCCTGGATGACAACTGGTCGCATCTGCAGAGGACGAACGGCGCCGTTGACGTGAACCTCGCAGACCCGGCGTCGAACTATGGAGTCCGCATCCTGGGGCTTTCACCGCAAATCAAGACGGTTCAGGTGTACGCGCCGCCGACGAAGCAATTCGCCGCGATCGAGGAGCAGTTCAACTTTGGCGATCCATTCGGCAAGGAGTGGCACGGGATGGACACCGGCATGGTGACGCTGAAGCCGGGGCAGAGCGTGGAGTGGCACGTACGCCTGGAGCTGTTCCAGCCGAAGCAGCAGTAGAGTATTTCGCCGGCCCGCGCAGAGCTTCTGTGCGGGCCGTCGTGTCTTAAGCGTCAGCGGCCTCAGCATGGCAACTGCGGCTGGCCGGTTCAGGGACATCGTCGGCTTTCCGCGTGCCCATCCCACCAGAGAGGGACCTGCGCGCCTCCTGCGATTCGCAGGAGAGTTGCGTGTTCCCAATCGGTACCGAGGGGGAGAGACGATGGCAGCAGCGCCACAAAGACCAAATCCTGATGATCATGAACGCGAGCCGATCGCAGACGTGCAACGACGGGTGGAACGCGAGGTGGGAACAGGGCGGCCGTTTGCCTGGGCCTGGATCTGGATCCCCATTGTGATCGCCGCATTTTGGTTCTGCGGCTGGGGCTGGGGCTCGTGGGGAGGCTGGTGGTGGGGACACGGAGCGCCTTCGGCGACGCAGTCGGCGA
Source organism: Acidobacteriaceae bacterium (assembly GCA_035933815.1). Lineage (GTDB taxonomy): Bacteria > Acidobacteriota > Terriglobia > Terriglobales > Acidobacteriaceae > Palsa-343. Next base: position 27,605 of record DASYYN010000060.1, read on the forward strand.
ATAACTCGAAGGTCGTGCAGATGCCGGCGCAGAACCAGCCGGCGGCGACCAACGCTGGGCCGGCGCAGACTCCGCCGCCGGGAGCGCCGGGAAGTGCGGGCGCCCCGTACCGCGCATCCGGAGCCGCTCCGGCAGCGACCATTACCGGGTCGGGCGTAGCGGTGCTGGATGCGCAGAATAAGAGTTCGTTCATCGGACAGTCCTTCCAGATCAGTGATGTGCCGGTCCAAAAGGTGGACAACAACCATGCTGTCTGGATTGGAACCACCAACACGCGCAGAGCAGGGCCGATTCTCGCGATTGTCTCCGGCAATGCCGCGAACGTGATGAGCGGGCTAACGGTCGGGGACCGGGTGAACGTAACGGGCACGGTGGAGAAGGCGCCCTCGAAAGCGCAGGCCGAGCATAGCTGGAAGATCAGCTCGGAAGATGCGAACAATGTCGAGGCGGACGGCGTCTACGTGCGCGCCAGCCAAATCACCCGCGCTCAGCCGTAGCAGTTGATTTTTTGCGACGGCGGCGGCCTTTCACCCGGGGCTGTCGCCGTTTTGCTTTTCGTGTGTTTAGCGTCATTTAGAGCCTGCCTGCATCCCGGAATCAGCGATTTTCCTGTAAACTGAAGATTCGCAAATCCCTTTCAGGAAATATCTATGTCGATTCATCCAGTGATGCAGCGCCTTGCCGAAAAACTGAACCGCACCGACCTGCCCGCCTTTGCGCCGGGCGACACCGTGCGCGTGCAGGTCCGGATCAAGGAAGGCGACAAGGAACGCCTGCAGGCGTTTGAGGGCGTGGTGATTGCCCGCAAGAACGGTCCCCAGGGCAGCTTTACCGTCCGCAAAATGAGCTTTGGGCAGGGCGTCGAGCGCATCTTCCCGTTCAACAGCAAGGTCATCGACAAGGTGGAGAAGGTTCGGTCGGCTAAAGTGCGCCGGGCTCGGCTCTTCTACCTGCGCGGGCTTCGCGGCAAGGCGGCTCGTCTGAAGGAAGTGGAAAGAACCTAGGGACTAGCCGTCCAGGCGAATGGGCCGGGGCGGTGACGTGTTTTGGTCCTGATTTCCACGGCTATCCGCAGGCTGTGAAGCAGTAGACTCGGCTCATGGGCCAGGCGGGCGAGCTGATCCCGAAAACCTCCCGGAAAAAAGCTGACGACGAGGTGTCCGCCGCGACGCGCAAGATGCGCATGCTGCGCTCCCTCCACTGTGGGAACAAGTACGAGAAGCTGGCGCGTTCGCAGGGTGCGAACCTGATTGCGGGAGTGGACGAGGTGGGGCGCGGTGCATTGTTCGGACCGGTTGTGGCAGCGGCCGTCATCCTGCCGCCAGATACGCGGATTCGCGGGCTGCGCGACTCGAAGCAGTTGCTGCGGGAAGACCGCGAGCGGCTGGCGGACGTAGTCAAGGCGCGGGCGATTGCCTTCGCAGTTGAAGAAGTGGACGCGGAGACCATCGATCGGGTGAACATCTACCAGGCGTCGCGGATGGCCATGACTGCGGCGGTGATGCGGCTCGATCCGGAACCGGAGCATCTGCTAATTGACGCGCTGCGCCTGGACCTGCCGCACCGGCAGACCAGCATCATCTACGGCGACTCGCTGAGCATCTCGATTGCGGCGGCTTCGGTGGTGGCGAAGGTCTACCGCGATGCACGTATGCGGGAACTGGACGAGCAGTATCCCGGTTACGGGCTCGCATCGCACAAGGGATACGCGACGCCCGAGCATCGCGAGGCGCTGCGGAATCTTGGGCCGTCGGTCCTGCATCGAAAGAGCTTTGCTCCCGTGGCACAGATCGATTTGCCGTGGGAGGAAATTTCTGTCGAGGACGAAGACGTTCTGTGCCCCACCGACTCCTCTGCATAACCGCACATCCTGACGACGAAAGCGGCGCCTTTGGAGGCGCGCTGATGCTGGCCGGGCGGGCGGGCACGGAAACCAGCGTGCTCTGCTTCACCGACGGGCAGGCGGCGCATTTTCGCGGAACAGCCACGGGCAATGAGGACCTCGGTAAGCTGCGGCGCGAGGAAATGGCTGCGGCCTGCGCAGTGCTGGGCGTGACCCGCTGCGAGGTGCTGCACTTTCCCGACGGCGAGTTGTACAAATCCGATCTCCAGCAGATGGTCGGGACAGCGGTGGAGCGGATTCGTCGCCTCCGCCCTCATGTGGTGCTGACCTTTGGCGGCGATGGCGGCGTGAACCTGCATCGCGACCACGCTGTTATTTCCGCAGTCGCGACCATGGCGTTTCACTGGGCAGGACGGGCGGAGATGTTTCCGGGCGAGCTGGCGGCTTGGGCCGCGCAGAAGCTGTATTACGCGAGCACGCCGTTTGTGTCGGTACGCGACCGGCCGGAGCTGACGCAGATCGCGGCGACGACGCCCTGGTCGCTGACGATCGAGATGGGAGAACTGGCTGAGCGCAAGATGGAAGCCTTCCGCAAACACAGCTCGCAGCAGGGCGTGCTGAAGCGCGTCGGGGAGCACGTGCAGAAAGCGATGCAGGTGGAGCGCTATCTGCTGGCAGCGCGGCGGGGTAAGGCTTCCGTGACGGAGGATACAGCCATGTTTGCCGGGGTCGATGAGGATGGAATGGCGCTGTGATCACTGATCGCTGATCACACTCACGTCGCAGAGGACAGTCCAATGGCAGAACCCGTCATCCGCACTAAACTGTACGGCTTTACCCTCCTGAATCATCCGCGTCTGAACAAGGGCACCGCGTTCACTGAAGAAGAGCGCGACGCGTTCGATTTGCATGGCCTGCTGCCTCCGCACGTAGGCACGCTCGAGGAGCAGGTGTGGCGGCGGAAGCGGGTTTTCGATTCGCTTCCGACCGCATTCGACAAGTACAGCTTCATGCGCGATCTGCAGGACATCAACGAAACCCTGTTCTACGCGCTGGTGACGACGTACATCCGCGAGATGATGCCGATCGTCTACACGCCGACGGTGGGCGAGGGGTGTCAGCGCTTCAGCGAAGTGTGGCGCAAGCCGCGGGGGCTCTTCCTGAGCTTTCCCAATCGCAGCCGCATCGAGCAGATCCTGAGTCATAAGCGCTACGACAACGTGAAGTGCATCGTCGTGAGTGACGGCGAGCGCATTCTGGGACTCGGCGATCAGGGCGCAGGCGGCATGGGCATTCCGATCGGGAAGATGGCGCTATATACGGCGCTGGGCGGCATCCATCATGAGAACTGCCTGCCGGTGCTGCTCGATGTGGGGACCGACAACGAGGAGCGGCTGGCGAATCCGATTTACATCGGCTGGCGTCACCACCGCATGCGAGGGCAGGAATACGACGAGTTCATCGAGACATTCGTGTCGGCGGTGGAGAAGCGCTGGCCGCACGTGCTGCTGCAGTGGGAAGACTTTGCGGGATCGAATGCGGCGCGCCTGCTGAAGCGGTATCGCGACCGGCTCTGCACGTTCAACGACGATATCCAGGGGACGGCGGCCGTGGTGCTGGCGACGCTGCTCGCGGCGATGAAATCTGCCAGCGTGAAGCTGAAGGATCAGCGGGTCGGGATTCTGGGATTCGGCTCGGCGGGCATTGGCATTGCCAATCTGCTGGTCGCGGCGCTGCGGGAGGACGGGCTGAGCGAGCAGGAG